>DBKW01000015.1:233-14299 GCA_002298665.1 Verrucomicrobia bacterium UBA740 | reverse complement strand
CGGTTTTGCTTTCTACACGACAATGTGCAGATTCCGCTTGCAGAATGCGCTTAGAAAAGGTATAATTTCAGCCATGAGAGAAAAACTAAGTAATCGGTTGGGGTTCCTGATGATGGCGGCCGGCTGTGCCGTCGGACTCGGCAACGTATGGCGTTTTCCGTACATCGTGGGCAAGAACGGCGGGGCGGCCTTCGTATTGGTGTATTTCGCCTTCCTGCTGCTGCTGGGGTTCCCCCTGTTGACGTCCGAACTCGCCAACGGGCGCGCCGCCAGGCGTTGCGTGACGGAGTCGCTGGCCCTGCTGGCGCCTGAGAAGACGAAGCGCTTCTGGCACAAGATGGGCTTTTTGATCGCCGCCGGGTGCTTTGTGCTGATGATCTACTACACGGACGTGGCCGGGTGGCTCGTGAAATACACGGCGGACTATGCGACGAACACCGCCCCCGCGAAGGACTTCCCCGCGGCGTTCGGCGGCCTTCTCGCGAACAAGGCGCTCTGTGCGAAGTACATGCTGGGCGTGGTGGCGTTTTCCACCGTCATCTGCCTTCTCGGCGTGGTGAGGGGGGTGGAGCGCGTGACGAAGTGGATGATGATTTCGCTTCTCGTCCTTCTGGGCGCGCTCGTCGTGCGGGCGGTCACCCTGCCCGGCGCGGCGGAAGGTCTCGACTTCTACCTGAGACCCGATTGGGGACGGTTCATGGAACATCCCGTCCAGGCCGCGTTCGACGCGATGGGGCAGGCGTTCTTCACCCTTTCCCTGGGCGTCGGGGCGATGACGATCTGCGGCAGCTACATCGGCAAGGAGCATTCGCTCGCGAAGGAGTCCATCTGGATCATCGTCATCGACACGTTTGTCGCGTTCATGGCGGGGCTTGTGATTTTCCCGGCGTGCTCCGCCTACGGCGTCGCCTACACGCAGGGTCCGGGGCTCATCTTCGTGGCGCTGCCCGAGGTTTTCGCGCGCATGACGGGCGGGGTCGTCTGGGGCGCGATATTCTTCCTGTTCCTGGCGTTCGCCGCGCTCACGACGATCATCGCGGTCATCGAAAGCCTCATAGCCGGCTTGATGGACTCCTTAAACTGGTCGCGCGTGAAGGCCGCGGCGCTCGTCGGGCCGGCGATCGCCCTGTGCGCCCTGCCGTGCGTGCTGTGGGACGGGGTTCTGGACTGGGAGGATTTCGCCGTGAGCCAGGTTTGGCTGCCGCTCGGGTCGCTTGTGATGGGGCTCTTCGCCGTCAACTCGAAGTGGGGCTGGGGCTGGGAGAACTTCCGCCGCGAAGTGTCGACGGGGGCGGGCTGGGGCCTGCCGGACTGGTTCCGGTGGCACTACACGATCGTCATACCGATACTTGTCCTGGTCATCTTCGTGATGGGCATCTACCAGAAGTTCGCGTCCTGACGCACAACGGGGAGGAGGAGTCATGCGCGAAAGCTTGAGCAACCGTCTGGGTTTCCTGATGCTGGCGGCGGGGTGCGCCGTGGGGCTGGGGAACGTGTGGCGATTTCCCTACATAGTCGGCAACAACGGGGGCGCGGCGTTCGTCGTCGTCTATTTCGCCTTCCTCTTCCTGTTGGGGCTGCCGCTTCTGATGGCCGAGCTGGGCATCGGGCGCGGCGCGAACCGGAGCCTCGCCGCCGCCCTGCCCGTTTTGGCGCCGCCGGGGTGGAAGCGCTTCTGGCGCGTCCTGGGCGTCCTTGTCGCGACGGGGCCCTTCGTCCTGATGATCTACTATACGGACGTCGCCGGCTGGCTCGTGAAGTACACGGGCGATTTCGTCTTCGACACCCGACCGACGGCGGACTTCGGCGGCGCGTTCAAGGCGCTGACGGCGAACCGTCCGTTTTGCGCCGCGCTGACGATCGGCACGGTCGCCGTTTCCACGCTTGTCTGCCTTATGGGGGTCGTGAAGGGCGTGGAGCGCGCAACGAAGTGGATGATGATTTCGCTTCTCGTCCTTTTGTGCATACTGGTCGTGCGCGCCGTCACCCTGCCGGGCGCCGCGGAGGGGCTGGCCTTCTACCTGAAGCCGGACTGGGCCAAGTTCATGGAACACCCCCTGCGGGCGACGTTCGAGGCGATGGGGCAGGCCTTCTTCACGCTTTCGCTGGGCGCGGGATCCATGGCGATTTGCGGCAGCTACATCGGCAAGGAACATACGCTCGTGAAGGAGTCCATCTGGATCATCGCGATCGACACGTTCGTTGCGTTCCTCGCCGGACTGGTCATCTTCCCCGTCTGCTCGACGTACGGCGTCCCCTATACGCAAGGTCCGGGGCTCATCTTTGTCGCGCTTCCCCAGGTATTCGCCCAAATGGCGGGCGGCCGCCTCTGGGGCGCCGCGTTCTTCCTGTTCCTGGCGTTCGCCGCCTTCACGACGGTCATCGCCGTTTTCGAAAGCCTCATCGCCGCGCTCATGGAACTGAAGAGCTTTTCGCGCCGCAAGGCGTCCCTTTTCGTGGGCGTGGGGGTGGCTCTGTGCGCGATGCCCTGCGTGATGTGGGACGGGGTGCTGGACTGGGAGGATTTCGCCGTGAGCCAGGTCTGGCTACCGCTCGGGGCGCTCATTCAGGGACTTTTCGCGTCCAACGCCGCGTGGGGCTGGGGGTGGGCGAACTTCCGCCGCGAAGTTTCCACGGGGGCGGGGTGGAAGCTCCCGGATTGGCTTCGCCCCTACTATCTTTACGCCATCCCGGCGCTCATGCTCGTCATCTTCGTGACGGGCGTCGTGCAACGTTTCGTGTCCTGAGCGATGAACATACTCTTTCTGTGCCACGGCAACATCTGCCGCTCGCCCATGGCGGAATTCGTCATGAAGGACCTCTTGCGGCGCGCCGGACGGGACGATGTCGCCGTGGATTCCGCGGCGCTTCATACGGACGAACTCGGGAGCGACATCCATCGCGGCACGCGGCGCATTTTGCAGCGGGAGGGCATCCCTTTTACGCCGCGCGCGGCGTGGCTTTTCACCGCGGCGGACGCCGGGCGCTACGACTGGCTGATCGGCATGGACGCGGCGAACGAGGCGGATCTCAAGGCGCGCGTTTACCCGGCCGACCGCGGCAAAATCCGCAAGCTCCTCTCCTTCGCAGGCGAGACGGGCGATATCGCCGACCCCTGGTATACGGGAAATTTCGAGGAAACCTATCGCGATGTTCAAAGGGGGTGCCAGGCGCTTCTCGCGTCCCTGCCCGCCCCGGCGCAGCGTCCAAAGTCGGTGAATCGGGAAAATACCTAGACAAAACATGAAAATATCTCTCATAACCGCCTGCTACAACGTCGAAAAGACAATCGGCGAGACACTCGCAAGCGTAGCGCGGCAAAAGAACGCGGAAATCGAGTATCTGATCATGGACGGGGGATCGACGGATGGCACCCTCGCTCAAATCGCCGCGTTCGTGGCTTCGGACGCGGTACGCCAGAATCCCAAACTCGAGGTCCGCTGGACGAGTGGTCGCGACAAGGGCATGTATGATGCCATAAATAAGGGGATCGCCATTGCAACGGGCGATATCGTCGGCATTTTGAATGCGGACGATGTCTTGGCGGACGACACCACGCTCGCCGCGATTGCCAATGCTTTCACGGAGGATGTGGACGCGGTTTACGCGGACATTCGTTTTGTGCGCGAATTGGGCGGTCCGACGGTTCGGTATTGCTCGGCGCGGGCGTTTCGTCCGTGGATGTTTCGCTTTGCCGTGATGGTGCCGCATCCGAGTTTCTATTGCCGGCGCGAACTGTTCGCGCGCTATGGCGCGTATTCGCTTGATTATCGCATTTGCGCGGATTTCGAGCTTGTAATGCGGTTTTTGTGGAAGCACAAGGCGCGTACGCGTTATTTGCCGCGCTGCGTGGTTGTAATGCGCCTGGGGGGCGCTTCGACGGCGGGCATCAAGAGCAACGTCGAGATCAACCGCGAGGATCTCCGCGCGTTGCGCGCCAATGGATATTGGAGCTGCCTGCCGCTCATTTATTTGAAGTATTTCTTCAAAATCTGGGGCTTTGTCTTTCGCCGCCGGCCAAGCGGGGATTGATCAGACGGAGCCCTTGGTGAAGGAGCGCCGAGAAGGGGGCACGGGTGCGACCGCTGGGCGGCTTGCATTTCCCCGCGGGAAAGAAACAATGTCCAACGGGGATTCAGATAAAATCCCGTGGGAATTTTGTCCGGCTCCCGCCGGCTAACTCCTGATTTCGGGCGAAATGCCGCGTTTTTGGGCGAATAGGGACGCGGGGCTAGACAAGAGACGCGGCATTTTGGTAAAATAAGGGTCTATGGTTTCATTGGGCATTCTTTCCTGGCATGCGCACAAGACTTTGACGCGCACGTTGCGTTCCTACGCGGCACTTTTGCCGTATGTGGACGAGCGGGTTATTTGGTTCAATGAGATTTCCGACGAAGACCGGGCGCTAGCCGCCCAATTCGGCTTCGAGGCCCGCGGCACGTCGGAGAATTTGGGGATTTTAGGCGGAACGCACGCGCTTCTCAAGTCCCTTTCGGGGGATATTGTCGTCAGTTGCCAGAATGACAATCCGGTTTGCGTGGCGCCGGATGTGCTCGCGGCGTGCCTCTCGGATGCGTTTTCGGCGCTTCGGAACGGTCGCGTCGAGTGGGTGAGGTTGCGCAATCGTTTCGAGCCGGGATTCTCGGACAAAATGAAGTTCAACCGCTATTGGGGCCCGGGACTGGGGCGCCTTATGCGGCGTTGGCTGCGTCCCAGAAAGGCGGCCCAGCTCAAGGGGCGCGCGGTGGATGCGTACGAGAACCCAGCGGCGCGCTTTCCGGATGTTTTTCGGCGCGATGGGAGCCTCTTTTTGTCGACATCCGCCTTTATCGACTATACGGATCAGCCCTTTGCGGCCTCGCGGGACTTCATATTGAAGGTATTTGATTGGATAGACGCGCACAAGGCGGGGTCCGCCACGCTCAACGGGCGCTATGTACCTGAAATCGTGCTGAATCGCGGGGCATGGTGGCGGAAGCAGGCGTTCCCAGTAGCGGTTTCGGAAGGCGTTTTTGCCCATGCGCGCTATGATGATTCATTCCGGTCGAACAATGCCGCGTTCAATCCGGAGCGGCTTTCCTAGGCGGATGGCCAGCCATTTTAAAGACCCGGACGCTTTCCCCTTGCTCTTCCTGGGCTAATCGTGGTATAATATACGTCAAATTTTGGGATTGTAGCTCAACTGGACAGAGCGACGGTTTCCTAAACCGTAGGTTGGGAGTTCGATTCTCCCCAGTCCCACCAGTAAATCGGCATAGTGAGTCGTGCTTTTTTTGCGGTTTTTTTCGCCAGGCTCTCCCCAAAACGCGAAAAATATGATAAAATATGTGTTTGTACACCACTCATAGGAGTATATGATAGATATGAAGACCGAAACGAAGAATTTGGACAATTGTCAGGTGCAGCTCACGTTTGAGCTTGATGCGGATGCGGCGAATGCGGCCGTGAAAGATGTCGAAAAGCAGTTTGTGCGCGAGGCGCAGTTGCCCGGATTCCGTCCGGGGAAGGTTCCCTTGGCTTTGATTCGCAAGAATTTTGGCGCGATGCTCGAGGACAAGATCCGCGAGAAACTCGTGTCGGGCAATTTGGGCGCCGCGCTCAAGGATGCGAACCTGGCGGACTCCTATGTCGCGCTGGCGGAGCTGAAGGAGATCAAGCACGACGCGAACGGCGCGACGATTTCCGTGGTTGTCGAGGTCAAGCCGGCTTTCAAGGTCCCGACCTACAAGGGTCTGAAAATGACCTTCAACGACGTGACGGTCAAGGATGCGGACGTCCAGGCGCAGGTGGACAAGTTGCGCGAGGCCTGCGCGAAGTATGAGGACGCGACGGAAGGCGACGCGGCAAACGAAGGCGATTTCGTGCAAATCGACTATTCCGGAACGATCGACGGCAAGTCGGTTCTCGAATTCGCGCCGGCAGCGAAGATGTTGGCGGAAGGCAAGGGCTTCTGGACGCAGCTTTCGGAAGGGCGCTTCATCCCGGAAATTCTCGCGGCGCTGAAGGGCATGAAGGTCGGCGAGACGAAGGCGGACATCGCGGTCGCGTTCGACAAGGATTATTTCGAGGGAGGCGTGCGCGGCAAGAAGGGCGTGTACACCGTGACGCTGAAGGGTCTGCGCCGCCGTGTTCTCCCGGACGACGCGGCGTTTCTCGAGCAGCTCAAGCCGCAGTTCAAGGAGAATGCCGAGTCGATCGAGAAGTTGACGGCGTACATCCGCGAGCAGATGCAGAAGGCGGCGGACAAACAGGAAGCGACGCGTCGCGAGAATGAAGCCACCGAACTCCTGTTGAAGAAGGTCGATTTCGCCGTTCCGGCGTCACAGGTTCGCCAGACACGCGATTATATTCTCTCGGATATCGCGCAGCGCGCGCAGCAGTCCGGTCTGGACGCCTCCTACTTCGAGCAGAATCGCGAAAAGATTCTCAAGGATGCGGAAGACGCCGCGGTGCGTCAGGTGCGCCTGTGGTACGTCATTGACGCGATCGCCAAGGCCGAGAAGATGGACGGCACGAGCGAAGACGTGGGTAAGAAGGTCCTGGATCTCGTTCTGGCCGAGGCGAAGAAGTAATTTCTCATTCAGACGGGAGCGTCCGATGGAAAAAGGCTATATGATACCCTATGTCGTGGAGCAAACGGGGCGCGGCGAGCGCACGTATGACATCTACTCGCGGCTTTTGCTAGACCGTATCGTCTTCATTTCGGGTGAAGTGAACGACGAAATGGCCAACGCGGTGGTTGCGCAGCTGCTCTTTCTGCAGTCGCAGGACCCCAAGAAGCAGATCAATGTCTATGTGAACTCGCCGGGCGGCAGCGTGACGGCGGGATTGGCCATCTATGACACGATGCAGTTCGTCAGCTGTCCGATAGCGACCTACTGCATCGGCCAGGCCGCCTCCATGGGCGCCGTTCTTCTCACGGCCGGACGCAAAGGCCTGCGCTACGCGCTGCCCCATGCGCGGATCATGATCCACCAGCCCTGGGGCGGCGCCGAAGGCAAGGCGAGCGACATCGAAATCACGGCACGCGAGATCCTGCGTTTGAAGGACATTCTCAACGGCATTCTCGCCCAGCATGCGGGCAAGAAGAAAGAGGACGTCGTGAAGGATACGGACCGCGACCATTTCATGTCCGCCGAAGAGGCGCGCGAGTGGGGGCTTATAGACAAGGTTATCGAGGCATGAAGAAGAAAGACGAACATTGTTCGTTCTGCGGGCGTTCCGCGAAAGAAGTCGCTTTGATTCCCGGCGCAGATGGCAACATCTGCGTCGACTGCGTGAGATATATCAACCGCGTTCTTGATTCAAAAGAAAACGAGGAGACGGACAAGGAATCTTCAAAGAAGTTGCCGCCCACGCCTTCTCCGCGTGAAATCAAGCAATTCCTCGACCAGTACGTCATAGGGCATGACGAGACGAAGAAGGTTTTGGCGGTAGCCGTCCATAACCACTATCGGCGTTTGGAAAGCGCCGCGGAAAAGAAAGACGGGGAAGATCCACTGGCCGGCGTGGATATCGAGAAGTCCAACATCCTGATGCTGGGTCCGACCGGCACCGGAAAGACGCTTCTTGCCCGCACGCTGGCGAAGATGCTTGGCGTCCCCTTTGCCATTGGCGACGCGACGGTTCTGACGCAAGCGGGGTATGTGGGCGAGGATGTGGAAAATCTCGTGCGCTATCTTCTGCAGAATGCCAACGGGGACGTCGCGCAAGCGCAACGCGGCATCATCTATGTGGACGAGATCGACAAGATCGCGTCCAAGACGGATAACGTCTCCATTACGCGCGACGTTTCGGGCGAGGGCGTGCAGCAGGCGCTTCTGAAGATCCTGGAAGGCACGATTTGCCGCGTTCCTCCGAAGGGCGGGCGTAAGCACCCGGATCAGGAATACATAGAAGTGGACACCAAGAACATCCTCTTCATTTGCGGCGGCGCGTTCGTCGGGTTGGACAAGATCATTGCCGAACGCACGGGCAAGCGCGAAATCGGATTCGCGCGCGAGGATGGTACGGCGGTCGCGTCCGAACAAGGGAGTTTGACCAGCCTTTTGCGACAGGCGCGTCCGCAGGACTTTGTCAAATTCGGACTCATCCCCGAGTTTATCGGACGTTTGCCGATCGTGACGGCACTGGAGGAACTCACGGAAGACGACCTTGTGCGGATTTTGACGGAGCCCAAGAATTCCCTCGTCAAGCAATATACAAAGTTGCTGGCGATGGATGGCGTTGAACTTGTGTTCGAGACGGAAGCTTTGCGCGAATTGGCGCGCATGGCGCTTGTTCGCAAGACGGGTGCGCGCGGACTACGGGCCGAGATGGAACGGTTGATGACCGATATCATGTATGAAGCGCCCGGCAACAGCAAGATGAAAAAGGTTACGATAACGGCCGAAATGATCCACAAGAAATTAGGCGACTGATATGCAACTGACTTTGTTAAAGGCGAAACTCCATCGCATTCGTGTGACCGAGGCGTGTCTTGACTACGAAGGCTCGTTGACGCTTGACCCCGATGACATGGAGGCGGTGGGGATTGTCCCCTACGAAAAGATTCTCTGCGCCGACGTGGAGAACGGAAACCGATTTGAGACCTATGCGATTGCCGGCGCGCGCGGTTCCCATGTCTGCTGTTTGAATGGCGCCGCGGCGCATCAGGGGAAGGTAGGCGACCGGCTCATAGTCATGGCTTTTGGCGTCTTTTCGCCGGAAGAAGCCGCGAATTGGACGCCGCGCGTCAAACATTTCTGACGAATGGTTATTTGTCTTGAGACAGGTGCGTTGATCGTGCTTTTGGCACTGTCCGCGCTCTTTTCTGGCTCTGAGACGGCTCTTTTTTCGCTGACAGGGGCCCAGCGTGCGCGTATCCGCGCACGGAGCGCCGTGGACGATGCTCGTATTTCATTGTGTCTCGCGAATTCCGCGGCGCTCCTTTCCACCCTGCTTGTCGGGAATACCTTTGTCAATTTTGCCGCGGCCACGCTCGGGTACCTGGTATTGTCAGTGTGCATTCCACACGGTGGCGGCGCGCTGGCCGTTCCGGTCATGACGATTCTGCTTTTGGCGTTTGGTGAGATTACGCCCAAGCGGCTGGCGCTTCGTTACGGGGAGTTCGTCGCGCCTTTTTGCGCGCGCATTATGCTGTTTCTGATGGTAATCCTGAAGCCGCTCACGGTGTTCTTCCAGTTTTCGTCCCGCGCGTATGCCAAGGCTTTGACGCGCGAGCGCCGTGCGCTTTCGGACGCGGAACTCGTAAGCGTATTGGAGGTGGCGGCGGAGAGCGGGGAGTTCGCGCTCGAGGACGAGAAGATGATAGAAGGCGTCTTGCGGCTCTCGGAACTGCACGCCAATGACGAGATGACGCCCCGCGTGGACATCGAAGGCTACGACTCGGATCTGCCGCCGGAATCGCTCGCGGCCACTTTGGCACTCACGCGCCACCATTATCTGCCGATTTTCAACCGCACGCCCGACGCCATCGAGGGCATTTACGACGCGCGCACGGGAAAGCGGTTCGACGCGCTCTTTGTGCCCGAACAGGCGACCTTGGACGATTTATTGACGACCTTCAGGAAAAGCCGCTTGCCAATCGCCATCGTGACCGATGAATTTGGCGGCACAGCGGGGCTTATCACGCTGACGGACATCATGGAGTTGATTGTCGGTCCCGATGTGTTGGGTCACCGCGATCTCGAGCCGCTTATCCGCCGCGAGTCTGCGCGTGTCTGGACGATTGACGCGAACGCGAGTCTGGACGAGATCAACCGCACGATCGGTCTTGAGCTCGAAGCGGAAGATGCGGACCGCCTGGCGGGCTGGATTGCGGCGCAAGTTGAGCGGATTCCGCATGTTGGGCAGGTTATAGACGCCCAAGGCTGCCGTCTTACGATCCTCAAGCGCCGCAGACATCGCGTTGAATTGGTTAAACTCGAAGTTCTCGAGTTCCCCATGCCCGACACCGATGCCGAGTTGATTGCCGAGACGGACGAGGCGGTTGAAAAGACGCGGGAGGATATGGAATGATCATTTCGGTCTTGTTGGGGATTCTTATTCTCGTGGCGCTCGTCCTTTCCGGATTCTTTTCGGGAACGGAAGCGGCTTTTGTCACGGTTTCGCGCGGGCGCATCGTGCATTTGTCGCGCGAGGGCTCGACCAAAGCCAAGATTGTTTTGCGGGCAATCACCAATCTGCAGGATACCGTGACGACGATTCTCGTCGGGAACAATATCGCCAACACGCTTTTCTCGTCGGCTTCCGCCGCGCTCGCCTCGCGCATATTCGCCGATTCTTCGCTCATGCGCACCGTTTGGGCCTGCGTCGCCGCGTTCGTCGTCCTGTATTTGGGCGAATTCTTTCCGAAACTCCTTTGCACCACCCGTCCGCTAGAGCGCGTCCTCTTTCTGGCGCCTCTCTACGAAACGGTTGCCGTCGTCTTGCATCCGCTGTCGAGCTTTGCGACAATGGTTATCAATTTGTTCGTGCCGCGGGCCGAATCCAAGCCCAGCGTGACGACAAACGACCTCTTGCGCATTCTCCAGGACCGCAAGGACGGGGCCGTTCTTACGGATCTTGAGAGTGCGCTTATCGCGCGCATACTTGTCTTGCGCCGCCGGGGCGACAAGATAACGGCCCAAAATCTTCTGTCCGCCTTGGATGACGACAAATGGACCACCCTCAAGCTGGAGGATTTGTGATTCCCCCGGCGCGGGTCCAACCCTGTTGCCTGACGATCGCCGGGTCCGATTCGGGCGGAAACGCGGGCGTCCAGGCGGATTTGCGGGCTTTCCACGCCTACGGACTGCATGGTTGTACCGTATTCGCCGCGCTCACGGCCCAGACGCCTTTTGCCGTGCGCGCCGTCCTGGGAGTGCCCGCGGACTTTGTCGCGGCGCAATTGGACGCTGTCCTGGAAGCCTATTCCGTCGCCGCGCTGAAGACAGGCATGCTCGCCGACCCGGCCGTGATAGAAGTTGTGGCGTCGCGTCTGGCGGAACACCCGTCGATCGCCAAGGTCGTGGACCCCGTGATGGTCGCGACGAGTGGGGCGAAGCTCATCTCGGACGACGCGCTTGTCGCTCTCAAAACCGGACTTTTGCCGCTTGCGACGGTGATGACGCCCAATCTGCCCGAGGCGGAAGTTTTGCTGAACAAGGCGCCTTCCGCACCCCGCGAGGCGACGGTTGCGCGCGCCAAGGACTATGCGCGCGCACTCTACGACCAGTTTGGTGTCGCGGTTCTTGTGAAGGGCGGCCATGGTCAAGACGCCGAGGCGGTCGATGTCCTTTTCGATGGAAAGACGTTTTCCGCCTTCACCGCTCCGCGTGTCGTCCGGCCGGTCTCCACGCACGGGACGGGTTGTTCGCTTGCTGCGGCGCTTGCCGCCGAATTGGCCCGCGGCGCTTCTTTGGCGGATGCCGTGAGCGGCGCGAAGGATTATGTCCACCAGGCGATTGAAGGGGCTTTCTGGGTGGGGCCCGCTTGCGGCGTGTTGGGATTTGTGGATAAACGGAGGTCGGATGTCTGAACGGTTGCAGAATGTTCTTGCGCAGGCGGGGATTTCTTCGCGGAGGGGCGCCGCGGCGTTGATTGCCTCGGGTGTGGTGACGGTGGATAGCCTTGTCGTGCGCGAAGCCGGATTCCGTGTCGACCCCGCCAACGCGAAGATCGCGGTTTCGGGCAAGATTATTGCGGCGCCGGAGCGCAAACGCACCATTCTTCTTTATAAACCCGTGGGCGTCCTTTCCTCAACGCGGGACCCTTTTGGCGGCGAGACGGTATTGGATCTCATCCGGGGACAGATTCCCGAACGCCTCGTCCCGGTCGGGCGGCTCGACAAGGACAGCGAAGGACTTCTTCTCCTTTCCAACGACGGCGATTTGACGTTGCGCCTGACGCATCCGCGCTACGACCACGAGAAAACGTATCTCGTGCGCGCCGCCGGACACTGGTCGGAGGATAAATTGCGCATCTTGCGCGGACCCGTCACGATGCCGGACGGTTATGTGACGCGTCCGGTCCCGGTGGAAGTCGTCCGCGGCCCCGAGAACAATGTGACCACATTGATCTTTCGCCTGCGGGAAGGGCGCAAGCGGCAAATCCGCTACATGTGCAGCGCGGCACATCTCGTGGTTCTTTCGCTCAAGCGCATCGCCATCGGCGGACTTCGCCTGCCGCGCGATCTTAAACCGGGACAGTGGCGCGATCTGACCGCGGCAGAATGCAAAGAGGTGCTGCAGAATGGCGGACTATCTAACCGAGACGCCTGAGGGCGTGGTGCTGGCCGTAAAGGCGCGTCCACGCTCGTCCCGGGCGGGAATCGACGGCATCCTGGAAGATGCGCTCAAGGTGCGCATTCGCTGCGCGCCGGTTGACGGCAAGGCGAACAGGGAACTCGTCGAGACATTGGCGGACGCTTTTGACCTGCCGAAGTCGTCCGTCGTCTTCGTCAGCGGCGAGACGTCCAAGACCAAACGCATTCTTCTGCGCGGCGTTTCGGCGGCGCGGGTCAGGTCCGTCGTGGGCCGTTGAGGCGAAAATTCATGCCGAATGCCGCGGCGATGATGAGGATGAAGCCCAGGATGCTTAGCGCATCGGGCTTCTGCGCGAAGAAGAAGAACCCGAAAAACGACGTGAAGATGATGTTCGTGTAGTCGAAGACGGCCACGGCGCGCGGTTCGGCGAGCTGGTACGCGGCCGTCACGCCGAACTGTCCAATCGCCGCGCCCACGCCGGCGCCTATCAAGATGGCGAGCTGGGCACCGGTGAGCGGCGTGTAGTCGAAGAGGAAGAAGGGGACGGCGCACAGGCAGGAGAAGGCACTGAAGACGATGATTATGAGCGCGCCGCCGACGCCAATCCGCCCCAATTCGTGCACGCAGGTGTAGGCGAGACCCGCGCCGAATCCGCCGGCCAGCGCGCAGATCATGGCGAAAAGATCGTTCGGACCGAACCCCGGCTTCATGATGAGAATCGCGCCTAGAAACGCGACGACAAGCGCGCAAACCTGCCGGCGGCTGACGCGTTCGCCGAGGAAAAGTCCGGCGAAAAGAACGGCAAAGAACGGCGCGGTCTTGTTCAGCGTCATGGCTTCGCTGATGGGAATCTTGGAAAGGGCGTAGAAATTGCCGAAAATGCCGATGGACCCGAACGCGGCGCGCGTCAGAAGAAGCCACCAGGCCTTGGCGCGGGGGGTCTCGGGCTGGAAGGTCCGCGCATGGGGTCCCGTCTTGGGCGCGCGCACAAACACGATGAACGCCAGCAGAAGCGCGATGATATTGCGGAAGAAGCTCTTCTCGAAGCTGGAAACTTGCGCACCGTAGTCGTCGCACAGGCGCACGAAGAGCGCCATCAGGGCGAATCCGAATGCGCTGATGATGATTGCGATTATGCCTTTAGTCGTTTTACTCATACGTCAAGTGCGTATTATAGCATAAATATCGCTCCGAGCCTATCCCTAAACTCGAAAACGGAAATCGGGAAATCCAATGTGGAGGCAAATGACGCGTCCCTGGAAGAAAAAGGAACGTTCCCGTCCACCAGGGGGGACGATGCACGGCACGGACCTCGCGCCATCCAGGGACCCCTCCGCCGCCGGATGTCACTGTTTCTTTTCGGTCTAGGTGATATTTCATCGGGTGGGTGCGACATTTTAGCCCGCTCCGGATTCCTATTTCTCTTACTCCTTATAATGGATTTCCAAGAGACCAAGGTCTCTCTGTGCTGAGACCTTGTTCTCTTGACCTAGTGACCTTGGTCTCTTGTGTAAAAGACCTTGGTCTCCGCGTCCGGGCGTGCCGACTGGCGTTCTTTTACCTGCCGCGGTAGGGGTTTGACGAACGGCTTCCAGGGCCTGGTTCCGCGTCCCGGATGTTGCGACAACACCACCTCAAGCGGCCGCGCATAGCACGAAAAGGGAGAATTTTCCGCGGCAAATATGGACCCTCCACGGACTCGAAGTTGACGATGTTTTCTTATCTGGCAATTCCGCCCCGCCCTAGGACGTGGTGCCCTGTCTCGCCGGAACGGCGATACCGTCTCGCCGGAACGGTGATGCCGTCTCGCCGGAACGG
>DBKW01000015.1:0-186 GCA_002298665.1 Verrucomicrobia bacterium UBA740 | reverse complement strand
GATACCGTCTCGCCGGAACGGCCACCCCGTTCTACTGGAACGACCACCCCGTTGGAAGGATGATGGAGGGATGGGACCGGCGCGCCACCCTCCTGGGGGTGGTCCTTGCGCATCCTTTCCTTCCGTTTCCTCAACCGATCCCTCTCCTTTTTCGCTTTCGCTCTCCACCCCTCGGAACGACCTGTC
>DBKW01000080.1:9977-15250 GCA_002298665.1 Verrucomicrobia bacterium UBA740 | reverse complement strand
ACGGCATCGCCGTTCCGGCGCGACGGTATCGCCGTTCCGGCGCGACGGCATCACCGTTCCGGCGCGACGGATACGGTGGGCGCGAAGGAACAAGGCGAACGGTCTTCAGGCTGGAATCTTGACGGGGCTAGTCCCGCAGGGGGACGGCGGCCTGCGTCGCCTCGAGCAGGAGGACGGCCTCGATACGGTCGAGCGGCAGGTTCGCCAGGTCGGCGAGCGCCCGGCGGTAGGCGTGCATCTGGCCCGAATAGGCGCGCACCATCCGTTCCGCAAACGCCGCGGACGATTCGTTCCCCTGGCGCGCGTTCGTCTTGAAATCGTAGACGACCGCCCGCCGCGCCGCGCCTTCCCCGGCGAAAACCACCCGGTCGAACTGTCCGGACTGCCAGACGCCGTCCACGAGGCGTTCGTAGGCGCGTTCCCGCCAAAGCGCGGTCGCGTCCGCCGGTTTGACGAGGGCTTTTTCGAAGGGCGTCCGGGCGGCGGCGGGTTCCAGCCAGGCGATTTTGCCGTAGGCTTCGTGCCGCGCCGTGCCGCGCCGCGCCGCCGCGCCGAAATCGTCCGCGAAAAGCGTATCGCCGCGGATGCCCGAGCGGAAGGCTTCCCCCGGACGGGACTTCGCGCAAGACTGCCGCGGCGGACGCGCGAAAGCGGGGGGCATGGGCGGGGTTTCCGGCGCTTTCTTGCCCTCGCCCGGCTTCAGGTACCAGACGGGGTCGCCCGCGGTCTCCAGCCCCACCGTGCGCACGAGGTCGCTGAAACGCCCCGGCGCGTCGCCCTTCTTCGTTTTCGTCGCCGGATGCAGAATGAGCGTCAGCGCCTTCTTGGCGCGCGTCAGGGCCACGTAGTCGACGCACAGCGAACTGTAGATCTGCGACTGCCGGCGGCGGCGTTCGGCCGCCCGCAGCACCGGGTCGGATTCCGCCGCGGCCACGCCCGGATGTTTCAGTATCCAGGCCGGGTCTTCGCTCGCAAGCGGCGACAGGAAGTCCGGATGCGGGTTGCCGTCCAGGCCCTCGCGCTCGTAGAACGGGATGATGACGTAGTCGAAACCTAGCCCTTTCGAGCGGTGCATCGTCAGAATGCGCGCTTTCGCCGCGTCCGCGAAATCGCGGCGTTTCTTGTTGGCGACAAAGGATATGAAGTCCGACAGGCGCATCGTGTCGTCCCGGACGGACTCGAACTCGACCGCGCACTTGAGGAAGTCCTCGAACCGCGATTCGGTGAACGATTCGTCCCAGGAATCGGGCACCTTCTTGAGGGCCTCGCGCACCAGGCGGAACGTCCGCACCATCCCCAGACGCGTGAAGTCCGCCAAAAGCGCCGCGGAAAGGACGTCCGGTCCGGGCAGGCCGTCCGGATAAAGCGCCCGCGCGAGCGGCGAACAGCGTATCTGGGCGTAGGCGAAGGTGTCGTCCGCGTGTTCCGCCAGCTTGAGGAGCGCGGCGAAGGCGCCCAGCACGGGCGAATCGAAAATGGTCGTGTCGCCCTCGAAGACGACGTGGTCGCCCAGGCCGTTTTCCCGGCAGAAGGGATCTTGCTTGAGATAGGCGAGCAAGGCCGCGCCCATCGCGTTCTTTCTGACCAATATCGCCGTGGAAATGCCGCGTTCCCACGGGCGAACCGCCGCGAGCGCATGGGCGACGGGCGCGAAAAAGTCCGCCATCTTCGCCTGGTTCCCCGACTTGGGCGCTTCGGAGACCTCGACGAAACCCGCGTGCTCCCGGTCGTGGCTGACGTGTTCGCGGCACGCCCACACCGCGTTCGCCGGGGCGTCGTCCATGTCGAAAAGTCCGCGGATGACGCGCGTCTCGAAGATCTTGTTCACCGCCTCGGCTATCTCGCGGCGATAGCGGTACGATTCATCGAGCGACAGCAGGCTGTTCGGCGCCGCTTGCGCCCGCGCCACCTGTTCGCCCAGAATGCGCACGTCGCCCGCGCGCCATTCGTAGATGGACTGCTTGCGGTCGCCCACGATGAAGACGGTCTTGTCGCCGTCCGGCTGGCTGTTCTCGGCGATGATGTTCGAAATCGCCCGCCACTGGCCGCGGCTCGTATCCTGGAATTCGTCCAGCGCCCAATGGTCGAATTTGGCGTCCATGCGGTATTCCAGGTTCAGACGGACGGGTTCGGGCAAATGCGCCAGGAGGCGCGGCAAATCGTCGAAGGTGACCAGTCCGCGGGAACGGACCGCCGCGGCATAGGCACGCTCGAATATCCACATGAGGAAGTAGATGCCCTGGGTCGTACGCAACGCCTGCGCAATCTGGAAAGCGCACATTTTCCGGCGGACTGCCCCCGCGGCGGGATTCGCCTCCAGCACCTTGGGTTGAGCGGGGGGCGTGCCCCCGGCGTACGCGGCTATGGCCGCGATAAACGACGCTACGCCCCGTTTTTCCGCGGATTCCGCGAATTTCGCCGCGTCCGCGCGGATGTCGGCGAGCGTGCAGTCGAGGTACGGGGGCGGCGTGCCGCCGGACCAGATGCGGCCCTTGTCGCCCCATTCCGCCCGGTCCGGACGGTCCCGGAAGCGCGCGTGCCACGCGTCTATGAAGCGCGAGAAGGTCGAAAGGAAGTCCCGGGCGCCCGCCCCGCCGAACACGAGCCGGAACGCTTTCCGGAAGACGTCCTTCGCGTCCGCGGTTTCGAGCATGAGCATGTCGCCCACGAGCCGCGCGGTCTCGAGCGGGGTGCGGTATTCGCTCAGGATGGTCACCTCGCCGGCCAGACCGAGTTCGAAGGGAAGCATCCGCACGACGCGCATGAGGAAGCTGTCGAGCGTGCCGATGAGCGAAAGGTGCTGGCGCGCGACGACCTTGCGGAGCATCGCGGCGAAATCGGCCTGCGTCAGCGTGCGTCCGAGGGCGAGCGCGGCGCTCTCTTCCGCCGCTTTCCCGGCGTCTTCCGCGGCATTCGAGAGCCGTTCGATGAAACTGTTGAAGATTTCGCCCGCCGCGAGACGCGAAAACGTCAGGGCGACGATGCGTTCCGGCTCGACGCCGCCGAAAATCAGCGTCATGAGACGCGTCACGAGGGCGTAGGTCTTGCCCGTGCCGGCCGATGCCTCCACCACGGTAAGAGGGGCTATTTTCATGATTTGTGCGCCTCCTTCTCGGCTTCATGGGCGGCCAAACGCGCCGCCTGGTCGGCTATCCACGCCGGATCCACCCCCTCGGCGGGGGTGTTCCAAATCAACCTGTCGTAGACGTTCTTCCAGACGTCTCCCCGGTTCGGCGGATAGAAAATGCCGCGGGCGATGCGCGTCAGAATGTCCACAAGCTCGTTTTCCGCCTCCGCCTGGCCGCCCGCATGGCAGGCGTGCGCCTCGTCGAAAACGGTGTCTTCGAGGTGTTCCGCCAGGATGCAGTAGAGGGCGCGGGAGTTCTTGGCCGCCGGACCGTATTGGCCCGAGGCTTCCACCAGCGCGCGGTAGACGGGGAGTTGCAGGCTGTCCATTTTGTCCGTGTCCGCCCGACGCCAGGTCTTGTAGTCGATGATGGCGAGTTCGCCGGTCGTTTCATGCCGGTCTATGCGGTCGATCTGTCCCCGCACGCGGGTGGGGCAGTCCTTGAACGTGCCGGAGAGAAGTTGTTCCGCGGCGACGATCCGCCAGCCCTGTGCGCGGCGATCGGCCTGGCGCTGGGCGAAATACCCCAGCCGCGCGATGGCCGCCTCGCCCTGCAGTTCGACGACCGCCGGAAGCGTCGTGCCGAACGAGGAAAGGCGACGGCGCACTTCGCGCTCCAGAAACGCGGCGATTTCTTTCGCGTTCGCGGAATCCTTGACGTCCGAATGGGCGAAAGACTGCAAAGCCTCGTGGCAAAGCGTGCCGAAATCGCGCGGATCGAGCTCGCGGTAGCGGTCGTCCGCCGGCTCCCCGAAGACCTCCTTGAGGTAGAATTCGAACGGACAACGCTTGTAGGCGTCTACCCAGGTCGCCGAGATCGACTCGCGGAACACCTTGCCCTTGGGCGGAAAAGGCAACGCCAGGCGCCAGGCATCGGGGAAGGTGCGCGCCGGACGGCCGCTCCCGCCCTGCGCCACGGTGTAGAGGCGTTTGGCGAGGCCCGGCAGGTCCTTGTCCGGAATGCACGGGAAGAGAATGCGCGAAGGCTTCGTCACGCTCGCGTCGGACCCGAGCTGGTGCAGGTGCACGGAGACCGCCCCGGCCGGGCGGCACCGCAGGGCCTGGGCGAAAATATACTGGTCGCGCGCCGCACGCGCGGCGTTCGTGGTGACGCCCAGCGTCTGGCGGAGCGCATCCGGCACGAAGGCGTGCCCGACCACGTCGCCCGGCACGCACCCTTCGTTGAAGCCGGCGAAAACGAGCTCGTCTTCCGGACACCACGCCACCTCGAGCCAGCCGCCGGCGGTGAGCACGTTCGGCGCGACCGGCTCCTGCATATAGGTCGCGCGCTTCAGCAGACGCACGAAAAGCGGCTGCCGCAGGGATTCCGGTATGAGTTCGCTCGCGCAATCCTCCCGCAGGGAACGGACGACTTCCGCCGCCGCCACGAGTTCGCGGTCCGCCGGATTGCGCTCGTCCAGGACGAGGGAGGCGAATATCTCGCGCAGGAAGCCGTAGGGGTCGGTCCGCTTCGCCTCCACGAGCCGGGCCAACTGGAGGAGGCGCCCGAGCGCCGCGCGCTCGTCGTCCGTATGGGCGCGCACCTCTTCGTCCTCCGTGCCGGTTATCGCCTCGCCGAGCGTCCGCGGCAGATGGGCGTTCTGCACGGCGTCCAACATCCCGACGGCGCGCGCGATTTCGGCGGAATCCACCTTCAGCGCCGCGGCGGCCCACCGCGCCACGTCCCCGGAACGCACGAAGGCAGAAAACGACTCGTAGTCATCCCGGTCGGCCAGGCGCAAAAGTTCCAGGAGCAGGCGTCCGAGGGCGGTTTGCGCCAGCGGCTCGCAGGACGGGTTGCGCAGGACGAGCTCGTCTTCGGCAAACCGGTTCTGGAACGCGCCCTCGAGCGCCGCGTGCATGTCCGCATCGCACACGACAAGCGCCGGCAGCGCCTCGGAAGGCGCAACCGCGGCGAAATGCGCGGCAATGGCGTCCGCTTCCTCGAGGGGCGTGGGGGACGGATGGATTGCGCCGGGCGACAGGGACGCGGCGAAATCGCCTTGCGGACGCCCCCAGGCGTCGAATTTGCCCACCTCTTCCGGATTGGCGTGCAGAAGCAGGGTCACCGCGCAGTCCGAATGGGCGAGGTAGTCCGTGAACACGCCCGAAACGTCCACGGCGGACGGCAGGACGATCTCCTCGA
>DBKW01000080.1:0-9843 GCA_002298665.1 Verrucomicrobia bacterium UBA740 | reverse complement strand
CATCAAGAGGCCTTTTTCGCCCAGAATGGGGTAGATGCCCAGGATCGTGCGCGCCGTGTCGAGCGCCCAGTCGAGCGTCCTTTCTTCGGGCACGTTCGGGAAAAGCGCGGGAAACGCGTGCAAATCAATCTGGCGCAGGAGCTCGGCATAGACGGCCAGTTCCTCGGCTTCCGTCGCCACACGCGCGCCGGCAGGCTGCAGCAACAAATCGGGCATCCGGACGAGCGGCGGCAGAATCCCGCCCCAACCCTTTTCCTGGGCGCGTCGGGCCAGCGCCAGGCGCACATTGCGTCCGCTCTGCGCCGTGGGCACGACAAGGAGGATATGCGCGAGCGAATGGACGCCGTCCGCGCCGCGGCGGATCCGTCCGGGATAGCCTGCGCCGCCGCAGAGCCAATCGACCACTTCGTCGACGAGCTTGCGCGCGGGATTCAGGAATGCGTGCGTTTTGTCCATAATTTGTCCAATCTGGGCGAAATCGCCCGGCTATCAGTCCGCGCGGGGCAAGGCTACGCGATTGCCCGGGAAGAACCGGACCCTTCCCTTCATCCGCAGCGTCATGCAGAGCGTGTTGACCTTCGCCGCGGGCAGATGCGTCCGCCGCACCAGCTCGTCGATGGAAATCCCGTCCATCTCCACATGCCGCATGATGAGCGCTTCCTCCAGACTGTAGTGCGCCTCCAGCGGCTTCGGCGGGGGATTGGGCGGCGTTTCGGGCTCCTCGTTGGACGCGGCCTGTTCTTTCGCGACCACCTTCTCGGTAAAGGCGAACAAATCGGACATCTCGTCCAGCACGTCTTCCGCATGGCGCACCAGCCGCGCCCCTTGACGCAGAAGTCCGAGGCATCCCGCGCTCGAACGGCTGTCCACCCGCCCGGGAAGCGCCATGACGATCCGCCCGAGGTCCGCCGCCAACGTCGTCGTGAGAAGCGTGCCGCTTTTCTGCGGGGCCTCGATCGCGACGACGCCCCGCGTCAGGCCCGCGACGACATGGTTGCGCTGCGGGAAGGTCTGGCGGTCCGGTTCGCGGCCGAAGGGGAATTCGCTGATGACCGCCCCGCCCGCATGCACCATCTCCCGGGCCAGCTCGCGGTTCGCCTCCGGATAGAAGCGGTCCAAAGCCGAACCCAGAATGCCAATCGTGGGGCCGCCGCCCGCGAGCGCCCCCCGGTGCGCCTCGCCGTCTATGCCCTCGGCGAGCCCCGAAACGACCGTCCACCCGTTTTCCGCAAGTCCCTTGGCCATTTTGAACGCCTGGTCGCGTCCGTAGGGCGTCGCCCGCCGGGTTCCCACAAGCGCAAGGCACGGACGCGACAAAACGTCCGCGTTCCCCGAGACATACAGGGCCAACGGGTGCCCGGGCGTCTTTTTGAGGATTTCGGGGTACGCCGCGTCCACCGGGGTCAGGATTTGGACGCCGCGCTGCGCCGCTTGGCGGATTTCCCCCTCCCAGTCGACCTCGCCCCCTGTCCGGGAGGTTTTGTGCGGATAGTTCTCCCACGCGCCGACGATGCCCCCGCAGACCGCGGCTAGCTTGCCGACCCCGACCGAGCCGATGTTTTCCGTCAAATTGAACGCAATGCAGGCCTCGCGCGCCGTCATATTCAGCCTTTTTGTGGAGAAATCAAAAAATTACAGATACCCCCTTGCGGAGGCACCCATAAATATGATATAATTTGTTCTCGTTGATACGGCCCCATCGTCTATCGGCTAGGACACAAGCTTTTCATGCTTGTTAGAGGAGTTCGACTCTCCTTGGGGCTGCCACTCACGACTGTTTGGCCTTGAGCGCCTGGGAAACGGCGAGCATGCGCTTCGACAGATCCTCGAATCCCACATCAGCCGCGTACACGTCCTTGTAGTACTGGTACGCCTTCTCCAGATCCCCCGCCTTTTCCGCGCACAGACCGAGCTGGTAGACGACCTTCTTCTTCAGATCGTCCATCGTCGGGATCGCGTCGCGCGCCGTCTCGAGCTGCATGACGGCCATGTCCGTCTGATCCTTTTGCAGGAAGCACATCGCGAGATAGTAGAGCGCCCACAGACGGTCTTTCGGACTCTTCTGCGCCAATTGCAGGTTCTCCAGCGCCTCGTCGTAGTAGCCCCACTTGAAGTACTGCGTGCCCAGTTCGTAGCGCAGGTGCAGATCGTTCGGATACCGCTCGACGCGCGCGGCGAGATCGTCCAGGATGAACTGGTCGCGCTCGTGCTCCGTCTTCTGCGCCTCCTCTTCCTCGCCCGCCGCGCGCAGTTCCTCGATGCGCTGCGTGTAGTACTGCACGTAGGTCTGAGACAGCATGCGGTCCAGTTCCGGGTCCATGGCGCCCGACGCCTCGATCGCCGCCTGCAGACACTCGACCGCCTCGGCATAGCGCTTGTTCTGGATGTACAGACGCGCCAACGCCCGGCGATAGTTCATGTTCTTGGGATCTTTCTCGATCTGCGCGAGTTTCTCCGCGATGAGCGCGTCCGCGTCGTCGCCCGTGACGACCGCCTTGTTCGCCTGGTCGAGCCGCTTGGCCTGTTCCTTGTTCGCGATAAGCGCCTGGAAGCCGCCCTTCTTGCCGGCCGTCTGCTCCCAGCCCGCGTTCATGGTCGCCTGCGCCTCGGTGTTCTTCAGCAGCTGCTGGATGCGCTGGTCGCCCGGCTTGATTTGCGCCAGTTTCAGGTAGGCGTCGCGCGCGCGCGTCCAATCCTTCGCCATCTGGTAGTAGTTCGCCACGCGTTCCAGAAGCGCGGGATCCTTGCGCCCGCACTCGTAGGCCGCCTCGACCGTCACCGCGGCGTGGTCTGTCTTGCCCGCCGCCTCCGCCGCCTTGACCGCCGCCTCGATGTTGTCGGGGTCGAGCGGATTCTGGCACAGGAGCTTTTCGGCCTCTTCCATCGCCTCGGCGCCCTTGCCCTTCTTCACGAGCCCCATGATCTTCTGCCGCGCGAAAAGACCGCCCAGCTTGGCGCCCAGGCCCGCCTTGCCGCCCTTGCTCTTGAAATTCGCGATCTGCGCCGTGCGCAACAGCCGCCGCGCCTCCAGGACGTCCGGCGCCGCCCGGACCGCCTCCATCAGAAGATCGACCGCCAAGTCGTAATTCTTCGATTCCAGCGCCTGCCGGCCGCGATTCATCAAGTTCTGCGCCTTTTGGGCCAAATCTACCGCCATGTTCTTTCTCCTTTGCAAGGAATCTTCCCGCAAGACTACGGGGTCACCGCCAAACGTTCGTCATTGCCCTGGAAATCCAGAAAACCCTTGGCCTTGTATGTCTTCAGCATGAAGTGCGTCGCCGTCGACAGCACGCCCTCGATCGTCGAGAGGTCCTGCGCCACGAACTGCGCCACGTCCTGCAGGCTCGCGCCCTTCACGAACACCAGCAGGTCGTACGCGCCGGACATCAGAAAGCACGCCTCGACCTGCTCGTACTTCGCCACCCGCTCCGCGATCTTGCCGAATCCGCAGTCGCGCTGGGGCGTGATTTTAAGTTCGATTACCGCATGTACTTCGTTCATCTTATTTCTCCCAATCAAAAAGGATCAGATCGTCCACGACCTGCATCGCCAAATCTTCCGCCAGCCGGCCGGACGCCTCGCGCAACCGCGTGCGCGTATCGTCGTCGGACAGGAAGGACGTTATCGCCTGGTACGGCCGGTTGTCCACGAGCACCTTGCCCGTGCGCTTGTCAATGATGCTGATGGTCGCCGTGAGCGTCGCGTGGTTCTCGCGGTGGCGCCGGTCGCTGCTCCGGTTGTAGGAAAGCTGCTGCGCGCTCACGCTCTTGATGACGCCCTGTACTTCGATCGCCGCGGCGTCCTGGGCGGCGATCTTGAACGTCCCCTCGCGCTGGATTTCCCGCAGAAGCTGCCGCGCCGCCACCGCGCCGATTTCCGCTACATCGCTCTCATTGCGGAACGTCGGCACGAAAACGGTCCGGGCGCTCTCCGGCACGCGCGACCGCCACGTGTAGGACGCGAAGAAATCGCCCGCCTTCCGCCAGAAGGACCGCGTATCGGACGTTTTTGCGGGCTCCGGGGCTTCCGCCGGCTCCGTCCCCGCGGCCGCCTCGACTGCGTTGGTGCCCGCCGGGGCCGGTCTGGCCGTCTGCGCGGTCTGCGCCCGCAGTTCCGTCAGACGCGTCTGCGCCGCCGCGGCGTATTCGCTCGCCGGATAGCACACCAGGAAGTGCTCGTACGCCCGTATCGCGCTGCGCCGGGTGCGCGTGCTCGAATCGTAGAATTGCGCCGCCTGGAACGCCTCGCGCTCGATGAAGCCCGTCGCCTCCTCGAGCCACGACTGGTAGTCCGCGCGCGCCGCGCTTTCCGTCGCCGTCTCCAGCGCCATCTTCAGGAACCAGATCGTGTCCTGACACCGTCCCCGGTTGTAGGTGCGCGCCCGCAGAAGGTGCATGCGGGCCTTCGCCTCGGCGTGCAGCGCCTCATCGGCCTCCGGCGCCTTCGGATAGATGTTGCGCACCGTCTCGTAGACCTCTATCGCCTTGTCGTACGTGCCTTCCTCTTCGCGCAGTTCGCCCGCAATCAGCATCGCCCGCGGCGCGAAAGGCGCCCCCGGCGCGGCCCGCACGACCGCCTCGAACGCCCGGCGGACATCCGTCGCGTTGGAGAAGCGGAAGAAGCCGATTTTCTTGCCTTCCTCCCGCATGACCTGCGCCACGTCGTACAGCCGCCGCACGACCGAATCGTAGTCGCACTGCGCGGAATAGAAGTCCAGCAGGTACTTGTACTCCTCGAAGGCCTGCTCGTAGTCGAAGTAGTGCGTGTAGTAGAGGTCGGCCAGCGCCTTCTGGGCGACGACCGCCTCGGGCGCCATCGGCCAGTGCGTGACGAGCGCGTCGTAGGCGTTCCGCGCCGCGCGCCACTCGTACGCCGCCTCGCAGGCCCGCGCGTACGAAAGCTGCTCGGACGCGTTCGCCTTGGCTGGCGACGAGAAGAACGAAAACCATGACGGGGACTTCTTCTCGGGCTTCGGCAGGTCTTCCCCCGAATCGAAGCCGGGGTAGGCGTCAGTCGCATAGCGCGACCCGGGGCCGGGCGCGGCGATCGACACGTTCACCGCGGTCGCGACTGCGGCGACCGCCAATACAACTCTCTCAATACGCATGTTCATGCCCATATTATATCACATTTTGACGCTGTAACGGTAGCGCAGGCGCAATTCTTTCTCCTCGCCCGCCCCCAGCCTCACGTTCCAGACGACGCGCTGGATGTCGTCGCGCACCCCGATTTCCGGCGAAGTCCGCGTCGTTTGTTCGCGCGGCGCCGGCAAAACCTGCACAATCTCGCCCGAAACCTCCCGCACGACCTTGACCGTCACGGCCTCCGTGCGCGTATTCTTGAGCGTCAGCACGACCTCCGCTTCCTTCTCGAGCCGCGCCGTCGCCCCGTCGGCGGACACGACCTTGCGCGAACCGCGCCCGAAGACCTTGCAGTCGCCCGTGACGGAACGGGCCCGCGCCAGGCGCATCTCCGCCTCGGCCCCTGGTTCCGTCCACGCGATCGTCCCCTGCCCCAGCACGCGCCCGCCGGACTGGACGAGCACCCGGCACGCATCGAGCGGACCCGCGAACGTGTTGGTGAACGAGACGACGTCCCACAGCGTCCCGTCGCCTTCTTCGTTGGCCTCCCACGAAACGAGCCGCCGCACGGTTGTCTCCGTCTCGCCCAACGAGAAGGTCCGCGTCTCGTTCTTCTTCAGCGAAATCTTGCCGACCGGACGGTACACGACGTCCCCCTGCGGCGCGGACGCCTCGCCCGCACCATCCGCGGCGAGCGCATAGCTCGCCCTTTTCGCACTGGGCCAGGCGTTGGCGTAGGTGCGGTACGCGACCGGCGCATCCGCATTCCGCGCGAGCGTGCCCGAAACGAGCGAAACCATGACGTCCGTCCAGTCGCCGGACGAATTGTTGGCCAGCTCCGCCCACGCCTGCAGACGCGCCGCGCCCCCCGAAACCGTCAGAATGCAGCTCGGCGTCCAGCACGGACCCGCTACCCAGTAGGCGATTGTGTACGGATCCCGCTCGCCCGTCAGCGTCCATTCCTGCGCGTCGGCCGTCCAATCCGCCGCCGCGGCGATTCCGGCGATGTTGGCGGAAGGAATGGAAAGTATCCTTCCGCACGCCGTTTCGACCCACACGCCCGTCCCGTCCTGCCGCACATATCCTTCCGCGCGGACCAGCCCATCCGATTCCGCCGCGGCGACCGTTCCCACGCGAACATAGGCACCCGTCGCGCTTTCAAGCCCCGCCGGCGCACGGTAGACGACCGTCCCCTTCACCCGCGCCGCGCCCTTCTGGAGCACAACCGGATGCGCCGCGGTGGTCCGGAACGTCCCGGCGAGCGGCGAATCCGTCGTCGTAAAGCGCGCCACCCCGTCCGTCGAGGGGACGACCCGCCGCGTCACGAGGGCGGAACAGTCCGTGAACACGTCGACGGAAGCGGGGTCCGCTTCCGCCCGAACCGCAGCGCAAACCGCCGCGCCCGCGCACAGCATCGTCAATTTCCGGAACATGTCGTTCTCCTTTTGTTTTGCCTCGAATTTGTTTTGCCTTAAAGCGATTCCAGTATTTCGACCGCGAGGCGCGTCACGTCGTTCGTGCCCGCCATCCAGCGTCCAGCCGCGTTCTGCGACGAGACGAGCCGCACCGCCAGTTGCGTTTTCGCCAGCCCGTTCGTGCCCAAGGCGTCCCCCGCAATCCGCACAGGCGGCGCATTCGTCGGCGCCCGCGCGAGTGCCCGCTCCACTTCGTTCGCGAGGCTCGGCTCCAACACGTGCTCGCTCACGAGAGGCTGGGCCGAAAGCGCCGCGAGGAAGAGGAGCGCCTTCATCCGGCCAGGGCCCGCTTCGCGCTTTCGAGCGTGTTCCAGAGGAGCATCGTGATGGTCATGGGCCCGACCCCGCCCGGAACCGGCGTGATGGCCGAGGCGACCGCCGCGCAGCTGGCGAAGTCCGCGTCCCCGACGAGGCGAAAGCCCTTGGGCTTGGATGGATCCGGCACGCGGTTCACGCCCACGTCGATGACGACCGCGCCCGGCTTGAGCATGTCGCCCGTCAGCGTACCCGGACGCCCCGTCGCCACGACGACCGCGTCCGCCAGGCGCGTGAACGCGGCGATGTCGGGCGTGCCGGTATGGCAGAGCGTGACGGTGGCGTTCGTCTCCTTGCGCGCGAGAAGCGCCGCGACCGGCTTGCCCACGATGTTGCTGCGCCCGATGACGACCACGTGCTTGCCTGCCAGGTTCATCCCCCCGAATTCGATGAGCTTGATGATGCCGTGCGGCGTGCAGGGCAGGAAGCACGGCTCGCCAATCAGCATGCGCCCCACGTTGACCGGCGTAAACCCGTCCACGTCCTTCTCCGGCGCAATCGCGTCGATGACCGCCTTCTCGCGGATGTGCCGCGGCAAGGGAAGCTGCACGAGAATCCCGTGGATGGCCGGGGCCGCGTTCAGTTCGCGTATCCGCGCCAGCAGTTCCGCCTCCGTCGTTTCCGCGGGCAGGCGGATTTCGCGCGAGAGCATGCCGACCTCGCCGCACGCCTTCTCCTTGGCCGTCACGTAGCTGACGCTCGCCGGGTTGTCCCCCACGAGGATGACGGCGAGTCCGGGGATGGACCCCGTGCGCGCCTTCAGTTCCGCCACGCCCGCGGCGATTTCCGCCCGCAGGCGCCGCGCCAGTTCCTTGCCGTCTATGATGCGCGCCGTAGCCATGCCGCGCCCCTTACTTGGCCGCCGCCGCGGCCGGCGTGAACTTCACGATGAAGCCGCCGCCCGGCGCGAGGTGGACGGGGATCTTCTCGCCCGCCGTCACCGTCTTCTCGCCGTGGATGTAGCCCGTCGCGTCCTTATCCGCGTTCTCCGCGTCGCGGAAGAATTCCGCCTTCCACTTGCCCTTGCCCAGGAAAGAGGTGTCGAGCACGTAGTCCTGCGCCGTCGATACGCCGATGCCCGCGGCATACCACGCGCCGTCCTTCGCCTGGCGGGCGCACGCGGCGACCGTATCCGGCGAACCGGCCAGACCCACCGTATCCGCCCAGACGACCGGCACGGCCGCCATGAACGCGAAGCACTCCATGTTCTTCTCGTAGTTCGTGGGCGAATCGCACAGCATCTGCAGCGGCGCCTCGAAAAGCGCCATCATCGCCATCTGCCGCGCGCGCGTCCCGACCGAGCCGGGGAAGTTGCCCGCCTTCTTGCCGTCGTAGCCCGTGCCCACGGCGTGGTTCAGCATCGCCCCGGGCGTGTAGTCCATCGGCCCGGCCGAGAGGCGCAGGAAGTAGGAGCGCACGTCGCTTTCCATCATGCCGTCCTCCTTCGACCACTTCAGCTGCTCGAGCCCGTGGATGCCCTCGTAATTGAGGATGTTCGGGTACGTGCGGCTCAGCCCCACCGGACGGTACACGCCGTGGTAGTCGATGACGAGCTTGTTCTTCGCGCACGCCGCGGCGAATTTCTCCAGGAAGTCCGCGATTTCCGCGTCCGCGCGGTCCATGAAGTCGACCTTGAAGCCCTTGGCGCCGAGCTTGCCGAAGTGTTCGGCGACCTTCTCCTCCTGGCCGTAGACCTGCGCCCAGGCCATCCAGAGGATGATGCCCACGCCCTTCTTTTCCGCGTACTGGATGAGGTGCGGCACGTCCACGTCCTTGTGGAACTTCCAGATGTTGAGCGCCTCGCTCCAGCCCTCGTCGAAGATGACGTACTCGACGCCGGTCTTGGCGGCGAAATCGATGAAGCGCTCGTAGGTCTTGGTGTTGCAGCCCGTGTCGCCCTGGTTGTCGAAGCAGTTCCACCAGTCCCAGGCGACCTTGCCGGGCTTGACCCACGAGAAGTCGCTCCCGGGCGCCGCCGGCCTCGCCAGCGCGTAGACGATATCCGCCTCGCAAAGCTTGGAGGGCGCGTCCGCCAGCATGAACACGCGCCACGGGAAGGTGCGCGTGCCGGACGTCTTCACGAGCCAGTCCTCGTGCTCCTCGATCTTGACCCAGCGCCCGCCCCGGGCGACCTTGACCTCGCCCCAGCCGCCGATGCGCTGCGTCTTCTTGGGCCAGCCCTCGAACTCCGCCTCGAACGACGCGTTCTTGTCGTCCGCGTCCGTCTCCGGCTCGAGGTTCAGCACCGGGTAGTCATGCACGTCCGAATCCGTCACCGCGACCGTCTGGCCGTTCACCGTGTACACGAACGGCAGATAGATGAACTCCTTCTCCTTGAGCGCGATGTCGCCCGCCTGGGCCTTGCGCGGCTTGACCTCCTCGCAGCCGAACGCCGGGCTCGCCGCGTACCAGCACGTCGCCGCACGCCCCGGCAGCGTCAGATTGAACTTCTCCTCGTCCACCGTGATCGTCCCCGGCTTCTTCGTCTCGAAGCGGTACGCCACCCCGTCCGGACGCGCCACCAGCCGCACGCCCCAGTCCCCGAAGTCCGCGAACGTCTCCTGCCCCGCCAGACTGACGGACGCCTTTTTGTAGACCGGCGTGGACACCGTCCCCGAGACGGCCTTCGTCGTCACCTGGGCGAGCTTCGCGTTCTTGCACAGACACGCATCGTCGATCTCCAGGCCGATCTTCGATTTCTCCACGACCGTCTGGCCCTTGCGGACGACCTCAATCGTCATCTCCCGCGGCGAAAAGAGAATCTCGTTCTCCCCGTACTGGGCGGACACCACCCCGGGCGCAACCCCCGCCCATGCGGTGAATGCCGCGAACACGGCGCCTATCGTCAAGCCGAAATTGTTCATTCTGCAATCCTTTCTATATTCTGTATGCGTTCTATTATACAAACTTTTGCGCCGAAAAGCAAGTTCAAACCCGCACCTGTTTCTCGCCGAAAAGTGTATCATGTCGTG
>DBKW01000095.1:32056-36565 GCA_002298665.1 Verrucomicrobia bacterium UBA740 | reverse complement strand
TCTGAGAGCGGGCTTGTTGACGCGCTTCGGCGAAATATGGTATACTGGCAGGAACTAGACTAGAACCAGTTCGGAGAGGATTGCAGACGACATGAGAGAAAGAGGGAAAAAAGCGAAAACGGAATGCGCGAAAGCGAAGCGGATGCGTGCGTGCCTTTTGGGGGTCGCCCTGGGCGGCAGCCTCCTGTGCGCGGCGCGGACGGAGAAACCTTTCACGGAAGGCTGGTCGTTCGCGCGCGAAGGCGCGGTGTTCGCGCCGGTGGAGATTCCGCACGACTGGGCCATCGCCGGTCCGTTCGATCCGGCGGGGCAGGCGTGTTCGGGCAAGCTGCCCTGGAAGGGCGCGGGACGCTACCGCAAGACGGTCGTGCTCGCGGCCAAGCCCAAGGGGCGCGTCTTCCTGGATTTCGACGGTGTCATGGCGCGCGCCACGGCGTTCGTCAACGGCCAGGCCTGCGGGCGCGGCGAATACGGCTACCTGGGCTTCCGGGCGGACGCCACGCCCTATCTGATGGCGGGCACCAACACGATCGAGGTCGCCTGCGACACAAAGGACCTCTTCTCGCGCTGGTATCCCGGCGGGGGCATCTACCGCAAGGTGACGTGGGTCGAGACGGACAACCTCTACATCGCGGACGATTCCATCCGGGCGGATACGGACCGCATCGTGGACGGCACGGCGCACGCGGCGGTTTCCGCGACGCTCGAGAGCCGCACAGGGCGCGACGTGGACGCCGCGGTGACCGTGCAGATCCTGGACGCCGCGGGCCAGACCGTCGCCACGGCCGCGCGCAAGGTTTCCGTCCCGGCGTGGGGCGCGGCGGATTTCGCGGCCGAGCTCGCGGTGCCGCAGGTGAAGCGCTGGGAGATGACGCGCAATCCGTACCTCTATACCCTTGCGCTCACGGTCGCGGGCGAGGGCTTCTCGGACAAGTTGACGCGGCGCATCGGCTTCCGCACCTTCGCGTTCGACGCGGAGAAGGGCTTCATCCTGAACGGTGAGCGCGTGCAACTCAACGGCGTCGACCTGCATGCGGACCTGGGGCCGCTGGGCATGGCGTTCGACAAGGATGCGGCGCGCCGGCAGCTGGAGATCATGCGCGACATGGGGGCGAACGCCCTGCGCACCTCGCACAATCCGCCCGCGCCCGAGGTCCTGGACCTCTGCGACGAGATGGGCATCTTCGTGTGGGACGAGGGCTTCGACAAGTGGAACAACACCTGCGGGCGCGGCGACGAACCGCTGGAGCCGTTCGTGGAACGCAACCTGCGCCGCCTCGTGCGCCGCGACCGGTTGCACCCCAGCGTGTTCGCCTGGTCCATCGGCAACGAGATCGCCGTGGGCGAAGCCACCCCGGCCGGACAGGAACACTGGGCGGGCCATCCCTCGCTGGGAACCTCCGCCGAGCGCTGCGGACGCTTCCGCCTGGCGATCCGCAAAGAGGACGCCACGCGCCCCGTGGCGATCGGCAGCTGCTTCCCCGAGGCGGCCTACCGCGGCGACTACGCCCCGCTCGACCTGACGGGCTGGAACTACCGCGGCATGTACGCGGACGTCAAGAAGGCGTGCCCGGACCAGCCGCTCCTCTATTCGGAGAGCGCGTCCGCGTTGTCGGAGTTCGGCTTCTATTCGGACCGCCTGCCGGCGAACAAGACGGACTACGCGACGGACGTCTTTTGCGTGGATTCGCGCGACCGGAACGCCGCGAGCTGGAGCGACATCCCCGACCGCGAGTTCCTGCGCATGGAACGCGACACCTACTGCGCCGGCGAATTCGTGTGGACGGGCATCGACTATCTGGGCGAACCCGCGCCGTACGCGCCGACGGGCTTCAGCGACAAGGACTCTTCGCGCAGTTCCTACTTCGGCATCTGCGACCTGCTGGCGTTCCCCAAGGACCGCTACTGGCTCTACCGGGCGCACTGGAACCCCGCGGCGGACACGCTCCACGCCGTGCCGGCCCACTGGAACTTCAAGCCCGGCTTCCGGACGCCCGTCTACGTCTATACGAACGCGCGCGAGGCGGAACTGTTCCTGAACGGGAAGTCCCTCGGACGGCGCACGAAGGACCCGAAGGCCGGTTCGATGGCGGACTACTACTCCATCCTGCCGCGCTACCGTCTCGTCTGGGAGGACGTGGCGTGGGAGCCGGGGGAACTCAAGGTCGTCGCCTACAAGGCGGACGGATCCAAGGCGGGCGAGCGGACCGTGCGGACGGCGGGCGAGCCGGTGCGCGTCGTGCTGACGCCCGAAAAGCGCTACGGGGAACTCTGCGTGGTGAAGGTCACGCTCGCGGACAAGGACGGGAATTTCGTTCCGGGCGACAACCGCCGCATCCGCTTCGCGGCGACGAACTGCGAAATCCGCGCGGTCGGCAATTCGAATCCGCGCGGGTACGACAGCTTCAAGGACACGGCCTCGCATCCGCTCCACTTCGGGCGCGCGGGCGTGTATCTGCGGGTCAAGCCCGGGGAAACGGCGCAGTTGCGCGCGGAAGCGGACGGCCTTGCGCCGGCGGAGGCGTCATTCTAAGCGCGGGTCAGGCCGTGACGCCTTGGAGGCGGCGCACGTTTGCCGTCTTCGGAGAGCCGCGTACGGTGTGCGTGCCTTGCGGAAGCCGGAAACGGCGGCTGGGCGCGTCGGTTCAGGATCTCGCGTCCGGACGGACGGTGCGGGTGGAGATTCCGGCGGCGGAAGGGGTGCTCGTCCTGGACGTCGCGGAACTGAAGGCGACCGTGGTAGATGGAAAGAGGTCGGTGCCGGCCGTCGCAGTGACGGTCCTGGCCTAGTGACGGGGCGTCTCAAACAGGCTGGAAAACAATCGAGAAGATGGAGTACAACATGGAAAAGATACGAATGAGGGTTTGTTCGCGCGGCATTTGCGCGGCGTTTTGCGGACTTTTGTTCACGGCTGTGCAGGCGGGCGAGTTCACGTCCGCGCTGGTCGGGCGCGTCACATACACCGATTGGGACGGGTGGTCCGTCGCGGTCGAGACGAAATCGCCGGAGAAGGGCGTGGAAGAGTGGCACTTCACCTTCGCCGCGGAAAAACCGTCCGTCCCGACGAACTGGACGGTAGCGTGTGCGTTTCCGCTGAAGGACACGGTCGGGCGCTGGACGACGGGGGCGCGGTTCAACAAGAACCTCCCGCCGAACTGGGGGAGCGGGTTCCGGTCCTCGCTGTATTCGCAGGCGCCGGTGCTGGCGTATTTCGCGGACTCGAACGAGAACCGGGGCGTGATCGCCTGTTCCGAGGCGCTGCGGCGGGTCGACTTTTCGCTGGGCGTCATAGAGGAAACGGCCGCGTCGTGCTTCACGGCGAGCCTCTTCGCCGAGCCCGAGGCGCCGCTCGGATCCTACACGGTCAGCTTCCGGCTGGACTTCCGTCCGGTGTTCTATGCGGCGGCGATCCGCGACGCGTTCGCGTGGTTCGGGACGATGCCGGCCTACCGGCCCGCGGCGGTTCCGGACGCGGCGTTCGACCCGCTCTACTCGTTCTGGTATTCGTACCACCAGAACGTGTCGGACGCGGCGGTCGAGAAGGAATGCGCCGCGGCGATCGCCTACGGCATGAAGACCGCCATCGTGGACGACGGCTGGCAGACGGACGACGTGAACCGCGGGTACGCGTTCTGCGGCGACTGGCAGGTCTCGACGAACCGGTTCGCGGACTTCGCCGGGCACGTGCGGGAGGTCCAGAAGGGCGGCATGCGCTACATGATCTGGTATTCGGTGCCGTACATGGGCTTCAAGGCGGCCAACTACGCGCGCTTCAAGGGCAAATACCTCTATGAGGACCCCGGCCGGGGGGCGGCCGTGCTGGATCCGCGCTTCCCCGAGGTGCGCGAGTTCCTGATCGGGAACTACGAACACGCGCTGCGCGACTGGGGCGTGGACGGGCTCAAGCTCGACTTCATCGACGCGTTCGGCTTCAAGGACGGCGTGGACCCGGCGGCAAAGGAGAACTACGCCGGACGCGACATCAAGTCCCTTCCCGAGGCGATCGACCGGCTGATGACGGACGTGAACAGGCGTCTGGCGGCCATCAAGCCGGATGTGCTCATCGAGTTCCGCCAGTCCTACATCGGCCCGGCCATCCGCAAGTACGGCAACATGCTGCGCGCGGACGACTGCCCCATGGACCCGCTCGCCAACCGCACGCGGACGATCGACCTGCGCCTGTCGTCCGGGAACGCCGCGGTGCATTCGGACATGCTGATGTGGAATCCGGCGGAGACGCCCGAGGCGGCGTCCAAGCAGTTCTGGAGCATCCTCTTTTCCGTGCCGCAGATATCGGTCCGGCTGGAGGAGATTCCCGCGGCGCACCGCGCCAAGCTGCGCGAGATGCTGGACTTCTGGCTGGCGCACCGGGAGACGCTCGTGAAGGGCGAGCTGCGTCCGTTGCGCCCCGATCTGAACTATCCGGTCGTCTACGCGCACGGCGCGGGCGAGCAGGTGGTGGCGGTGTACGACCCGGGGCAGATTGTGGAGGTGGACCGTACGCGCGG
>DBKW01000095.1:16275-31965 GCA_002298665.1 Verrucomicrobia bacterium UBA740 | reverse complement strand
ATCGCGCCGTGCTCCGCCGCGCGGCTGGACTGAGGAGAGCGTACAGCGCCCCGCGTCCGGTCCGCTTCGGGCGCGCGGGCGCATGTCTGCGGGTCAGGCCGTGACGCCCTGGAGGCGGCGCACGTTGGCCGAACCGATCACGAAGCCGTCGCAGTGCTGTGCGATGGCTTCGCCTTCTTCGGGCGTCGCGATGCCGAAGCCCGCCACGACGGGGACGTCCGTCAGACGCTTGATTTCCGCGAGCCGGGTCGCCAGTTCCGGCGGGAGCGATTGGCGCGCGCCCGTGACGCCCTTGACCGTGACGGCGTAGAGGAAGGCGTCCTCCAGCCCCTTGGCGGAAGCCACGATGCGTTCCGCGCCCGTCGTCGGGGCGATGAGCGGGATGAAGGTCAGACCCTGCGGACGCAGGACGTCCACGAGTTCGTCGCGCTCCTCGAGGGGCAGGTCCACGACGAGGACGGCGTCCACGCCCGCTTTCGCGGCGTCCGCGGCGAAGCGTTCGATGCCGTACTTGTAGATGGGGTTGTAGTACGAGAACACCACGAGGGGGGTATCGGGATGGGCCGCGCGCAAGGCCGGGATGCGGGCGAGGATTTTCGACAGGGTGGTTCCGCTCGCGAGCGCCTTTTGGGCCGCGGCGCGGATGACGGCGCCGTCCGCCACCGGATCCGAGAAGGGCACGCCCAGCTCGAGGATGTCCGCGCCCTCCTTGAGGACCTGCTCGCAGGCGGCGAGGCTTTCGTCGAGCGTGGGGGCGCCCATGGTCAGGTAGGCGACGTAGGCGCCGCGTTTTTCGGCGCGGGTTTTAGCGAAGAGTTTCTGGATGCGGTTCATTTGGAGATCCTTTCTTTGTAGGCCTGGATGCTGTGCAGATCCTTGTCGCCGCGGCCGGAGAGGTTGACGAGCAGGAGCGTGTCTTTGGGCAGGTTCGGGGCGCGCTTGATGGCCTCGGCGAGGGCGTGGCTCGATTCGAGCGCGGGGATGATGCCCTCGAAACGGCAGAGCGCGTCGAAGGCCGCGACGGCTTCGTCGTCCTTGATGGTGGTGTATTCCGCGCGTCCGGTGTCGGCGAAGTAGGCGTGCTCGGGGCCGACGCCCGGGTAGTCGAGCCCGGCCGAAAGCGAGTAGGTGTCGACGATCTGGCCGTCCGGCGTCTGGAGGAGGTAGGTCTTCGAGCCGTGCAGGACGCCGACCGTGCCGCCGTTGATGGAGGCGGCATGCTGGCCGGTCTCGAGTCCCTTGCCGCCCGCCTCGACGCCGACGAGCTTCACGCCCGGGTCGTCGACGAAGCCGGCGAAGAGGCCCATGGCGTTCGAGCCGCCGCCGACGCACGCGATCGCCTGGTCGGGGAGGCGCCCGAAGCGTTCCAGGCACTGGCGGCGCGCTTCCTTGCCGATGACGCTCTGGAAGTCGCGCACCATCGCGGGGTAGGGGTGGGGGCCGGCGACCGTGCCGATGACGTAGAAGGTATCGTCGCAGTTGGCGGTCCAGTCGCGGAGCGCGGCGTTCATGGCGTCCTTCAGCGTGGCGCTGCCCTCGGTGATGGCGTTGACTTTCGCGCCGAGCATCCGCATGCGGTCCACGTTGGGGGCCTGGCGCTCGACGTCGATGGCGCCCATGTAGACTTCGCAGGGCATGCCGAAAAGCGCCGCGACGGTGGCGGTCGCCACGCCGTGCATGCCCGCGCCGGTTTCGGCGATCAGGCGCTTCTTGCCCATGCGGCGCGCCAGGAGCGCCTGGCCGATGGTGTTGTTCACCTTGTGGGCGCCGGTGTGGTTCAGGTCCTCGCGCTTGAGGAGGATGGTCGCCCCGCCGAGGTGCGCCGAAAGGCGTTTCGCTTCCGTGAGCGGACTCTCGCGCCCGACGTAGTTCTTGAGGATTTCGTTGAACTCGGCCTGGAAAGCCGGGTCGTTCTTGGCTTCGTTGTACGCCTTCTCGAGTTCGTTGATGGGCGTCATGAGGGTTTCGGCGATGTATTTGCCGCCGTAGATGCCGTAGTGTCCGTTCTTCATAGTGAGGTTCCTTTGGAAATGAGTTCGCGAAGTTTGGCCGCCGGGTCGGGGGCGCGCATCAGCGTGGTGCCGACGAGAAAGCCGTCCGCCCCGGCCTGGCGGAGGGCCGCCAGATCGTCCGCCGTGCGCAGTCCGCTTTCGGCGATACGGAGGCGGTCGGCGGGGATTTTGTCCAGCAGCGCCGCGGTGATGGCGGGGTCGGTCCGGAAGGTGCGCAGATCGCGGCAGTTCACGCCGATGAGGCGTGCGCCCGTTTGGACCGCGCGGCGGATTTCGTCCTCCGTGTGGGTTTCGACGAGCGCGGCGAGCCCGACCTTGCGGGCGAAATTCAGGAGCGCGGCCAGTTCGTCGTCCGGCAGGACGGCGGCGATGAGGAGGCAGGCGCTCGCCCCCGTGGCGCGTGCCCGGAGGATCTGGTAGGGGGTCGTGATGAAGTCCTTGTAGAGGAGGGGGATCGCGACCGTCTTGCGGACCGCGTCCAGGTACGCGTCCGACCCCAGGAAGCGGTGGGGTTCGCAGAGGACGGAAAGCGCCGCGGCGCCCGCCGAGGCCAGGCGCGTGGCCAGGTCCACGGGCTCGAAATCCGCGCGGATGAGGCCTTCGGAGGGAGAGGCCTTCTTGAGTTCGGCGATGACGTGCAGGCCGGGGCCGCGGAACGCCGCGCAGAAGTCCGCCGGGGGCGGCAGTTCGCGCACGCGTTCCTTGAGGGCGGCGAAACTCTCGTTGCGGGCGAGGTCTTCCGCGTCTTTGCGCCGGGCGGCGCTGAGTTCGACCAGGATGTCGCTCATTTGAAGGCCACCATCGCTTTCAGTTTGGCGAGTGCGCGGCCGGAATCGACGGAACTGGCGGCCAGGGCCAGCGCATCGTCGACGGAAGAGGCCTTTTCGGCGACCAGGAGGGCGGCCGCGGCGTTTTCGATCGAGGCCGCGCGGCGGGCGCCCTTGTCCTCGCCGGACAGGACGGCCAGCAGGAGTTTCGCGTTTTCCGCCGCGTCGCCTCCGCCGATCGCCGCGAGGGGGTAGGACGCGCCGTAGTAGGCGCCCGCGTCGATCGAGAAGGGAGTGAGGTTGCCGTCCAGGAGCATGGTGCCGGTCGTCAGGCCCTCGGGCGAAATCTCGTCCAGCCCGTGCGCACCGGCGAAGACCAGCGCGCGGACGCTCCCGAGGCGGCGGAGCGCTTCCGCCAATACGGGGGTCAGGGCGGCGTCGTAGACGCCGATCGCGTGGCGCTTGACGCCGGCCGGGTTCGTCAGGGGTCCGAGCAGGTTGAAGATCGTGCGGAAGCCGAGGCGTTTGCGGACGGGCGCGGCGAAGCGCATGGCGGGATGGAGCTTGCGGGCGAAGAGGAAGCCGATGCCGGTTTCGCGGATGCACGCCTCGACCCGGTCCGCCGGCAGGTCCAGGTCGTAGCCGAGCGCCTTGAGGACGTCCGCCGCGCCGCATTTGGAGGTCGCGGCGATATTGCCGTGCTTGGCGACGACTGCCCCGGCGCCCGCGGCGATGAACGCGGCGGTCGTGGAGACGTTGAACGTGCCCAGGCCGTCCCCGCCGGTGCCGACGATGTCGATCGCGGGCAGGTCGCCGAGGTCGATGTGGACGCCCGCCTCGCGCATGGCCCGGGCCGCGCCCGTCAGCTGGGCGGCGGTGACGGGACGGTCCTTGTGCGCCCGCAGCCACGCCTCGAGTTCGGCCTCGGGCATCTGTCCGTTCATGACCGTCTGGATGACGTGGTACGCGTCGCCCTCCTCCAGGTCCGTCGAGGTGTAGAGGGAGAGGAAGTTGCGCAGCTGCTTGAGTCCCTCGGGGGTGCCGATGGATTCGGGGTGGTACTGGACGCTTTCGATCGGGAGCGTCTTGTGGCGCAGGCCCATGATCTCCCCGTCGTCCGCCACGGCGCTGATCTCGAGGCAGTCCGGGAGCGTGGCCTTGTCGACGGCCAGGGAGTGGTAGCGCATCGCCTCGAAGTCCTGGGGGAGGCCCTTGAAGAGGCCGCGGCCGTCGTGGTGGATGCGGCTGGTCTTGCCGTGCATCAGGCGCTGGGCGGAAACGACGCGTCCGCCGAAAGCCTGCGCGATGGACTGGTGCCCGAGGCAGATGCCGAAGAGGGGGATCTTGCCGGCGAACGCCGCGATCGCGGCGAGGGTCACGCCGGCGGAATCGGGGTTGCCGGGTCCGGGCGAGAGGATCAGGGCTTCCGGGTTCTTCGCGGCGATCCCGGCCACGTCGATGGCGTCGTTTTGGGCGACCTCGATGTCCGCGCCGAGCATGGCCAGTTCCTGGACGATGTTGTAGGTGAAGGAATCGTAGTTGTCTATCATCAAAATCATGGGAGTGTCTCCAAATGCGGTCAGTCGAGTCCGGCGGCGACCGAGGCGGCCTCGAAGGACGCCTTGGACTTGTTGACCGTCTCGTGGTATTCCTTGACGGGGTCGGAGTCCGCCACGATGCCGGCGCCGGCGCGCATTTCGAGGCGGCCGTTCTGCAGGAACAGGGTGCGGATGACGATGGCGAAGTTCATGTCGCCGGTGTAGCTGAAGTAGCCGACCGCGCCGCCGTAGATGCCGCGCGGGGATTTCTCGTATTGCGCCAGCAGTTCCATCGCGCGGACTTTCGGGGCGCCCGTGAGCGTGCCGGCGGGGAAGGCGGCCTCGAGCAGGTCGAAGGCGTCGCGTCCCGCCGAAAGTTCCCCGGTGACGGTCGAGACGAGGTGCATGACGTGGGAATAGCGCTCGACCTGGGCGAAGGAGTCGACCCGCACCGTGCCGGGCTTGCACACGCGCCCGAGGTCGTTGCGCCCCAGGTCCACGAGCATGACGTGCTCGGCGCGCTCCTTCGGGTCCGTCTGCAGTTCGCTCTCGAGCCGCGCGTCCTCCTCGGGGGTGCGGCCGCGCGGACGGGTTCCGGCGATGGGGCAGGTGGAAGCGGTGCGTCCGGCGAGTTTGACGAGTTCCTCCGGCGAGGAGCCGATGAGGGTCTTGCCGCCGAGGCGCAGGAAGAAGTTGTAGGGCGAGGGGTTCACCAGCCGGAGCGCGCGGTAGAGCGCCAGCGGCGCGACGGTCGTCTCGGCGGTGAACTTCTGGGAGGGGACGATCTGGATGATTTCGCCGGCGCGGATATCCTTCTTGCACTGCTCGACGATGGCCTCGTATTCCGCCGGGGACATTTCGGGCTGGAAGGGGGTGGTGTGGGCGGGCGCGGCGGAAGCGGCATGCTGTTCGGCGAGGCACCGGGCGATGGATTCGGCGCTGAACAGGCGTTCGCAGAGCGCGTCGATCTTGGCGCGCGCCGCGGCATAGGCCCGGGCGGCGTCGTCCCCCGCGTCCGTCGTGACCGAGACGAGGACGGTCTGGCGCACGTTGTCGAAGATGACGAGCGTATCCGTCAAGAGGAAGGCGGCGAGCGGCGTGCCTGCTTCGCGCACGAGGCGGACGCGCGGCACGAAAGTCCCCACCGCGTCGTAGGCGAGATAGCCGATGGCGCCGCCCTGGAAGGACGGGAGTTCCGGCGCGGGGGCGAATGCCTGCCCGGCGAAGCGTGCGCGCACGCCGTGCAGCGGGTTGGCCGGACCGTTCTCGACGAGGATCTCCTTGGGGTCGAGCCCGAGATAGGAGTAGCGTCCGCGGATTTCGCCGCGGTAGACGCTCTCGAGCAGGAAGACGTTCTCCTCGTTCGCGATGCGCGACAGCACGGAAACGGGGGTTTCGCGGTCGGCGAGGAATTCGCGAAAGACGGGGGTACGCGCACCGTGCGCCGTGCGCGCGATGAAGTCCTTTTCGCTCAGTTCTTTCAACATAGTCGATTCCTTTTCTGGATTTGCCGTAAATGAAGAAGGCGAACCGTCCGTGTTCGAACGCTCCGCCTTGTTGCTTTCATGGGATAGGGTCGATTCGGGATTACACTGAACGAGCCCCGCGGAAGCTTGCCCCGCGGCGCCACCATTGACGGAAAATCTGGTTCTGCACGTTCATTCGCAGTATATGATACCAAATCCCGGCGTCCGCGTCAAGGGGGTGCCGCCGATTCGTCCGTCGGCGCGACGGGGGCACCGTTCCGGCGCAACGGGGGCACCGTTCCGGCGCGACGGCACCCCCCGTTCCGGCGCGACAGGGACGAAGCGGAACGCGGCTACAGGGGCTATATAATAAGGAAGTGGGAGCCCGCGGCGAGGCCGGCGGTCTACCATTTGCCGCTGCGTGTGCGTGAGCGCATCCAGCGCCAGATGTTTTTCGCGAAGATTCTGGTGGAGTGGGCGAGGCGTCCGGGGTGACGGGGCGTCTCCGGGCACGGGAGGTCGCGGTGCGTTCGCTTGGTACTTTGGACAGGGATTCGGATTTTTGTGAAAATTGTGCTTGCGTTGGGGCGTCCGATTTGGTATCATATTGGTTCAAAGCGAGATCGGGAAAGAATCGGCTCGCGTGACCGGGACATGGGGTCCGGGTCAGGAATGGCGGACAAAGCCCCGGATAAAGGGTACAAAGCCGCAAAGAAGGATAAGAAAAGATGCAGAAGAGCTATCATGCTCCGAATCCGGGCGAGAATCGCGCCTGGTATCTCGTCGACGCGAAGGACGTGTCGCTGGGCCGTCTCGCCGTCGTCGTGGCGAACAAACTCCGTGCGAAGGATGTGCCGACGTACGATCCGTCCGTGGATGCGGGCGCGTTCGTGATTGTCGTGAACGCGGCGTCCGTCAAGCTCACGGGCAACAAGGAAGAGCAGAAGGAATATCAGCGCTACAGCGGCTACCGCGGCGGTTTGAAGTCGTTCACGGCGGCGGAAATGCGCGCGACGCATCCGGACCGCATGATCAAGGAAGCGGTGTGGGGGATGCTCCCGAAGAACAACATCGCGCGCAAGATGATGACGCGCCTGAAAGTTTTCGCGGGCGAGACGCACGAGCATGCGGCGCAGAAGCCGGTCGAGATCAAGCTCTAAGGAGGAATTTCAGATGGCAACCAAGAAAGTCATTTCCGCTGGCACGGGTCGCCGCAAAACCGCGACGGCGCGTGTGAATCTCGTCGAAGGCAAGGGCGAGTGGATCGTGAACCGCGAGGCGCTGGAGAAGTACATTCCTTCCGAGGCGCTGCGCGACTACCTGAAGCAGCCGGTGGCGATTTCGGGCTACGACCTGACGAAGGTCGACGTGGTCGTCTATGTGAAGGGCGGCGGCGTCGCCGGCCAGGCGGGCGCGATTCGCCACGGTTTGGCGCGCGCAATCGTCGCGGCGGACGAAGCGACGCGCGCGGCGCTCAAGAAGGCGGGTTGCATGACGCGCGACAGCCGCATGAAAGAGCGCAAGAAACCCGGTCAACCCGGTGCCCGCAAGCGCTTCCAGTTCTCGAAGCGTTAATCTGGGCGGGAGCGCGGCGGCGGCGGACGTTGCCGCGCTTCTTGTTTCCCTATTGCCTTTATCGAAAGTAAACGAAGAGCGGCAGGAAGAGTGTTACCATGGCATTTGGCTTATTGAAGAAGATTGCGCAGGTCTTCGCCGGCAAGAAAAAGTCCGTTCCGGCGAAAGGCGCCAGCAAGGCGCGCAAGGGCGGCGAAGGACGCCGCGACAGGAAAAAAGGCGAAAAAGGCGGACGGTCCGGACAAAAGGGACGCGGCGCGAATGGGGCCCCGGCCGAGACGCGGGACGGGAAAGGCCGCGGCGGCCGCACGAACGGCGGACAGCAGCCGGGCGCGAACGGACGGGGGAACGCCAACCGTCCCCGCAAGGAGTCCGAACGCGGCGCCCGGCGCGGACAGGGACGCGGATCGCGCGGCGGCGCGGCGGTTTCCACGGGCATGCGTCCGGGCGGCGACGTGGGCGAGAAGGAGCGCGCGGCGCGCGCGGCGGCCCATGCGGCGTGGGATCCGGCTTCCTTCGTCGTGGAGCCGCTGGAAGGCAAGAAGCGCTTCCAGGATTTCAATCTGCCGGCGGAAGTTTTGCACGGCATTGCGGATTTGGGCTTCAAATACTGCACCGACATCCAGGCGCTGAGCCTCGAACAGGCGCTCGAGGGACGGAATATCGCCGGCAAGGCGCAGACCGGATCCGGCAAGACCGCGGCGTTTCTCGTGGCGATTCTGACGCGCTATCTGCGCACGCCGGAGCACCGGGCGGCCCAGGGCGGGGTGCCGCGCGCGCTCGTCATCGCCCCGACGCGCGAACTCGTCATCCAGATCTGCAAGGACGCGGACGCGATCGGCAAGTACTGCGGGCTGCGGTGCCTGGCCGTCTACGGCGGGATGGACTACGACCGCCAGAAGCGGGAGGTCCAGGACGCGCCGGTCGATTTGCTGGTGGCGACGCCGGGACGGCTTCTGGACTTCGTGAAATCGCATGTCATCGACCTCTCGAGCGTGGATACGCTCGTCATCGACGAGGCGGACCGCATGCTCGACATGGGCTTCATCCCGGACGTGCGGCGGATCATGAGCTACCTTCCGACCAAGGACAAGCGCACGACGATGCTGTATTCCGCGACGCTGAACGATACGGTCATGAAACTCGCGCTGAACTGGATGGCCGAGCCCTACCGGGCGGAAGTCGCCTGCGAGACGAATGCGACGGATACGGTGCGGCAGGTCGTGTATTGCGTGCCGGCGAAGGACAAGTTCACGGTGCTCTTCAACCACATCGCGCTCCATCCGGAAGCGCGGACGATCGTGTTCTGCAACCGGCGCTCGACGACGGAGGACGTCTACGAATCGCTCCGCGTCCGCGGCGTTTCGGTCGAGATGCTCTCGGGCGACGTGAACCAGAACAAGCGCCTGAAGGTTCTGGACGCGTTCCGCGCCGGGACGGTCAAGGTCGTGGTGGCGACGGACGTCGCCGGGCGCGGCATCGACATCAAGGGCTTGGAGTACGTCATCAACTTCGACTTCCCGTATGAGGCGGAGGATTACGTGCACCGCATCGGGCGCACGGGACGCGCCGGTTCGACGGGGATCGCCATCAGCTTCGCCGACGAGAACGAGTCGTTCGCGATACCGGAGATTGAGGAGTATATCAAAGAGCCGCTCAAATGCACGATGATCCAGGAGGGGGATCCGCTCCTGAAACCGCTCCCGCCGCGGCATACGCGCCTCGGGAAGGTGGACGGGTCGGCGCGTGCGGCGGTCGACGCGCGCGAAGCGGTGACGGAAGAGGAGCTCGCGGCGGCCGCGGCGATCACGGGCGTCGCCAACGGGAACGCGCGCACGGGCAGCGGGGCGGTCGCGATCCTGAAGGAAGACGCGCCGCAGCGCGTGTTGCCGAAGTTCGAGCATGCGCTGGATCCCAAAGCACCGCCGCGGGACGAGCGCGAAATCTACTCGAAACCGGTCGAACAGAAGGCCAAAACGGAAGAATGGAAGATTTGAGACACGCACTTTTTTAGCGAAAGATTAAGAAAGCATTAAAAAAGTGTACAAATCGTCCGTCAAGTATGGTATAATACACAGCATGAAACATCTACTAATAGCCGTCGCCGCGACATGCGCCACACTGACAGGCGCAACCGCGGCATCGTCTGACGCCGTGACTCAGGCCGATTTGCAGGCTCTGATCCAGCGTCTGAACAAGTTGGAGGCCGAGAACAAGGCCCAGGCCACGCGCATCGCCCAATTGGAGGGCGAGAAGGCGAAAGCCGGCAAGCCGTGCGCCAAGACCGCAGCCGCGCGTCCGCATGACGCGGGTACGACGGTGAGCGAGTCGGGCAAGGTCTACACGACCGCCTCGGGTTCGTCCTACTATCTCGCGGACGCCACAGCGGGCATTTTCGAGCCGCTGAGCGCGAGCGGGATCAAGATTACGCCGTACGGCACGCTCGAACTGGACGCGGTGTACAACACCCGCGGCACCGTGGGCGACTTCTCGACGGACTGGGTCGCGCCGAAGGCGGAAGCCAAGCGCCAGGGCCACAACACGTCGCTCGCGATGCAGAACTCGATTTTCGGCGTGAAGCTGGAGACGCCGGAGGCGTGGAACGGCTGGAAGATCGGCGGCAAGGTCGAGTTTGACATCTTCGGCGCGGGAGACGAGAACGACTACGGTTTCCACTGGCGCCATGCGTACTTGGAGGCCACCCACGAGGACAGCGGCTGGTCGATCCTCGCCGGTCAGACCTGGCACCTCTGGAAGATCGTCACGCCGAGCGAAATCGACGGCGCGTGGATGGAGCATACGGGTCACCCGTACCGCCGCAGCCCGCAGTTCCGTCTGACGAAGAACTTCAAGGGCGAGAAGGATAACCTCGAAGTCCGCGTCGGCATCGTGAAGGGCGGCCCGGGCATGGGCGGCGACCGCGATGAGGACGGCATGCAGGACAACTCCGCTTCGGCGTGGGCGCTCATCGAAGGCGCGCTCGTCTATTCGCGCGAGGCTTCGTGGGCGAAGGGCCAGGAATGGCTCGTCGGCATCGGCGGCATGTACGGTCGCGACCGCAGCCACCGCTGGACGGGCGACGACACCTACGACGGCCAGGCTGACGAGTATGATTCGAAGATGCTCCTCGTGGGCGCGTCGCTCCCGATCTTCTCGGGGCTCTTCAACGATTCGGCGGACGACTTCGACAAGCTCGTCCTCACGGGCCAGTTCTTCGCCGGCGACAACCTGCAGGGCGTCCAGGCCGGTGCGGGCAACTCGGTCGCCTACCATACGCCGGGTGCGCGCGGCAAGACGGTCCAGACGATGGGCGGCTTCCTCGACCTGAACTACAAGCTCAACTACAACTGGGCGTTCGCGGTCGGCTACGGCTTCGACAATCCGGACGACGATGACGTCGGCAAGGATGCGGCGGGCAACGGTTCGGGCATCACCTACAACGATCGCGCGTACCTCACCGCGTTCTATCAGGTGAACGACAACCTGCACTTCGCGCTCGAGTATGCGCGTCTTTCGACGGACTACTACGCAGACGGCACCTCGCCCGACCAGCGTGTGCAGTTCACGACCTACTTTGAGTTCTAATACTTCAATACAACATATATGAAGGAAGGCGCGCCGAAAGGCGCGTCTTTCATAAAGGGACACCCGTATGACGTTTGATTGGATTGTGCTGGCGACGTTTATCGGATATCTGGCGTTTATGCTGGGTATCGGTTTTTATTTCACGAACCGGCAGGAATCGCTGGGCGACTATTATCTGGGCGGACGAAAGATGAACAAGTGGGTCGTCGCCCTGTCCGCGCAGGCGTCCGACATGTCGGGGTGGCTTCTGATGGGGCTTCCGGGCGCCGTCTACCTGGGCGGCTTTTCGGAGGCGTGGATCGGCATCGGCCTTTTGATCGGCACGTACTTGAACTGGAAGATCGTCGCGCATCGTCTGCGCGTCTACTCGCACGTCTGCCGCGATTCGATCACCATTCCGGACTTTGTCGCGAACCGGTTCCGCGACCCCACGGGCATTTCGCGGATCATCGCCGCGATCATCATTCTTGTCTTCTTCACGTTTTACACGGCTTCGGGGTTCGTGAGTTGCGCCAAGCTCTTCACGTCCACGTTCGGCATCCCGGAGACGATCCACTTGGGCGGGCTCACGCTTTCGGGGTACCAGATGTGCCTGTGGGTGGGCGCGCTGGTGGTCGTCGGCTACACCTTCCTCGGCGGCTACATGGCGGTTTGCTGGACGGACTTCGTGCAGGGCACGCTCATGTTTGTCGCGATTGTGCTGATTCCGGCGGTTGTCGTCTGCCAGGCGGGCGGATTCGCCGCGACGGTGAACCAGCTGAACGAAATCAATCCCTATTTGCAGTCTCTTTTCACGAGCGCGACGACGATGAAGGCGACGGGATTCATCGGGCTGGCCTCGTGCCTCGCCTGGGGTCTCGGGTACTTCGGCATGCCCCACATTCTCGTGCGGTTCATGTCCATCGACAATCCGGCGGAAGTCAAGGGTTCGCGGCGCATTGCGATGACGTGGGTGACGATTTCGCTCGGCGCGGCGATTGTCATCGGTCTCGTCTTCCACCTCTACCTCAAGATGCGGGGGCTGACGCTCCAGGACGTGGGCGGCGACCCGGAGCGGATGTTCATGATCATGATCAACGGCATTTTCTCGACCGGATTCTTCGCGCGCGTGCTGGCCGGACTCCTTCTCTCGGCGATCATGGCGGCGATCATGTCCACGGCCGACAGCCAGCTGCTCGTTTCGGCGTCTTCGTTCTCGAACGACCTCTACAAAGTCGTCCTGCGCAAGAAGGCGTCCAACCGCGAGTTGATCTTCGTGTCGCGTCTCGCGGTCGCGGCGGTGGCGATTGCCGCGATTGCCCTGGCGATGAATACGGATAGCGCCTTCTTCAAGGTCGTCATGAAGATGGTGTCCTTCGCCTGGGCGGGATTCGGCGCGGCGTTTGGTCCGCTCATTCTTCTGGCGCTCTTCTGGAAGCGCACGAATCTGGCCGGCGCGATTTCGGGCATGGTCGTGGGCGCGGTGACGTGCTTCGTGTGGAAATTCGGCGTTTCGGCGGACTATCTCGCGGCGCATCCGGATTCGATACTCAATCTTTATGAGCTTGTCCCGGGCTTCATCTTCGCGTTTGCCGCCATCGTCGTGGTTTCGCTCGTGACGGGCAAGCCCGCGGCGGAAATCCAGAACGAATTCGACGAGGTCAAGCGCGAAATCGAGGCGCACACGGCGGAATAAGGGTGTACGAGGCATGAAAGAACCGAACGAGAAGAAAATCGCCGCGCTCGTCAAGGAACTCCTGATCGAGCTTGGGGAGGATCCGGCGCGGGAAGGGCTCGTGAAAACGCCCGCGCGCGTGGCGAAGTCGCTCAGCTATTTGACGCGCGGCTACCGGCAGAACCTGCGCAAGGTGGTCAACGGCGCGAAATTCACCAGCGGCACGAACCACATGGTCATTCTCAAGGATATCGAGCTCTATTCGCTTTGCGAACACCACCTGTTGCCGTTCTACGGAACCTGCGCAATCGGCTACATTTCGAAGGGAAAGGTCCTGGGCGTCTCGAAGCTGGCGCGCATCGTGGACATGTTCGCGCGGCGTTTGCAGATTCAGGAGCGCCTGACCGAGCAGATCGCCGACGCCATCATGAAGGAAGTGGACGCGGAAGGCGTGGGCGTCGTCATTCGCGCCAAGCACCTCTGCATGATGATGCGCGGCGTCGAGAAGCAGAATAGCGAGATGACAACTTCTGCCGTTCTAGGCAGTTTCCGGACGGATGAGAAGGTCCGTTCGGAGTTTTTGTCGCTAATACATAGCTGAAAAGTGCGACTTTTAAATACCCGCTCTGTCAATTACCCGGTCTAGCGAAACTGACAATTGCAGAGGCGCGCCCCAATATGCTATAATATGTCTCGTAACAGATAAAACCTCCTTTTTATTAGTTATTTGTTATGTCCGGTCACCTAGGAGGTTTTTGGTGTTTTGTTTTCCTCCTAGGTGACCTTTATTCTTCCCCTCGGAAGAAGCGCGCGGCGGAAGAGTCCACGCTTTCAAGGACTTCCGCGGCTTCAACGGCTCTATCCGCCCCCCTTGTGTGCCCCCTTTTGCTCTTGCGCCCCCGCCGCGTTTATGATATACTGCATCCCGCAGTAAAGAACCGTAAACATAAGCAGGAAGGAATACACTTTGGGACTTAAAATCTTGTCCGGCAGAGACGGCGAAACGCGTCCGACAGGGTCCGCCCGCGTCACGCGCCGCGGACTGAAGGTGGACAATCGCGCAGGGAATGCGGACGCGACGCCGGTAGACGCGCGTGTGGCGTCCCTCGCGGGCGAAGTGCGCAAGGAACGCGCCTGCAGACGGCTCGGCTTGTAGCAGACGAAAGGAGAAGGCAAGATGAAGACATCCGAACGGGACGCGGAAACGCCCAGTGGGCGCGAAGAGACGGACCCGGGGGCGCAACCGCCCCGGCGCGAGGAAGAAGAAAACGCGCGCGGCGAAGGTAGGGCTTCCATCCTCAAAGAAGCGGATTCCCTCCAAAAGGTGCTTGGGTTTCCCGGTTTCGAAAAAGCGAACGTGGAAATAGACGGATTGAGAATGCAGCAGAAATGCAGGGATATGTGGTGCAGGGACCCCGCCCTATTCTTCGCGATGTACGAGAATGAGTGCGAAGTCCGTCTCGGTCTCTTAAACCACTGCCGGGGCTTGGCCGATGCATGCACCCTGCCGGAACTAGACAAGACCGCCGTAGCAAGCATGATAAGCACCCTGCAATCGCACATCGAGTCATTCTTTGAGTACGAAGTAGAGGCGGACATCGACAAAATGGAGTCGTTCCTGAATGAGCATGCCTTAACCCTGGGCCTCCGCCACTTCGACGCCAGCCGTGGGAGGGAAGCGTTTGGGAGACTTCTGTCCCTGCTGTCGAAGGCGCGCGACCTGCCCGAAAAAGACCAGCGGGAGCTGGAAGAACAGTGCAAAAAACGAACAGAGAAGGCGCGGAAGGCGTTTGAAGAAGCCGGCGAGCAAGGGGAAAGCCAACTCCCTATCCTGTCCGCCTATGTGCAGGACCTCGCGTGGATATACGAGAAACGCGTCGATGAAGTCTTCCAGGACGAAAAAGCCAAGGCGAAGACGCAGGCCGCCTACGCCGCCGAATTCCTGCGTCCAGTCTTGAACGCAGGCACGGAATCCGTGCGGAAAGACATTGGCGAGATGAAGGCGGAGGTAAAGTCGACCCGGTGCGACCTGCAAAACTTCACGGAAGCGCAGGATCGCGACCACAAGCAATTCGGGACGCTTGCCGTCAATATCGCCCAGAGCGTAAGCGAAATCAAGAGCAATCAACCCAAGGCAACCAAGAAACACAAGTACGGCGTCACGCTGGACAATGCCGTATTGATCATGAAGCGGATATGCGGCAGCGACGCCGTGTGCAAAAGGACGCTCAAGCGGTGGTTCGAAGCGGGCCAATCCCTCGCGACGGGCATGCCGCTCAAAGCCGACCATCTCGCCAGCGAGACAGTCTGGAGCGCCTGGTGCAAGTCATACTTTGCGGAAATGACCAACAGGCTGAAGGTCAAGCGGTATCTTGACGAACGCCGCCAGGCGCGAAAGTGACATCAAAGCGACATTCCGGAAAAATGTTTCGGGGGTGGCCAAATCACGGCTTCCCCCGTTTTTATTGGGGGATTTGCCCCACATTCTCCGTCTTTCGCCGCATGTCATCATGACATTTCGCATCCTATGTGCAGACCTCCGTAGCATGGAACCCCATGCCTCACGATGAACGGCGGAAGTCTGACACCTAACCATGACGAAAGAAGAGATCCTCACGGCGATTGCCGTGTGCAACGACGCGGGAATGCTGGCGCGCATTGTCCGTACGCTGAAGAACGAAGACGCCCCCGACCTGCGCCTGCTCACGCAAGCCGAAGCCGCCCGCCGGCTGGGCGTCAAGCCGGAGACAATCCGCCGCCTCATCACATGCGGGGAACTGGAAGCCCGGACGGTGCGGGGCGTCAAACGCGTCCCCCTCGCCGTGCTCATCCGCTTCATCGAAGGCAAGGAGGTGCGCTGATGAGCGTAGAGATGGTGAATCATTTCCTGGAGACGCCCGAATACGGCAAAGCCGATCCGACGGGGCTTCTGGTGTTGCTGTATCTCGCCTGGCGCCATACCGAAAGCCAAGGGTGCTTCCCCTCGCTGACGACCATGGAACAGCATCTCCATAGGCCCAAAGCCTCCATTTGGAAGGCGAAGAAGAAACTGGTGCAACAGGGCCTTCTGGTTGTCGCCCACCGGGGAAAGGG
>DBKW01000095.1:11448-16134 GCA_002298665.1 Verrucomicrobia bacterium UBA740 | reverse complement strand
TTCAGACCGATATATAAATGATAACAACAAAGAAAAAAACAGGAAAGAGTGTATGAATGCCAGCGCAAGCACGCGCACGGGATCGATTTTTTGTGTTGATTCAGGAGACAGCGCGGAACGGCCGTCTTGCGTGCCGTCCGACGGGGAGGCCCAGGCGATGGCCCGGCAGATCGGCGTGCCGGAAACCTATCTGCCGAAATTCTTCGCAACCATGAAGTCCAAGGGCTGGGGGTATGTCAACCGCGGCGGTGTACAGGTGAACCTGAACCGGTCGAACTTCAAGAGCATACTGGGCGCGTTCTACGGGCGCGAGAATGAGCGCAGCGCCAAGGATACGAGCCTGCATACGGGGCACTACGAACTGCGTCTCGGGAAAAAGAAGGAGGAATCCATATGACATTCGACATGGAATCCATGCTTGCGGAAATCAACGCGGCGTTCATTCCGCAGCCGGTCGCCGTCACCGACGAGATGGTCGTAGACCTCGCGCGAAAGATGGCCCGGCAGGGGTACGAATTCACCGAAGAGACGCTCGGGCTCGTTCGCGCGTATCTCTCCGGCAAGGGGCTGATGCTCAAGGGCGACGTCGGCGTGGGGAAGAGTTTCTTTTTCTACACGCTCGGCATCCCGGCTCTCAGCATGGCCGTCGCGCAGGGAAAGACGCTCGCGCAAATCACCAAGGCGCTCGACGACCACCAGGACGACGAGATCCTGGTCGACGACATCGGCACAGAAGGCGGCGACTACAAGGACTACGGGACATCGGTGAAACTCCTGGACTACATCCTCGAGAAGCGGGCGGACTCCCCGCTGCCGACGCACTTCACGCTCAATCTGACGCCGGAAGAACTCCTCGCCCGGTACGGCGAGCGCACCGTCGACCGTCTGACTGGATTCGCCGAATACCACGAGGTGCACGGCAAGTCCCGCCGCGACCCGACGAACGCACGCCGGAAGGAGGCGTGGTTTGCGGACTTCTTCGCCGGAAATTTGTGGTACGCCTGCGCACAGTGCTGTTCGTTCTACGACTGCGACGAACGCAAGTGCGTGAAGCGCAAGGAGCACGAGCCCCGCACAAACGGAAACGGCGAGCCGATCTGCCCGTATTTCTGAGGGAGGCGCGCGAAATGGACATGACAAACGAAATGACGGCCTTGCCGGGAATCGACTGGGCGGACATCAAAAGGCGGCATGACGCCGTCTACGCCGGGAAGACGGGGGCCGCACGCCTGGCAATCGACCAGGTGACAGCCGCGTGGAACGAGACCTTTGCCCTGCACGGCCGCATGCGGGAAGCGGAATCGTGTGGCGAGGCCGGGAGCGACTCCGCCCGGCTGGAGGCGGCCTCCCGCGCCGAAAAGGCCCTCGGACATTACTGGGCCGTCGCCCGCGTGCTCGGACTCGACCCCCGCAGTCCGGACGCCATGGCCGAGTGCTGCCGCCGGATGGACGGCTTCGCGCCGACCTGCCGCGCGGCACGGTGGTCGTGCCCGCCGGCCAGGGGCACGCTCGCAGAATATCGGTGGCTTGTCGGACTGCTGGAAGACCGCGCCAAACTCATGCGGACGCGGCAAACGAGGGAATGATTCTTCTGATTGACGCGAGAGGGGGTCTAGAAGCGAAGATGGCGTTTCCCGTGGAAAACAAAAAATGCGTTCGCCCCATGATTCTATCGGGTGAAACGCACTTTTTATTGGTCGGAGCGGAGGGATTTGAACCCTCGGCCTTTTGCTCCCGAAGCAAACGCGCTACCAGGCTGCGCTACGCTCCGACATGAAACTTCGCTTCCGAAGCTTGATGGGGAATAGTATACACTTTTCGCGGTGGAAAGTCAATGGCATTTTAATCTTTTCCTAAAAATTGTGAAGGACCCCAGTAAATGCTCCGTGCGCAGAGGTCTTATCCCGGGCGGACCTGAAGAAAGCATGGCGGAGGGTGGCAAGGGGGCGGAGAGGACCGAAATATGCGGAAAAAGGGCGGATAAGGCGGTATCCTTCCGCTAAAAAAGGATTCCGCTTGCATTGGAACGGCGAAATATGATATACTTCCACTTGTCATGTTGGCGGAAGGATACATAACAGTGGCGCAAGCCGCGGAAGGATGGTGCATTTCGACGCGCCGGGTCCGCGATTTTTGCGCGAGCGGACGCATACCCGGCGCGATAGCCGAGGGGCGGGGCTGGATGATTCCGGCCACGGCGTCCAAGCCTGTCGATGGCCGCACCGTCACCGCACGTCGTGCGTCGCTATCCGGTGATGGCGAGGCTTTCGTGGACAACGAGGAAACAAAAATGAGCAAAGAAAGAACTCTGATGAGTTATTGCCCCGATATCAAGGTCTTCGACGCGACCTTGCGCGACGGGGGATTGGTCAACAACTTTGGCTTCAGCGACGATTTCGTGAAGGCCTTGTACCGTGCGAACATCGACGCGGGCGTGGACTATATGGAGTTCGGCTATCGTGCGTCCAAGAAGATGTTTGATCCGAAAGCCTTCGGCAAGTGGAAGTTCACCGACGAGGAGGACCTGCGCGCGATTGTCGGCGACAAGAACGATTCGCCGATGAAGATCGCCATCATGGCGGACGCGGGCCGGTGCGACTACAAGACGGACATCCTGCCGAAGAAGGATTCGGTCGTGGACACCATCCGCGTGGCGTGCTACGTGCATCAGATTCCGCTCGCCATCGACATGATCGAGGACGCCAAGGCGAAGGGCTACGAGGTGACGTGCAACCTGATGGCGGTTTCGAAGGTCATCGGCAACGAACTGGACGCGGGGTTGAAGATGCTGGCGGCTTCGCCGGCGGACGTGCTGTACCTCGTCGACTCGTTCGGCAACTTCTATCCGGAGCAGATCGCGACCTACTCGAAGAAGTACGTCGAGGCGATGGGCGGCAAGAAGGTGGGCTTCCACGGCCACAACAACCAGCAACTCGCCTTCGCGAACACGATCGAGGCGTGCCGCTGGGGCGTGGACTACCTGGACGTGACGGTGAACGGCATGGGCCGCGGCGCCGGGAACTGCTTCTCGGAGCAGCTCCTCAGTTTCCTGAAGAATCCGAAGTACTCCGCTCTGCCGATTCTGGAATTCATCGAAAAGTACATGCTCGACATGAAGAAGAGCGGCGCGGTGTGGGGGTACGACGTCCCGTATTTGCTGACGGGCGTCATGAACTGCCATCCGTCTTCGGCCATCAAGTTCATCAAGGACGGGCGCACGGACTACGTGCAGCTCGCGCATGAACTCGTCGAAAACGAGTAATCCGCCCCGCAGGTGAATGCGCGGGGGAGGGGCGTCCCGGCGGACGTCCCCTCTTTCCCGCCTAAAGAAGAGAAAACGCCCATGACTACCGAAAAAAGGCAGGGACACGTCCTTTTCTGCAGCGACGACGGCGGGTTCCTGCCGCTCAAAGTCGCGCTTTATTCCCTGCTTCGGACGGCGGAGCCGACGCGTCCGTTGCGCGTTTCGGTCTTCACGGGCGGAGACGGGGCGCTTTCGCCGGCGCACCGTCACGAATTGGAGGCGCTTGCCGCGGCGAAACCGGGCTGCCGCGTCGACGTGATCGACGTGAGCGCACAACTGACGCGCTACCACGCGGCGTTTTTCAATCCGCAAGCCCGCTGGGGGATTCTGACGTGGGCGCGGCTCTTCATCGGCGAGGTTTTCGCGTCCGAGACCGGGAATATCGTCTATTTGGATATAGATACCTTCATCTGCCGCGATTTGGGCGAACTCTACGATTTGGACTTGGGGACGGACGCGCTCGCGGCGGTTTACGAGGATTCGCGCGCGGAAGGAATGGTGCGCGATCCGGCGTGCTGGACGAATGCCGCGCTCTTGGATCCGGCCGCCACGCATTATTTCAATGCGGGGGTGTTGGTTTTCAATTTGAAGCTTTTTCGGGACGAAAACATCCTGGCGCGTGCGGCGGACTGGTATGCGCGGCGGCGGGATGAAGCGATACGGTGCGACCAGGACGCCCTGAACGCGCTTTTGTGGGACAGGGTCCGCCCGCTGCCGCCCAAGTGGAATTTCAGCGACGGCTGGTGCGAGCGGCAGCTCAAGCATGCCGTCCGGGAGAAGGCGTGGCGCGGGAATGCGCCGCGGACGGTTCTGGAAGCCATCCTTTCGCCGGCGATTCTGCACTTTTGGGGGAAATCCAAGCCGTGGAAGTGGAACCACCGTCCCGAACGCAAGCGTTACGAGCGGGCGATGCGGGAGCTGGGAATGCTCGAAAAAGGGCGGTATTTGCCCGGGACGACGCTTCCGCGGCGGTTGGTGGCGGTGTTTTTCGACATGTACCACGCGGTTTTGCGGGCAGTGGCGGCGGGACGCTTGGCGGCCTGCGGAAAAACAGTCTAGGCGAGCGGGCGCGAAATATGGTATAATATGCGGAAACGGGCGTCCGGCGCGGTTTCCGAATCGGAGCGCGGCGTTTCAGTTGGGCCTGTAGCTCATCAGGATAGAGCAGCGGTTTTCTAAACCGCGGGTAGTGGGTTCGAATCCCGCCAGGCCCGCCAATTTCCGGTCCGCCGGNNGCGCGGTTTCGGACGGAACCGCCGCGGTCGGTCTCTTTCTATCCACTCTTTTCCTCTTCCAATCGGGAGTTCCGCGGGAATGCCGGGGGTGTTCGTGCGGAAAAACCAAACTAATCCCCCACATACGACAAAAAGGAAACAAGAAAA
>DBKW01000095.1:9118-11415 GCA_002298665.1 Verrucomicrobia bacterium UBA740 | reverse complement strand
GCGGTCTCCGCCGCCTCGGCCGATATCTTCAGCTGGACGCTCTCGGGATATGGCGTTACTGGCGAGACAAAGGCTGAAATCTGGGCGGTTCCTGACTACGCCAGCAGCGACCTAAACTCTGGTGTACAAATTCGTACCGATAAGGATGTTGCCCAGGGCGCCTTCGCCAGCACCAACTACCGTTGGCAAGATGGTGTTTTGCAAGCGTACCACGCAGACAAGACAACTTGGTACGATGTTTATAGATTGGACTTCACATTCGATCGTGACGGTGGTACGGCAAGCATGGCTGCTCCTTGGGCGGATGTCCTTGCGAAAGTGAAGACAGAGGGGAAGTATACCAGAACAATGGGGTGGGGGACCGACATCACCACCCTGACCATCTCCGGCCTGCCCGAGCCGACGAGCGGGTTGATGCTTCTGCTGGGGGCGGGCGTGCTCGCCCTGCGCCGCCGGCCCGTCCGCGCCTGAGGACGTTCTTCGGCAAATACTACGAGCTCTTGCCCACCTGCGGTGTAGAGGACGCCTGAGCCACGAAAGGGGCGCACGGCGTCCGGGTTTACAGCGCGGACCGGAAATGGTATAATAATTCCCGGTTTATGCGGAAGTATTCGGTCGGAACCAGGCGCCTTCAATCTTGAATAAGGAGTAAAATGATAGAAACACTTTGTTTAGTCGTTTATCTGGGCTGTTATACGGACGCCACGCATACGAACGGACTTTATGCGCTCGAGATGGACGTCTCCTCCGGCGCGTTGCGAATCGCCGCGGCCTACCCGGAAAAGACGGCGATCTACCAGGCGCTTTCCGCGGACGGACGCTGGCTTTATTCCTGTGCCGCGGGCGGGGCGAGCGCCTACCGTGCGCAGGGCGTGCGGCTTGAGCGGACGGGGTCGGTCGATTTGGGCGGCACGCCGTGCCATGTTTCCCTTATGCCAAACGGCAGGCAACTGAATTGGGCGGACTATAGCACCGGGCGCGCCGGGAGCGTGCCGGTGGCGGATGGCGCGTTTGGTCCGGTCACGACCTACGTGCACAAGGGGCAGGGACCCAATCTGCCGCGGCAGGATGCCGCGCATTGCCACCAGGCGATACCGGCGCCGGACGGCAAGAGTTTCTGTGTCGTCGACCTTGGGCTGGACGAGGTGGTGACCTACCCCGCCGGGACGGTCTACGCGACGGCCCCACGGGGGGCGGGTCCGCGGCACATGCTGTTCCATCCAAACGGCAAGCTCGCCTTCATCCTCTTCGAACTCGGCAATCGGCTGGCGAGCTACCGTTGGTGCGCGGCGGACGGCTTTACCTTGCTGGACAACGTGCCGACGCTGCCCGTCCCGAACGAACAGACCGGACGCGGACCGGATGGCGATCTTGCCGCGGCGCTTCGCCTGACCCCGGACGGCCGGCGCCTAGTCGTCTCCAACCGCGGCGAAAATTCGCTTGTTTCGTACGATTTCGACGCGGAAACGGGCCGTCTGACCTTCAAGGCGCGCACGCTTCTGGACGGAAGCTGGCCGCGCGACTTCGTGTTCGTGGCGCCCAATCGCGCCCTTGTCGCCATGGAACGCTCGGGGGATGTGCGGGTTCTCGATTATGACGCCGAGACGGGATGCTTCCGCGAAATCAATGCGTTGCGGGGGCTTTTCCGCCCGGTCGCGCTGACGCCCGCCCCCTGAAACGGACGGTGTGCCGTGAACAGACGCGGATTTTTGGCGTTTCTTTGCGCGGCAGGAGCCGGTTTGGCCGCCTTTCTCCTTTTCCGCACGGACGAGGAAGGGGAGGTCCGTTCCGTATTGACGCGGCTTGTCGCGTGTGTGAACAAGGAACCCGGCGAGCCGCCTTATGTTCAAATGGGGAAGATGCGGACGCTCGAGGAGCTTGTCGCCTGGCAAATAACCGCCGCGGTCGCGTCCGAAGGGGAGCCTGTCGTTTTCGAACGGGAGGATATGCTGCGTGCCGTCGGGGCGGCGCGTGCGGCCTGTTCGCGGCTGGAAGTCACCCTCTCGGATGTGCGCGTCGCGTTGAACCCGGGCAAGGAGTCCGCACAGGTGACGGCGCGCATCGCGTGGACGCTCGAGGGACCGGACTTTCCGCTGCCCCAATCGCCGGCAGCCTGTTCCGCGCAGTTCGTGAAGGACATAGCCGACGACCGCTGGAAGCTTTTCCGTATTTCCTTTCACTAGCGCGGGTGCCGGCCGCGGAGGGTTTCGCCTAAACGAGAGGGGGCGTAGGAGGGGACGGACGCGTCATTTGTCCGCGCCAGCTTCAAGAGACCACGGTCTCCGGGGCAAGAGACC
>DBKW01000095.1:6025-9019 GCA_002298665.1 Verrucomicrobia bacterium UBA740 | reverse complement strand
CCCCTACACGCGGAGCCTTTACTTGGGCCGTTCGTCGCAAGTTGGGGACTTCGGGGCGAGAAAGGGCTTGCAGGCGCGGCGTGATTTCGCTATAATAGTATCAAACCAAAGGAGACTTGACATGGCACACAAGATAACGGTAGACGGCAACACGGCTGTTGCGAAGGTGGCTTTCGCGTGTACGGAAGTCGCGGCGATTTATCCGATCACCCCGTCCTCGCCGATGGCGGAGACGTGCGACCAGTTCGCCACGCTCGGGCGCAAGAACATCTGGGGGACGACGCCGACGATTGTGGAGATGGAGTCCGAAGGCGGCGCGGCGGGCGCGGTGCACGGGTCCGTCACGACGGGTTCGCTCACGACGACCTTCACGGCGTCGCAGGGCCTTCTGCTGATGATCCCGAACATGTACAAGATCGCGGGCGAGCTCTCCCCGGCGGTCTTCCACGTCTCGGCGCGTTCGCTGGCCTGCCAGGGCTTGTGCATTTTCGGCGACCAGGGGGACGTCATGGCGTGCCGGCAGACGGGGTTCGCCATCCTCGCGTCCAACTCGGTGCAGGAGGCGCAGGATCTGGCACTTGTCGCGCACGGGGCGACGCTGGACGCGCGCGTGCCGTTCCTGCATTTCTTCGACGGTTTCCGCACGTCCCACGAAGTGCAGAAGATCGACGAGATAGACGATGAGATGATCCGCCAGATGATCAACGAGGAAGCCGTGGCGGACTTCCGCCGGCGGGCGCTCGACCCGGAACACCCGACCATGCGGGGCACGGCGCAGAATCCGGACATGAACTTCCAGGGGCGCGAGAGCTGCCAGAAGTACTACGAGGCGGCGCCGGCCGTCGTGCAGGCGAGCATGGACAAGCTGGCCGCGCTCACGGGGCGCAGCTACCACCTCTTCGACTACGTGGGCGCACCGGACGCCGAACGCGTCGTCGTGGCGATGGGCTCCGGCTGCGAGACGCTGCACGAGACGGTCGAGGCGCTTGTCGCCGCCGGCGAGAAGGTCGGCCTCGTCAAGGTTCGCCTGTACCGTCCGTTCGCCGCGGAGGCGTTCGTCGCGGCGCTGCCGAAGACGGTGAAGACCGTCACGGTGCTCGACCGCACGAAAGAGCCGGGCGCGGTGGGCGATCCGCTCTATCTGGACGTGTGCGCCGCGGTGGCGCAGGGGGTGCAGGCGGGTACCGCGGCGTTTGCGCAGCCGCGGATCCTGGGCGGACGCTACGGGCTGGGGTCCAAGGACTTCACGCCGCAGATGTGCAAGGCGGTCTACGACAACATGTCCGCCGCAAAGCCGGTCGACCATTTCGCCGTGGGCATCGTGGACGACGTGACGGGGCGGTATCTGCTCGGGGACGAGCGCTTCGAGATCCCGACCGGTTCGCGCAAGGAGTGCATGTTCTGGGGCATCGGCGCGGACGGCACGGTGGGCGCGAACAAGAACTCCATCAAGATCATCGGCACCTACACCGACAACTACGCCCAGGGCTACTTCGAGTACGACTCCAAGAAGTCCGGCGGCGTGACCGTCTCCCATCTGCGGTTCGGGCCGGACGTCATCCGCAGCCCCTACTTCTGCCACAAGGCGGACTTCACGGCGTGCCACTGCTTCAACTACCTCGAGAAGTACGACGTGCTCGCCGCGGCGAAGCCGGGCTCGACGTTCCTGCTGGCCTCGCCCTATTCCGCCGCGGAAGTCTGGGCGCACATGCCGGACGAGGTGGAGCAGACGATCATCGACAAGAAACTGCGCTTCTACGTCGTGGACGCGGCCAAGATCGCGCGCGCCAACGGCATGGGTACGCGCACGAACACGGTGCTCCAGACCGCCTTCTTCAAGCTCTCGGGCATCCTGCCGGAAGCGGAAGCCATCAAGGAACTCAAGGCGTACGCCGAGAAGTCCTACGCCATGAAGGGCATGGACGTCGTCGAGAAGAACTGGAAGTGCATCGACGCGGCGGTCGCCGCGATCGAGGAGGTGCATTATCCGTCCAAGCCGGCGGGCGCGTTCAAGAAGCCGCCGACCGTCCCGGCGGAAGCCCCCGCATTCGTCAAGGACGTGACGGCGAAGATGATCGCGCAGAAGGGCAACGACTTGCCGGTTTCCGCCATCCCGGCGGACGGCACCTGGCCGACGGCGACCACGCAATGGGAGAAGCGCAACGTCGCGGCGTTCGTGCCGGAGTGGGATCCGGCGGTCTGCATCCAGTGCGGCAACTGCTCGGCGATCTGCCCGCACGCGGCGATCCGCCTGAAAGTCTACGGCAAGGACGCGCTCGCCGGTGCGCCGGCGGACTTCAAGTCGGCGGACACCAAGACGCCGAAGATGAAGGGGCTGGGCGAGAAGATGACGGTGCAGTGCGCGCCGGAGGACTGCATGGGCTGCACGCTGTGCGTGGTGAAGTGCCCGATGTCGCAGCCGAAGAAGGATCCGGCGACAGGCGAACTGAAGGCGAACCCGAAGCCGGCGCTGAAGATGGTGCCGCAGCTTTCGGTGCGCGAGAAGGAAATCAAGAACTGGGACTTCTTCCTGAAGCTGCCGGAAGTGGACGCCGCCAAGCTCGACATGAAGATGCTTTTGGACAGCCAGCTGAAGCGTCCGCTCTTCGAGTTCTCGGGCGCCTGCGCGGGGTGCGGCGAGACGCCCTACATCAAGCTCCTGACGCAGATTTGCGGCGACCGGCTGCTGATCGCCAACGCGACGGGATGCTCCTCCATCTACGGCGGCAACCTGCCCACGACGCCCTACTGCAAACGCGCGGACGGACGCGGTCCGGCATGGTCCAACTCGCTCTTCGAGGACAATGCGGAATTCGGCCTGGGCATGCGCGTTTCGACGGAAAAGCTGCAGGCGTACGCGTTCGGGCTCGTGGACGAGATGCTCGCGAATCCCGCGGCGCCGGCGAACATCAAGGCGATTCTGACGCATATCAAGGCCATCGACCAGTTCGACGAGAAGGGCCGGGGCGTGGAGGAGATGCGCGCGGCGGTCGC
>DBKW01000095.1:5247-5958 GCA_002298665.1 Verrucomicrobia bacterium UBA740 | reverse complement strand
CTGGCGGTCGCGGACAACCTCGTGCGCAAGTCGGTCTGGATCGTCGGCGGCGACGGCTGGGCGTACGACATCGGCTACGGCGGGCTGGACCACGTGCTCGCCTCGGGGCGGAACGTGAAGGTGCTCGTCCTGGATACGGAAGTCTACTCCAATACGGGCGGGCAAGCCTCGAAGTCCACGCCGAAGGGTGCGATCGCGAAGTTCGCCGCCTCGGGCAAGGTGCAGATGAAGAAGAACCTCGGCTTGATGCAGCTCCAGTACAAGAACGTCTACATCGCCTACGTGTCGATGGGCGCGAACCCGGTCGCGACGGTTAAGGCGTTCCACGAGGCGGAAAGCTACGACGGCCCCGCGCTCATCATCGCCTACGCGCACTGCATCGAGCAGGGACTTTCGACGGCGGAAGGTCCGCAGCACCAGAAGACGGCGGTCGATTCGCTCCACTTCCCCCTGTGGCGGTACAATCCGGCGCTGGTGGAGGAAGGCAAGGGCGGTTTCACGCTGGATTCCCGCGACGCCGGACTCTCCTTCGCCGCCGCGGCGCTTTCCAAGACGACGGGCGAGAACCGCTTCCGCCAGCTGGTGAAGGTGGCGGGCGAAGAGAAGGCCAAGGAGATTCTGGAGCGGACGGAGGAGGGCTTCAAGTCCAACTACCGCCTGTTGCAGGAACTCGCCGCGCTGCCGCCCAGCCCGGCCGACTGATCGGCGTGG
>DBKW01000095.1:0-5095 GCA_002298665.1 Verrucomicrobia bacterium UBA740 | reverse complement strand
CGCGGCGTCTTCCGCCGCGGTATCCATTCCGGTGGCGGCGACGAATACGGTCTGCAGCCCGGGCGCGGGCTGGCGGATCGCCGCGTCCGTTCCGGAAGACGGGGTTCGGCTGCTCAACCTTTCCTGGACGAGCGCGGGCGAACCGCGCCTGCCCGCCCCGGTTACGCTTTCCTTCGACGTGCCGATCGGGGACAGCGCCGGACTTTGGGAGCCGGTGGAGCATGTGCGCACGCCTTTCCGCGGCGGGGAGGCGTCCAAATTCTGCTACAGCACGCCCGTCCGCAGCTGGTTCGCGAACGGCGACGAGAACCGGTTGACGCTCGCCTGGTCGGAGTGCGTGCGGGAAGTCCGGTTCGCGCCCGCAATCATCGTGGAGGAGCGCGATTCGTTCGTCTACCGCGTCAAAATGACGTTTTTCGCCGAGCCGGAAGCGCCGCTTGCGCGGTGGGAATGCGCGATTCGGCTGGATAGCCGCGTGCGCGACTGGTCGCAGACCGTGCAGGAGGCGTCCCGGTGGGTCGCTTCCGCCGCCCGGGCGGTACCCCTCCCTCCGCCGGAGGCGGCCTACGAGCCGGTGTATTCGACCTGGTACGCCTTCAACAAGTTCTTCGACGCCCCGACGCTCGAGAAGGAATGCGCCGCGGCGGCGAAACTGGGCATGAAGACCATCATCACGGACGACGGCTGGCAGCAGGCCTACGGCGATTGGGCGCCCGTGCCGGAAACGTTCCCCGACATGCGCGGCCACGTCGCGCGCGTCCATGCGCTGGGCATGAAATACATGCTGTGGTACTCCATGGCGTTTGTGGCGAAAGAAAGCCGCACTTATCCGGTCTTCCGCGGCAAATATCTCATGGACGGACGGCTTTGGGGACAGGATCTGGGCGTTCTGGACCCCCGCTTCCCCGAGGTGCGCGCGTTTATCGTGGGCAACCTCGTGCGGATGATGACGGACTGGAACCTGGACGGCTACAAGATCGATTTCATCGACTTCTTCCGCATTTTCGGGACCGACCCGGCGGTCAAGGAGAATTACGCCGGACGCGACTACAAGAGCGTTTCGGAGGCCGCCAAGGCGCTCCTGGCGGAGATATCGACGCGTCTGAAGGCCCTCAAGCCGGATGTCCTTCTGGAGTTCCGCCAGCCCTATATCGGACCTGTCACCGCGCATTACGGCAACATGCTGCGCGCGAACGACTGCCCCGGCGATCCGCTCGCCAACCGGGTGCGGACGGCCAATATCCGCCTCACGGCATGCGGGACGCCGGTGCATGCGGATATGCTCCGCTGGACGCCTTCCGGGGATGCCGCGACCGCGGCGCAAGCCATTCTGTCCGTCATCTTCACGACGGTGCAGTATTCCATGGTTCTGGACACCATCCCCGCCGTGCAGAAGGCGGAAATCGCCAAGTGGATCGCCTTTTCCGAGGCGCACCGGGACGCGCTGCAGCGCGGCGGATTCCGGGCGCACAATCCCGCGGCGAACTATCCGCTGCTGGAAGGGTGGAGCGACACGGAGCGCATTTTCGGGGTGTACGATCCGGCGATCGTCGTATCCGTCCCGGCGGATGCGCGCAAGGTCATCCTCGTCAACGCGACGCCCGCCACGCGTCTTGCGGTGAGCGAAGGGGGGAGTTTGCGCTGGATCGCGGTCGCCCCCTACGGTTTCGTGGAACTGCCGCGGGCGAAATAGAGCCCCCGCGGGAAGCGAGGGAAAACTCCGCGGGGTTAGGGAGAAAACTCCGCGGAGTTTTGTTTTTGTCTCCGCAGGGAGGGCATCCCCGTCAGGGGGCGCGGGCGAGAGACTCCCGTCGGCCTTCCAACCGCGATTATCCGATAAAAAGGGGCGGCCTCCAAGAGGCCGCCCCAGCCGGTTTCGGGCGAGTGTTTTTAGGCGTTTTCCAGGAGCGTGACGCGGCGCTTCACGACTTGCGGCGCGGCATCCTTGCCGCCCAGGTGGCGCGTGAGCGTGAACGTGAGCACCGTGCCGGCCTCCACGCCGTCAAGTTCTTTGGGCCAGTCGAACACGATGTTGTAGGCGCTCGACGAGGACGGAGTGAGGGGGACCGCCCCGGACCCTTCTTCTGTTTCCCATGTGAGCTGCGCAGTGTCGCCCGACGACGCGTCAAACAGCAGGTTCCGTCCGTTGGCGGCGAATCCCTTTGTTTTCATGATGCCCGTCGCGTTGCCGCCGAATACGTAGATGCGGTCGATCTTGACGACCGTCTCCGGTTCGTCCACGTTCGACCAGCTGAACTCGTCGGCCTTGCGGCGAAGTTCCTTGAGCGCCCGCACGCAGACGCGCAGGTCGTTATCCCCGCTCAACTGGCGGGTTTCGGGGTTGATCCGCCCCTTCAACTCGGGATGGATGCGAATCCAGTTGTTGAGCAGGATGTCGCGTCCCTCCAACCCCAGGCTCTGGACGGCTTCGAGGAAGCCGTGGATGATGCCGTAGTTGGAGTAATACTGTCCGGCGATCACATAGCCATTCTTCATGGCGTATTTGAGGCACCGGGCCGTATTGTAGGTCTCCTTGTTGACGATCAGGGGCCGGAGGACGGTATCCTTCGGATCCTGCGGGTTCTTGCCGGCTACAACGCGATAGCTGAGTGTAGCCTTCTCAGCGGTTTGGTTCGTATCAGACATGTCTGATCCTTCTCCTATTGCAATCCTCGAGGCGGCAACGCGCATCCCGCCGAATACCTTCCGGCCCGGACGCGGCATTTACGAACCGCCTCTCGCGATTACGTTTATAGTATAGCATAAAAGTCATGGTCCCAACAAGATATGCACATCACAAAAGCAAATCCTGCAACGCGAAACGGGTCGAAAACCGCCCGGGAAGCTCCAAAATTCCCTGTTTTCACTGGGGAAACAAAATCAAATCCCAAAACGCGAATTCGAGTTTTGGGATTTAAAAACAAGTTGTTTTAGGATCTGGCGGAGAGAAGTTTTAGGATTTGGGCCTGAGTCGGATGCACACGGCGCCCCTCACGCCACGCTTGTTTTTGCTCTCGATGAAGGACAAAAGCTCCGCCAGACGCTTGGCGCTTTTCGTTTTCCTGTTCTTCCCCGAACGGCAGAAAGAATTGCGCCAGGCATCCGCCTCGTAATCGTCCGTGAGTTCGATCCACCCGTCCGGGTCGGTCGAGGTCAGCAAACGCACGAGAAGGTTCCAGGGGGTGCCGGCCCTGGGCGGGCAGATCAGGGGCGTTTTGCGTCCCTTCAGGCGTATCTCCTGCTTTTTCACGGCAACGGAGGTGACGAATTTCTTCGCCCAGGGACCGAGTTCGAGCGTCTGCGGAGACGGTTCCGCGGCGGCGGTCGGGGCGGGACCGGGCATCACGGGGAAGAAAGCGAGGTTCAGCGCACAATCTTCGGTCAAGCGTTCGCCGGTTTTGGCCAACTGCTCATCTGCGCTCGCCACCCGAGAAAGGCTTTCCTCAATGCTTTGAAGGAGTTTCGTCATTTTATCCTTGGACAAATGTCCGGCCTGCCACTCTTGCAAGATGGTCTCCTTCAGTTCCTCGCCTTCTTTTGCCATTTCATGCGTATCTTTTCGCATAAGTTGAAACTGGGCCGTTCTACCCGTCTTCCTGAAATATTCAAAAACTTTCTGGGCTTGCGTCTCAATCAAGTCGGGCGTCCCGGCTTGCAGGAGCCCGTCCGCGCTTGCGGACAGGGCAAGTGTCAACGGGATGGCGACATCCGCGCTTGGCTGAACAGCTGACACCGGCATGGCGGAAGCGTCAACACCGGGAATATCCAGGAAAACGAGATTGGTGTAGGCTGTCGCTAGATCAATCAGCCCCCTCCACGCACCCGGCAGATAGCGAAAACGCCCGTTGGGCAAATGTTCGAAAATCAACAGCCGGATGTTTTTCTCAGGCACGATCTTGTATAGTGCGGCCAGCGTGGGCGTCAAACAGTCCTTTATCTTATCCAGCTCGTCCTTCAAGAGGTTGACGACAGGAGCAAACAGGGATTGAGCGGCCGTTTGAATCCGGTCGGTTTCCGCTTGCGAAAAAAGGAAGTCGCATGCGGCGAGCTCTTCGTCTTCCGGGGTCAGCGGTCGGTCGGACAGAAGCTGGAGGGCATCGCGGAACGCCGGCAGAGCGAAAATGGAATAATCTTGGTGTTGGAGCGATTTTTGAACGCCCCTGGTGCAGTTTTGGCAGAGCTTCTCGAAGCGCGCAATGGACGGCTTTTCGCGGGAGAGCTCCCGAATGGCGTCCATGAACGCGGCATAGCGGGTCAGAAGCTTCTTTTGGACCTCGCCGATTGTGGTGCAGCCGGCTGCGATTTTCTGGAATTGACGTGCCTGAAACTGATACAGACGGGTTGCGCGACTGTAATTTTCGGGTGTATTCAGGCCGGTCTTGCCGTTAAGCGCGTGCGCGGCGTGTGCGGCCAGCGCCACGTCGGCTTTCATGGCTTGCATTGTCTTCTCTATGTCATTAATCATTTTTATGTCTTCTGTCCTGTCGAGCATGAGTGAATATCAATATATAGTGTTATTAATCTGTAATGAACCCATATGTTGAGTTCGTTGCTATTATAGCATAAATCTTGTGTTTATGAAATGGGGTAATAGTACTTTTTTTCGTAGATTATCGCGCGAACCTAAAAAAGGCTTACTTGCGATACTTTGGGAGGTGCAGGTTCTGGATTTTTCGCAAAGGGAAAGCGAGAAAGGCCGATCCGGGGAGGCGGCGGAGGCCGATTGCGCCTTGCCAGGGGAGAAAGAGTCCGCCTGACGACCGGACGGACCGTACCCGGGGCAGGGGGCGGGGCGCGGGCGGGGCAGGCTGGATTTTACCCCCCGCGGAACCCCCTGTCCATACCCCCCGCATGTGACGGTATCTAACATGCGCATGTTAAGGGGTCTAACATGCGCATGTGAGGGGGTCTAACATGCGCATGTTTTTGGACCTCATGCGGGAGCCCTTTTTTGGCGGTCCTCCGTTTTAGGGCGATAACGTGCAGTTTTGGCGCGTTTAGGCATCAAAATGGTCAATTAGCGCAAATGTTAGCCGCGGCGAATTTTCAGCCGCATGAGGGGGGTGTGTTCGAGGGGGAAAAACAGTCCCTAAGG
>DBKW01000061.1:1855-14751 GCA_002298665.1 Verrucomicrobia bacterium UBA740 | reverse complement strand
CGCAGGGGGTGTGGTGGGGGGGTGGTAATCATTACAGTTCCTTTGTTTATATTTCTTTCCTTTGTTTCTCTTTATAGGGGGTGCAGGGGGGAAGGTTTCTCTTTATTTCCTTTCTTTTTCTCTTTTGTTCGGCTCAAAATCCGCTTTTCGGCTCCAAAAGCGGTCCGGCGGGGGTCTAATCGCCTGTATGGTGCACAGTATTATAGTAGCGCGTGACGCGCATGACGCGCGTTGTGCGCGCCGGTGCGCCGGCGCGGGCGGCCGCGGACGTGACGTGGAGAAGGTGCGGAACAGGGCGAAAAACAGCCTAAAATATTTTTTCGTTTCGGGCGAAAAATGGATTCTGAAAAATTAAAATGAAAAACTGGGTGCGAAACGCCGCGGAAAATGCCGCGGGGGAAAGCGGAAAGTCCGGCGGGAGGGCGGCACCGTCCCGGCGAGACGAGGTGCGCGTCTGTGCGGGAAGGGGCGGGGTTTCCTGTCCGCGCGGCCTGCCTGCGTAATTTATTACCCCTAGAAGCCCAAATTATGGTATACTATAGGAAGTATGGAAAGAATTGTATCATCACCGAAGGACCTGAAGGAAGCCTACCGGGTCATCGAAGCGGATCATTTCGCGCCGCGCATGGAGATTTCGTTCATCGACGGCGACACGCGCCAGACGCTGCACTACGAGAAAGTGACCTGGAACATCGGCGGCCAGGAGAAGGGGCTGCGCTACGGGGAGAATCCCGGCCAGGAGGCGGCGCTCTACCGCCTGACGGACGGGAACCTGGTCCTGGGCGACGTGCAGATGCTGCAGCCGGGGCGGTATCTGGCGTCCGTCCCCGAGCTTCTGCAGAGCGGGAAGCATCCGGGCAAGACGAACGTGACGGACACGGACAACGCGCTCAACATCCTGCGCTATCTGATGGAGAAGCCCACCTGCGTCATCGTCAAGCACAACAATCCGTGCGGGGTGGCGACGGGGACGACGCTCGCGGAGGCGTACTACCGCGCGAACAAGGCGGACCGGCTGGCGGCGTTCGGCGGGGCGATCGCGCTGAACCGGGACTGCGACCTGGAGACGGCGCGGCTGATCGTGCAGAACTACGCGGAGGTCGTCGTGGCGCCGGACTTCGCGCCGGGGGTTCTGGACGTTTTCGCGACGAAGAAGAACCTGCGCGTCTTCCGCATCCGCAACATGGCGCGGCTGACGGATTTCGTGGCGCGGCACGTGGTCGACTTCAAGAGCCTCATCGACGGGGGGATCGTGGTGCAGACGTCGTTCTGCGCGAACGCGCGCAAGCCCGGCGACTTCATGCCCGCCTACTGCCACCGCAAGATGACGGATCCGGCGACGGGGGCGGTCACCTACAAGGACTACCAGATCCAGCGCCTGCCGACGGTTCAGGAATACGAGGATCTCGTTTTCGGCTGGCTCGTCGAGGCGGGCGTGACGTCCAACTCGGTCCTCTACGTGAAGGACGGGGCGACCGTCGGGATCGGCACGGGCGAACAGGACCGCGTGGGCGTGGCGGAAATCGCGCGCGACAAGGCGTACACGAAGCATGCGGACTGGATCGCCTGGGAGGCGTACGGCAAGCCGTTCAACGATCTGCGGCTCGTCTTCGGCGAGGAGGACGGCGCGAAGAAACAGGCGGAGATCATGGAACGCACGCGCGCGGAAAAGGGCGGCCTGCCCGGGTGCGCGATGGTGTCGGACGCGTTCTTCCCGTTCCGCGACGGGGCGGAAGTCGGCATCCGCGAGGGGATTACGTCCATCGTGCAGCCGGGCGGGGCGCTGCGCGACTGGGACGTGATCGACTGCTGCAACGCGGCGAACGTCGCGATGGTCTTCACGGGACAGCGGTCCTTCCGCCACTGAGGGCGGGGACCAAGGAAAGGAGAAGGAAATGCTTACATTTGCGATTGGTCTTGTACTGGGCGCGTTGGTCGGCGGGGGCGTGCGCTACGCCGCGGACGCGGGAATCGGGTGGTGCGCGTTCTTCGGGTTTCTCGCCTTCGGGCTCTTCCAGTTCGCCGTCGGGCGCGTCCTCAAGAAGCGCGTCATGGCGGCGATGGGGCAGGTCCAGGACGCGCTGACGGAAGGCCAGAAGGCCCTGCAGCAGAAGATCCAGCGCTGGCAGATGCGTCCGCCGGGGAGCCTCAAGCAGGCGCAGCAGGAAATCGCCGACGACACGCGCGTCTTCGTCAAGGCGGCGCTCGCCCGGACGCATGCGCTGGACCGGTTCCGCCCGTGGGTTCCGCTCATGGGGCGGCAGATCGCCACGGCGCGCCTGCAGCTGTGCTGGATGATCAAGGACTTCAAGGAGGTGGACGCGCTCTTCCCCAAGGCGCTCATCGTCGAGCCGACCACGGCGGCGATGAAGCTCGCGCGCATGCAGATGACGAACGCGCCGCTGGCGGAAATCACGAAGTTCTACAACAAGCAGGTGCGCCGGCTGAAATACAACCAGAACACGCTGCTGGCCGGCTGCTACAGCTGGATCCTCGTGCAGCGCGGCGAAATCGACGCGGCGTTCCGCGCGCTGATCGCGGCGCTCAAGAACAGCGACGACGCGACGCTCAAGCGCAACCACGAATGCCTGATGAACAACCGCGTGGCGCATTTCTCGAATTCGGGCCTGGGGGACGCGTGGTACGCGCTCCATCTGGAAGAGCCCAAGGTGCACATGCCGCGCACGCGCCCGGTCTATCGCTAAGAAAGGAAGGTGCCCCATGGTCGTCAAGAAAGCCGTCGTTCTCGCCGCGGGTCTCGGGACGCGCTTGCGTCCCTTCACGTGCGCGACGCCCAAACCGCTCCTGCCCGTCTGGGGGGAAAGCATGCTGGCGCACGTCGTGCGGCAACTGCGCGACTGGGGCGTGGAGGAAATCGCGGTCAACTGCCACTACCTGCACGAACAGATCGAGGCGTGGTGCGCGGCGAACGGGTGCCGCGCGAGCTACGAGCCGGAGATCCTGGGCACGGGCGGGGCGCTGAATCCGCTGCGGGACTGGATCGGCGCGGACGACTTCTACCTCGTCAACGGCGACATCGTCTTCGCCGGGTTCGACGGGTTCGCGGACGGTACGGAATTCGCGCGGCCGGACGTCGTGGGGCTGGCGGTCGTGACGAAGGAAGGGCCGCGGACGATCGAGGTCGAGCCCACGCGGCACATCGTCACCTGCTGGGAGAGTCCGGACGCGGGGTACGACGGCACGCGCACCTACTGCGGAATCGCGCTCCTGAAGGCGTCCATCCTGGACTATGTCGAGCCGAGCGGCTTCTCGACGATCGTCGCGGCCTACGAACGCGCCACGATGGACGGACATTTCGTGATCGCGGTCGAGCCCAAGGACCTGCTTTGGTCGGACGCGGGGACGATTCCGCGCTATCTGGAGGTCAACACGCAGGGCGAGGCGAACAATTTCGCCGCGCTGCCGCAAATCGCCGCGGCACTCAAGGCGCTCAACCTGCCCGAGCCCATCCGCTTCCTGGGCGCGCGGGGGAGCGACCGGTGCTTCTTCAAGGCGGGGGACGCGATCATCGTGCTGTACGACGCCGGGACGCGGCGGGAGAACGCGAAGTACGCGACGGTCGCCCGGTGGCTGGAGGCCAAGGGCATGCCGGTTCCCGCCGTGCTGCTGGACCGTCCGGACCTCAACATGCTCGTCCTGGAGAACGCCGGGTCGACGGATTTGGCCGAACAGGCGCGGCGGGTGGGCACGCTGGCCGCCTACAAGCCGGTCGTCGAGGCGCTCGCGGCGTTCGGACGGCTGGGCGCCGCCACGGACCTCCCCGAGCTCGAGCCGGCTTTCGGTCCGGAACTCTGGCGGCAGGAGCAGGACCTTTTCAAGGCGTATTTGCTGGGGCGGCGGTACGCGATGGCGTGCCCCGCGGCGGTCGAGAAGGATTTCGCGAAGATGGCCGAGGTCCTCGAGAACGAACCGCGCGCGCTCGTCCACCGCGATTTCCAGTCGTCCAACATCCTGTGGAAGAACGGCGACATGCGCTTCATCGACTTCCAGGGCATGCGGCTGGGGCCGGCCGTCTACGATCTGGCCTCGCTGCTGTACGACCCCTACGCGAAGCTGACGGAAAAGGACCGGCAGGCGCTCGCGGCGCTTTTCGCGAAGGAATCGGGGCGTCCCGAGACCGTGAAGGCCCTGCCTTTCGCCGCCGCCGAACGGCTCGTGCAGGCGCTGGGGGCTTTCGGGCGCCTGGCGAGCGTGGGCCAGACGGACTTCCTGCGCTACGTCCTGCCCGCGCTCGAGAACCTCCTCGCCGTCGCCGACGAGGCGGGGCTGGACGCCCTCGGCGCCTTGGCGGAAGACCTCATCGCCCGCGAGATGAAGCATGCCCACGCGCATGCGCACGCACCGCATTCCACCCCCGAGGACTGACCGAACCATGGCGGACGCCATCCGTATGCTCCTCTCCCGCGTGCCGCGACAGGGCTCCAAACGCCCGGCGCGGGTGACGACGGCGACCATGGGGCGCACGCGCATCTTCGAGGCGTGGGACAGCGGCGAGGACACCTACATCTTCGAACACGCCGTCAGCCGCCATCTGAAAGACCGCCCCAGCGTGCTGATCGTGCCGAAAAACGCCCTGGCGCGCGGCGCGGACGGGTATGTGCTGACGATGACGACGGGGAACCACGCCGTGGCCGCCTTCCCGCTCCTGGACGGACGCTTCTGGGGGCTTTCGCATGTGCCGCCCGCGCGGCGAAGCGAGGTCCTGTCGCAGTGCATCCTCTGCGCGAACGTCGTGGAAGGGCGATTGGAGGTCGCGCAGCGCGACGTGCCGGCCAAGGCGCTTTTCGCCGCGGACGCCTGGCTCCTGGGCCCGGCGGGCCTCACCCTGGCCGACGTCGTGCTGACGGACCGCACGGAGGCGGCCATCGAGCACTATCACCATATCGGCCAGGAGTGGCGCGTGAAGGCGCTCGCCTGGGGTGCCAACGAGATCCGCACGGCGCTCGCCGCCTCCTGCAAGCGCATTTCGACGCAACTGACCTACTACCACTCGGCGCGCGGCGTCCATTTCCTGTCCTTTGGGGAGTTCAAGAAGTTCGCGGCGCGCGCACGCACGGATTTGCCGGAGTTCATACGCGAACTCAAGGAGATGGTCAGCGTCTACGAGGGGAACCGCTGCTCCTACACGCGCCTGCTGAAGTACCAGGGCCACCACGAGATCGAGCTTTTCGGCATCCGCCGCGGCGAGGCGCAGACGACGATCATCCCGCAGATGGAACGCCTGATGGAGTCTATCGAGCTGGGACGCATCGCGCCGGACGCGATCGCGGCGGAGGCGGACGCGCTGGCGACGCAGTTCGAGACGCGATTGGCGAAGCGCGAATACGCCGACGAGGACAGCCCGGTTTTCGCCGACGCGCTCTACATGTGCATCACGGGCGAGGTGTATCTCGTGGCCAACCAAGGCATGACCGCGGCGTTCGACGACCGGCGCACGGCGCTTCCCGGGGCGACGTTCGAGGCGGGACGGCCCTATTTCCAGCCCGGCTGCGACGCGCGCAGCGAGATCATCTTCGCCAATTTGCGCGGGCTCATGTCCAAGGACGAGTCGATCGAATACGCGAACATCTACGAAATCCGCGAGGATACGCGCGTATCCGTCGGGAAAGGGCGCACGCGCGAAATCGTCTTCAAGTCGGACCGCTGTCCGCTCGAGAAAGGGCTGATCGTCAAGAGCCTGGCGCACAGCGCCCGGGGCTATTCGAGCTTCATGCTCGCGCGCATCGGGCTTTTCCGGGCGCTGGGCATGTCGCTGGCCGCGTTCTACAAGATGCTGCGCCGGCGGTTCTCGTCCGGCACGCGCGAGGTCGACTACTACATCCGCACGCGCTGCCCGGGCGAGACGCTCGCGGGCATACCCGAGAACTACTTCCGCTCGGCGGACGACGCGTCCGTGGAGGAAAAGGAGGTCGTCCTGGCGCTGGCCGCGCTCATGGGGGACGCGGCGGCGCAGAACATGGCGATGAAGAAGTACGACGCGAACGCGTCCGGCGGGCCTTCGCCGCTGTACGACGTCGGCAAGGAGATTTACGAGTTCGGCTACGACATCGCCGCCGGGCGCATCCTGCCCAAGCAAGTGGCGACGTGCTCCATCCGCGGCAGCATGGCCTGGCCCGACCTGTCGTTCACGGAGGAGAACCTGCAGCGCCTGGCGAGCTTCTACATCGCGCATTTCGCCCACGCCCTGAAGAACTTCCAGAAGAAGCACGCCGTCCCCATGGCGGAACTCGCCCAGCGGTTCTTCGACGGCTTCGAGCACCGCACGCGCGCCATGGCGTGGTGCCTGTCCATGCACCGGGACGAATTCGAGGCGTTCAGGCCGGACATCCCGAGCCACTACGGCTTCGACAGGAAGCGCGGCTTCCTGCTGTGGGCGCTCGCGCGGCAGGAAAGGCGCCTGCCCAAGCTGAAGGAGCTCTTTTTTGCGCGTGTGGACGTTGAAGAAAAGGAGAACACATGAAGACATATGGCATTATCCCCAGCCGGTTCGGCTCGAGCCGCTTCCCCGGCAAGCCGCTGGCGATGCTCGCGGGCAAGCCCCTGGTGGCGTGGGTCGTCGAGGCCGCCCAGCGGGCGCAAAGCCTGAACGAAGTCCTCGTCGCGACGGACGACGAACGCATAGCCGAGGCGGTCGCCCGCCAGGGCGGACGCGCCGTCATGACGCCTTCCGAACTGCCGAGCGGGACGGACCGGATTGCGTGCGCCGCGGGCGATTTCGCGGACGACGACATCCTCGTGAACATCCAGGGCGACGAGCCGCTCATCGACCCCGCGCTCATCGACGCGCTGGTCCTGAAGCTCAAGCTCGACGCCAAGTGGGACATGGCCACCGCCGTCGCGCCGCTCGTGCGCAAGGAGGATTTCCTGGCGCGCACGGTGGTCAAGGTCGTCATGGACAAGGACGAGCGGGCGCTTTACTTTTCGCGCGCGCCGATTCCCTGCGACCGCGACGGCGAGCCGGATTTCGCCTCGGGGCTTTATGTGCGCCATCTGGGGATCTACGCCTACCGCGGCGCCTTCCTGAAGCGGTACATCGACGAGCCGCCCTGCGCGCTCGAGAAGACGGAGAAACTCGAGCAGCTGCGGGCGCTTTACATGGGCGCCCAGATCGCGCTCGTGCGCGCCCAGGACGAGGGCGTGGGCGTCGATACGCCGGAAGACGCGGCGCGCGTGGCGGCCATTCTGGAGGCGCGGCGGAAATGAAACGCCCAATCTGCGCCCTTTTCGCGCTGGTCGGCGGGCTCTGGCTGGCGGGATGCCAGACGACGGCCCCCGAAGTCCTGGAATACGACGCGGCACACCCGCTCCTCCGCCTTTCGCGCAACGGCATCCTCTTCCGCAACCGGTTCGTGTCGCCGGGCGAGGCGGTCGCGCTTCTGGAGAAGTACGACATCCCCAAGGACGAGACGCTCCATATCCTCATCGACGAGGACTACACGGACCGCCGCGCGCCCTGGGTGTTCCAGCACAACTATCTCGCGCGCGCCGGCTACCGTCGCACCATCCTCGTGCATGCGCGCAAGGCGGAAAGCGCCGCGGTCGACGCGCGCAAGAAGCCCCCCAAGCCCCCGCCGAAACGCGCCTTCCGCTACAAGCGCGCGGACGAATACTAGGCGGCCCGGGCGGACAATCCAATGCGTGCGGATGGGACATCCTGTCCGCACGCGTTTTTTTGCCGCGTACCGGAGCCGTCCGGCGGGCGAGAGGGGCGGCTTTCGACCGATAGGTAGCGCCTATTGGCGAACGCTGCCACTTCCGATTAGCCAATGAACGAAAAATATAGTAAACTATTCCGCGTTGTCCGCCGCAGGGGCGGCATTCACATGAAAGGATACAGAACATGAAGAAAGATACGAAAAAGATTGTTTGGGCTGCCGCGTTCGCGGCGTTGTCGCTGGGTTCGTTCGCGGGCGTTCCGCTCAACAACCTGCAGGGTACGGGCGGTATCGCCTTCAACCCGCTCGCGTATACGGCGGGTCTGCCGTGGGAAGGCGGCGCGACGAGCAACTTGAACGGCATCGTCTCCAAGCCGCAGGTCGGCGCGTGGTACGTGAACCTGGCCGACGCGGGCATCGACTGGTGGGCGACATCCGCCGCGCTGACCTTCGCCAACCGCCTCGAGGTCTCCTACGGCTACGGCTTCATAAACGCGCACAAGTACGGCGACAAGTCCATCAACACGCATAACGTCGGCGCGAAGTTCCGGTTCCTGGACGAAAACGCCTTCGATACGGTGTGGGTGCCGGCGATCGCCGTGGGCGGCGTCTACAAGTACACGGACTCCAAGACCGTGGACGCGCTGGGGCTCGATAACGACGGCTGGGACGCCTACATCGTCGCCTCGAAGCTCATCACCCAGACGCCCGTCCCCGTCCTGCTCTCCGCCGGCCTCCTCTATACGGACGAAGTCGTGAACGGCGTCGTGGGCCACAACCACTATGACGTGTCGTACTTCGCCAACGTCGACATCCTCCCGGCCAAGAACATCGCGATCGGCTTCGAATACAAGAACGGCGCCGATGTGGGCGACGGCATCCGCAACCACGACTACTATGACGGACACGTCGCGTGGTTCGTGACGCCGAAGCTGACGCTGGTGGGCGCCTATGCGGTCACGGGCGACAAGGACAAGTTCTACCGTGACGGCAGCGCGAAGAACCTCGGCGTCGGCAGCGGCCTTGTCTTCAGCGCGCAATACCAGTTTTGATTAGATAGCCACACTACAACCTATCTAGTGCCACCGGTCCCCACGGCCGGTGGCTTTTTGTTCCGGCGCAACGGGGTGGCGGTTCCGGCGCAACGGCATCGCCGTTCCGGCGCAACGGGTACCCCGTCCCGGCGGGAAGGAGAAGAAGTGCTTTGGAAAGGGCGGAGAATTTGATATAATAGGTGTCATCTAGAAGGGTACTAGAAGGGATTTGATGTCGAAATGAAGCCAATATATCCATTTCTGGGGCTGCTCCTGCTCGTGTGGGGATGCGCGAACCCGGGACGCGAAGAACGGGAAGCCGCGAGCGCGGCGTTTCGGTCGCGGCTGACGGCCGAGACGGCGGAGTGGGTCGCGAGCAATCCGCCGCCCTACCGTCTGGAACAGGTCCTGGAACGGGCGCGGACCCGGACGCTGAAGCTGACGGAAGACGAACTTGCCGCCTCTTTGGCGCGGATAGACCGCGCCGCGGCGTTTTCGGTGTTTCTTCCGCAGGTCGAGGCGTCCTTCGGGCGCGAGGTTCTGCACGGACGCTCCGACATGCCGGCGCTTTCGCCCGTGGCGTTCCAGGGCAACCGCCTTTGGGCGCACCAGCAGTCGCTTATGCTGACCCAGCCCGTGTTCACGCCGGTGGCCTGGACGATGTTCGCCGAAAGCGCCTACGGCGTGCGCATACGCGACATTGTCCGCGACCGGGCGCGGGAGGTTCTGGACGCGCAAGTCGCGGCGCTTTTCTATCGCGCCGTCGTCGCCGAACGGCTCATGGAAACGTACCGGGCGCAGATCGCGAGCGACCGGGCGCTGACGAACCGGGTGGACCGCCTCGCGGACGAGGGGTATGCGCTCAAGGGCGACCGGGAACGGGCGCAGGCGCGTCTGGCGGATGGACTCCTCCACTTGCAGGAAGCGCGGGACCAGCGGGAAAATGCGCGCATGAAACTGTGCGAAATAGCCGATTTCTGGCCGTTGACGGCTCAAAAGGACGGGAATCTCTTCGTCGGCGACAGTCTGCTGGCCGTGCGGAGTCCGGCGCTGGCGGGGCTTTCCGTGGAGGAATGCGTGTGGCGGGGGCTGCTCGCGCGCAAGGACCTGTACGCGGGCGACCAGACGATCGCCCTGCGCAAAGCGCAGGTCATCGAGGCGTTGGCGGGGTTCCTGCCGAACGTGCTCTTGGGCGGCGGCGGGATAAACCAGGGGGTCGCCGCCTCGGCGATACACGGCTGGGGCGGCGGGCTCACGGCCACGTGGTCCGCCTTCGAGGGCTTCCGCACGGTGCAGGACTACCGGGCCGCGCGCGCGAAGCGGGAGGCGGAATTCAAGCTGCAGGAGGACCGCATGCTGGCGGTCGTGACGGGCGTCGCCGAAGCCTACCGCAACTGGAAGCGCTGCGGACTGGAACTGGAAGCCGCCGCGCAGGCCCGGCGCGCCGCCGAAACCGACTATGCCGAAACGGATCTGCGGTTCAGCGAGGGCGAGGAGACGCTTTCCACGGTCTTGGACAAATTGGCCGTGCGGGATGCCGCGCGCGTGCAGTATGCGGCGATGGACTACTCGTCCGCCTTGGCGGAAGTCGTTCTGCGCCAGACGATGGGTTTGGGTATTTTCGAGGAGATCGAGAAATGAAGTTGAAAAGCATTCTAGGTTTGGCGGCGGGGATTCTTCTCGCGACGGAGGGGTGCGACAAGGCGGCTCCGGAACCCGTCGAGACGCGTCCGCTCGTGAAGGTCGGGCAGGTGCGCCGGAACGTCCCGTTTTCGGACGAATTGGGCGTGCAGGGGACGGTCCGCACGAAGAATTCGGCGACGATTTCCGCGCGCATACCCGGGACGATCGACGCGATTCTCGTCGAGGAAGGGGAGTACGTCAAGCAAGGGATGCCGCTTTTCCGCGTGGACCGGGAGAATCTGGCCAATGCCGTGCGGGCGGCGACGGACGACTTGCGGCTGGCGAAGGCGCAATTGGAGCAGGCGCGCGTGCAGAACGAGAAGGCGTCCCTGGACGCCGTGCGCATGAAGCGGCTCTTTGCGTCCGGCGCGGTCACGAAGGACCAGTGGGAACGCGCCGATGTCGCCGCGAAAACCACGGCCGCCGCGGCGGAAGCGGGCCAGGCGGGTGTCACCAAGGCGGAATCGGGACTCGCCGTCGCCCGCAAGAACCTGTCCGATTCGACGGTTTCGGCTCCGTTTGACGGCGTTTTGACGCACAAATACAAGGATGCCGGGGATTATGTGGGGCCGGGGGTGCCGGTCTTCGCGCTGGACGACCCGACGACGCTGGAGGCGAGCTTCGCGCTCAATGCCGCGCACTACGGGGCGGTGATAGTGGGACGGACGGAAATCCTCCTGCAGGAGACGAACGGGGTCGCCCGCGCCGCGCGCGTCACCTACAAATCGCCGCGCGTGGACCCGACCACGCGGACGTTCGAGGTGCGCACGATCCTGCCGGCCGGCACGACGTACGCGCCGGGGATGCTGGTGGACGGACGCGTCGTCTTCGCCCGGCGCAAGGGGCAGGCCGTCCCGGCTACGGCGGTCGCCCGGCGCGGCGGAAAAGAGTCCCTCTTCAAGGTCGTGGACGGCAAAGTCGTGCGCGTGGCGGTGGAGGCGGGGCTCGAGCAGGACGGATGGCGCGAAATCCGCGCGCCGCACCTGGCGGATACGGACGCGCTGATCGTGGAAGGCATGCTCCTGGTGAACGAAGGCGACGAAGTGAGGGTCAGCCATGATACTAAGTGACACCGCGATCAAGAAGCCGATTCTGACGCTGGTCGGCCTCATCGTGCTGATGATGTTCGGCTTTCTGGCCGTGCGCACGATGGGCATCGACACCCTGCCGAACGTGACGATCCCCTATGTCACGGTCACGGTGACGTATCCCGGCGCTTCGCCGGAGGAAATCGAGACGTCCGTCGTCAAGCCCATCGAGGACGCCGTCGTGCAGGTGGACGGGCTCAAGCACATGACGGCGACGTGCGCGAACAACTTCTGCCAGGTTCTGCTGGAGTTCGAACTGGGACGCGACCAGAACGTGGCCGCGTCGGACGTGCGCGAGAAGGTGAGCGCCATCGAGGGCGACCTGCCGGACGGCGCCGACAAGCCGCAGATCCTGAAGTACGACATGAACGCCATCCCGGTCGTGACGGTCGTCCTGACGGGCAACTACGGCGTCGACGAACTGTACGATTACGCCGACCAGAACCTCTCGGACCGCTTTTCGGCCGTTTCCGGCGTCGCGAGCGTGGATCTGGTGGGCGGCGAGGAACGCGAGGTCGTCGTTTCCGTGGACCGCGAGAAGTTGTCCGCCGCGGGCCTCACGCTCGCGGAAGTCGTCAACAAAGTCGGCAAGGGCAACGTCAAGGTGCCGTCCGGGCAGATTTCGGACCATACGCGCGAATTCTCCATAACCTACGACGCCGAAGCGGCGACGCCCGACCGTCTGGGCGAGATCGAGCTCGGTTCGCCGCGCGGCAATCGCGTGTACCTGCGCGACGTGGCGACGTTCTCCTTCGGCACGCAGCGCCCCGAATCCTACGCCTTCAGCGACGGGAAACCGGCCATCGTCGTCAAAATCACCAAGCGCGGCGAAGCCAACGCCGCCAAGACGGTGGAGGGCATCCGCGCGGCGTTCGATCTCGCGCGGCAAAACCTGCCCGGGGGCATGCGGCTGGGCTGGATACGCGACGAGGGTGCCTATGTTCACGAGACGGTCGCCGGCGGCGTCAGCTCCATTTGGCAGGGCGTGCTCCTGACGGGCCTCGTCCTGCTGCTCTTCCTTTCGGACTGGCGCACGGCGCTCACGGCGTTCGTTTCCATCCCGATCACCATCGTCATCTCCCTCATCGCCTTCACGCTCTACGGCTACACCGCCAACGTCATCACGATGAACGCGATCGGCATTTCCGTGGGCATCCTCGTGGCGAACTCCATCGTCGTGCTGGAAAACATCGTCGCCAAGCCCGGAAACGTCATGAAGGCGACGGACGAAATCGCGCTCGCCGTCGCCGCTTCCGCCCTGACGAACGTGGTGGTCTTCCTGCCGATCGCCACGATGAAGACGATGGCCGGGCGCTTCTTCGTGCCGTTCGCCATCGTCGTGACGGCGTCCACCTTCGCCTCGCTGCTCGTCTCCTTCACGCTGACGCCGCTCATGGCGCAGGCGCTGGACGGCA
>DBKW01000061.1:0-1801 GCA_002298665.1 Verrucomicrobia bacterium UBA740 | reverse complement strand
CGCCTCGCGCGCGGCTACGCCGCTTCGCTGGGCGTCGTTTTGCGCCGTCCGAAGCTGTGGCTGGCGCTTTTCTCCGTCCTGACGCTCGCCGGGTTCGCCCTCCTGTCGCCCTACGTGAAGTCGGACTTCGTGCCGACCATGGACCGCGGCGAACTTTCGATCACGCTGGAATTCCCGGCGGACACCAACCTGGACCACGCCTCCCGGCGCGCGCAGGCGATCGCGGCGGAGTTCGAGAAGATGACGGACTCGGCGGGCAAGCCGCTCGTCGTGCACCGCGTCGTCACGGTCGGGCGCACCCAGGGTACGCTCGGACAGGTCAGCCGCGGCAGTTACCTCGCCGAAATCGACCTCGTGCTGACGGACATGACCCGGCGGCCGGACACGATAGACGCAATCGCCAGCCGCATTCGCACGCATCTCCTGTCCGAACCCGACGTGATCGCCACCGTCATGGTGCCGTCCGTCGTGGGCGGCTCGTCCCAGACGCTCCAGCTCAAGATCCTGGGCGAGGATATGGACACCCTGAACACACTGGGGCTCGCCGCGGCGCAGAAGCTGAAGGCGGACCCCTCGGCGACGGACGTCTCGCACAACGTGCGCCCGGGGCGTCCGGAGATCCGGATCCACCCCAACCGCGCCGTCCTGAACGACCTGGGGCTGACGCCCGACATCCTTGGGCTGAATCTGCGCGCGGCGTTCGCCGGCCTGACGCCCGCCACGTTCACGCAAGGCGAGCGCTCGTACGACATCCGCGTGCGGTATGCGCAGAAGGACGGCGTCGGACAGATTGACGAGCTCAACTTTCCCGGACCGGGGGGGCGCCCGTTCGTCCTGGGCGCCGTGGCGGATGTGAAGGAGACCATCCAGCCGGTGCAGATCGTCCGCAGCGAGAAGCGGCGCTCGACGATCGTCTACGCCAACAACGCGCCCGGGCACGGCCTGGGCGAGACCATGGCGGTCGCCACAAGCGCCCTCGCCGACAAACTGCCGCGCGGCTATGCGACGCTCTTCGGCGGCATGTCGGAATACATGCAGGAGGCGCTCGACGAGTTCGGACTGGTGACGGCGATCGCCATCGCGCTGACCTACCTCTTGCTCGCGGCGATTCTGGAGTCGTGGGTCTTGCCGTTCGTCATCCTCTTTACCGTGCCGTTCAGCTATCTGGGGATATTCGCCGCGATCGCCGTGACGGGAACGACGCTTTCCATCTTCGGACTCCTCGCCGGCATCATGCTCGTGGGCGTCGTCGTGAACGCGGCGATTCTGCTGATTGACGCGTGGCAGCGGACGGGCGACGTCCTGCAGTCGGCGAAGATGAAGTTCCGGCCCATCCTGATGAGCTGCGCCGCGGCGCTTTTCGGCATGCTGCCGATGGCGCTCGGGACGGGGCTCGGGTGCGAGTTGCGCCAGTCCATGGGCATCGGTTCCGTCGGCGGCATCCTTGTCTCGTCGCTCGTTTCGCTCTACTTCATCCCCGCCCTGTGCGCGCTCAAGAAGTCCCCCGCCCGGCGTTGAGCCGGCGGTGCGCAACGGCAAAAGGGAAACGGCGGGAAGGGGATTTGCGCCACCCGCACGGCTAAAAACCGCCCCGCCGCACCCCCGAAAACGGGAACACTACGGGGACGGAGACAAAACCCCCGTAGTGTTTTGGTTTTCTCCCCGTGGGGAACCAAAATGGGGTCCGGAGGGGTCGGGTCGGGACCGGAGCAGGGGGCTATTTTCCCCCGCGGAACACTCCGCCAATACCCCCCGCATGTGACGGGAGCTAACATGCGCATGTGAGGGGGTCTAACATGCG
>DBKW01000060.1:12789-35477 GCA_002298665.1 Verrucomicrobia bacterium UBA740 | reverse complement strand
ACGACATGATACACTTTTCGTTTTCGACGTGTCTGAAAAGTACAGATGAAAAGGTCCGCAGAATATGATATAATAGGCGTGTTGTCATTCGTGACGGCAAATATTCCATGATAAACTCTACGGAAGAAACGAAGAAATGAACTATAAGTACACATGCCTGAATCCGATTGCGGACTGCGGGCTCAAGAACCTGGACGACCGGTACGTCCGGACGGAGAAATTCGAGGAAGCGGACGCGGCGTTCGTGCGCAGCGCGAAGATGGACGAGCTTGTGCCCGGCAAGGACCTGCTCGCCGTGGCGCGCGCCGGTGCGGGCGTGAACAACATTCCGCACGCGGCCTACGCGAAGAAGGGTATTGTCGTGTTCAACACGCCCGGGGCGAACGCGAACGGCGTGAAGGAACTGGCGATCGCCGCGCTGCTTCTCGCCAGCCGCGACATCGTCGGCGGCATCGAGTGGGTCAAGGCGAACGCGGCGGATCCGGCCATCGGCAAGGCCGCCGAGAAGGCGAAGAAGGCGTTCGCGGGCACGGAAATCAAGGGCAAGAAGCTGGGCGTCATCGGTCTGGGCGCGATCGGCCAGAAGATCGCGAACGCCGCGGTCGGGCTCGGGATGGAAGTCTACGGGTACGATCCGTACCTCTCGGTCGACGCGGCCTGGAATCTGGACCACGCGGTGCGCCACTGCAAGAACGTGGAGGAGATCTACGGCGCGTGCGACTACATCACGATCCACGTCCCGGCGCTCGAATCGACGAAGGGCATGATCGACGCGGACGCCATCGCCATGATGAAGACGGGCGTCATCGTCCTCAATCTCGCGCGCGACGTGCTGGTCAACGAGAAGGACATGCTCGCGGCGCTGGAGAGCGGAAAGGTGCGCAAGTACGTGAGCGACTTCCCCAACGCGACGACGGCGGGCAAGAAGGGGTGCCTCGTCATCCCGCATCTGGGCGCCTCCACCGCGGAAGCCGAGGACAACTGCGCGGTCATGGCCGTCAAGGAAATGCGCGACTACCTCGAGAACGGCAATATCGTCAATTCGGTGAACTATCCGGCCTGCACGCTCGGACCCGCCACGAAGGCGGGACGCCTCGCGATCTGCCACAGCAACGAGGCGAACATGCTGGGCGCTTTCACGTCCATCCTGGGCGAGGCGAAGATCAACATCAGCGCGGTCGCGAACAAGTCGCGCGGCGAAATCGCCTACACGCTCATGGATACGGATACCCCGGTGCCGGCGGATATCGCCGCGAAACTGGCGGCGATTCCCGCCGTCGTGCGCGTGCGCGTCATCAAGTAAGACATGGGATACGCGAAAAGGAGTGGCGCGAACCGTCCGGGCGGGCAGGAAACTGTCCGTCCTGCCGTCGCGTCCGCTCCTTCCGCGTCTGCGCCCGCGAAACCGCCGCGGGAGACCTCCATCTGGAACATGAAGCTGGGAGGCGAGAAGGCCCGCACCCGGATGAAGCGCACGGAAGTGTTGCTTTTCACGTCCGAACTGGCGGATCTGATCGAGGCGGGCATGACGCTGGGGCAGGCGCTGCAGGCTTTGGCGGCGCAGGGCGAAGAGGGTAGCGGGCAGCGGTACGTCTGCCGCGACCTGTGCGAGCGGATCGTGCGCGGCGAGAACTTCTCGAGCGCCCTCGCGCAGCATCCGGACACCTTCGAGCCGCTCTACGCGAACATGATCCGCGCGGCGGAAGCGTCCGGCGCGATGGTGGAAGTTCTGCGGCGTCTGGCGGACCATTATGAGCGCTTCGACAGCATGCGCGGCAAGATCAAGAGCGCGCTCAGCTATCCGATGATCGTGCTGGTTTTCGGCGTGTTCGCGGTCATCGCCGCGCTGGTGTGGATCATCCCGAAGTTCCAGAAGGTGTTCGATTCGATGGGCGCGACGCTGCCGCTCCCGACGCGGATCCTGATTGGGATGTCCGACGCGCTGACGGGCTACGGCTGGCTCATGGCAATCGTCCTGGCCGGCGCGGTGTACGCGTTCCGCAGGTGGAAACGCACGCCCGCCGGGCGCCTCAAGGTGGACGGCTGGAAGTTGCGCGCGCCGCTTATCAAGGGTATCGTCGCGAGCGGGGCCTATTCCTCGCTCGCCTACACGCTCAAGACGCTGCTTTCCAACGGCGTGGACGTCCTGCAGGCGCTCAAGATCGCGCAGGAGACGTGCGGAAACGCGGTCATCGGCGCGGCGTTGGGCGACGCCCGGCGGCGCGTGACGGACGGTACCTCCATATCGGGACCGCTCGCGGCGAGCGGGGTGTTCCCGCGCATGATGACGGACATGCTCGCCATCGGCGAACAGGCCGGCGACATGGCCTCCTCGCTCGAGCACATCGGCGTGCGCTACCAGAAGGACATGGACCGCAACATCACGTCTTTCACGAACGCACTCGAGCCGATTCTCATCGTCGTCATCGCCGCGATGGTCGGGTTCGTGGCGGTATCCATTCTCATGGCCGTCTTTCAGGTGTCGGCCACGCTGGGCTGAAAGGAGGCGGAATGAACAATTCTACATTGTCCGACAAAGATGCCATCATCGACATCGCCCGCAAGATGGACCGTCTCGACCTCTGGAAGCTCACCGCGGCGTTCAACTGGGCGATCAAGCCCTACGGGAGTCCCTTTCCCTATTTTTGCACGACCATGCTGTCGGATACCAGCCCCGTGCGCGTGCGTTTTGTGCTGCTCGAAGGCTGGCAGACGATGCACGACTTCGTGCGGATGCGCATGGATCCCGAGTTCGGCTACTATATTTCCTGGATAGAGCTCCCGCAATTCGAAATCGCTTATGCGAGGAAAGACGATCTCATCGTGCCCTCGCGCCACAACCCCGGCTATCTGCCCTGGTTTCTGACGCCCAAGCAGGAAGGGCTCGTCCGGCGCATGCTGTGGGAGGCGTACGGCGTCATGCTGCGCCTGGAGGGGGACCATACCCTCGTCCTGAAGCATGCGGAAGACCGCGCGCTTTTCGCCCGTGTCGAGACGGCGCCCGGGGTTTGGCAGGACGAACCGCTGGAGATACCCGAACCGCCGCCGTACGAAGAGCGCGTACCCGTGCCGCTGGACCTTATCGTGCAAGCGAAAAGTCTGCCCATCCGCCCCGACCTCAAGGTTGCGGTAGACTTGCGTTTTTCGCTCGACCACGAGTCGAAGGACATTCCCCCGCGCGTGCAGTATTCCATGCGGGTCGTGAATCTGGGAACGCGCAAGCGCATTGTGGACGACGCGACCTTTGTGGACCCCCTCCGGGGCGGACTCAAGAACATTTGGCTGGAGATGCCCGGGCAGCTCCTGCGGCGATTCGTCGAGAAGAAGGTCCTGCCATGCGAGATACAGGTCGAGTCCGCGCGCGTTTTCCGGTTTTTGCGTCCCGTCTTTCTTGAATTGCCGGTCAAATTGACGAAACTCGAGGATATTCCGCCGCTGGACGCCTGTTTCGAGGAATGAGCGCCCGCCGGCAGATTGGAGATTAAATGGAACAAACGAACGAAAAGAGACAGATAGTCGTCACGAGCGCCTTGCCGTATGCGAACGGCGACATTCATCTGGGGCATTTGGTGGAGTACATCCAGACGGACTTCTGGGTGCGCTACCAGAAGCTGCGCGGCAACACCTGCGTTTACGTCTGCGCGGACGACACCCACGGCACGCCGATCATGATCCGCGCTCGCAAGGAGGGCATAACGCCCGAAGAGCTCATCGCCCGCTCGCACGCCACGCACCTGAAGGATTTCACCGATTTCCAAATCCGCTTCGACAACTACTACACGACCAATTCGCCCGAGAACAAGGCTCTTTCCGAGCAGTTCTACGCGGCGATGGTCAAGAGCGGGTCGATTACGCGCAAGGTGACGCCCCAGCTCTATTGCGAACACTGCAAGATGTTCCTGCCGGACCGGTTCGTGAAAGGGGAGTGCCCCAAATGCGGCGCGCCGGGGCAGTACGGCGACAGCTGCGACAAATGCGGCGCAACCTACGGTGCGGAAGAACTCGGCCATCCCGTCTGCACGACCTGCGGCTCGACGCCGGTGATCAAGGATTCGGAGCATATCTACTTCGAGCTCGAGCCGCAGCACGCCTATCTGGAGAAGTGGATCCCCGCGCACACCACGAGCGACGTATCCAACAAACTCCTGGAGTGGTTCAAGGAGCCGCTGCGGCCCTGGTGCATTTCGCGCGACGCGCCCTACTTCGGCTTCGAGATTCCCGGCTGCAAAGACAAATATTTCTACGTGTGGGTCGATGCCCCCATCGGCTACATCGCGAGCCTCCAGAACTGGTGCGCGAAAAACGGCCAAGGCGATCTCTGGAACGATCCCAAGACGGAAATCTACCACTTCATCGGCAAGGATATCATCCGCTTCCACTGCCTCTTCTGGCCCGGCATGCTCCATGTCGCCAACTACAAAGAGCCGGAAAAGGTGTTCGTGCACGGCTTTTTGACGGTCAACGGCGAGAAGATGTCCAAGTCCAAGGGGACCTTCGTGAACGCCCGCACCTATCTCGAGCATTTGCCGTCCGACGCCCTGCGCTACTACTACGCGGCCAAGCTTGGCGGCACGACGGACGACATGGACCTCAATCTGGCGGACTTCGTCCAGCGCGTCAATTCCGATCTCGTGGGGAAGATCACGAACATCGCCTCGCGCGGCGGCCAGATGCTGCAGAAAAAGCTGGAAGGCCGGCTGGGGCGGCTTGACGCGGAAGGTGCCGCGCTCATCGCCAAGTGCCGCGCGGCCGGCGAAACAATCGCCCGATTCTACGAAGACCGCCGCTTCAATCAGGTCGTCGTCGAGATCTGCCGCCTGGCGGACGCGGCCAACGAGTATTTCGACCGTCGCGAGCCGTGGAAGACGGTCAAGACGGATCCGGAAGCGACCCGCACGACCCTCACCGCGGCGCTGAATGCGTTCCGCATCATCGCGATTTATCTTCAGCCTATTCTGCCGGACTACGCCGACAAGGCTCGCCGTCTTTTCGGCGAACCCGCCTGGACGTGGGAATCCGCCGGGACGACGCGCGAGGACTGCGCGCTCGGCGTCTACGAGTATCTGGCCAACCGCATCGACGCCAAGCAGGTGGACGCGATGATTGCCGCGGCGACGATCAAGCCCGCCGAATCGGGCGAAGTCGCGCATGAATCGCGCGCGAGCAAGAACAAGGCCAAGGCGCCTGTCGCGCCGCCACTCAAGCCGGAAGTGGCTTTCCCGGACTTCGAGAAGCTCGACCTGCGCGTAGGGACCGTCGAAAGCTGCGAGATTGTCCCCAAGAGCTCAAAACTGCTCAAGTTCGTCCTCGACGCCGGTGCGCTCGGCAAGCGGACGATTTTCTCCGGCATCCGCGCTGCGTATCCAGAGCCCGAAAAGCTGGTCGGCAAGGAAGTCGTCTTCGTCGCGAACCTCGCCCCGCGCAAGATGTCCGTCGGCGTTTCGGAGGGCATGATCCTTTTCGCCGGCGAACCGGGCGCGAACGGCGGCGTTTTGTCGCCTCTTGACCCCGCGGGCGGCGGCACGCCGGCAACCTGACGGACAAGCGAAGGGCATCCGATTGTGGTCTTGAAGGTCGCTTTGACGTTGGCATGGGCGCTCACCGCGGCCGGGCTCTTCTGGTACGCGGCAAACGTCGCCTGCGAGGTGACGTATGTGACCTTGGCGGACGGACGCCGCCAGGCCCGCGCCTTGCCGTTCGTCTTCAAGCTGCTTCTGCCGTTCGCGGGAAACTTCGATCGCCTGCTGGCGCGTCCCAATTTTGTCCAGCCCATCGAAGAGAATGAGCGTACGCTCGTCGCCGCGGGTTTCGAGGGCCTTCTGTGCGGACGCGAATTCGTCGCCCTGGAGTTCCTCTGTCCACTTGTTCTGGGCACGCTATGGAGCGGGCTTGTCCTCCTGCTCGGGATGGCGCTTCCCGGTTCTCTCTTCACGGAGGCGCGGCTCCTCCTGTGCCTGGCCGGATACGTCCTTTTCACCCTCCAGCCCCGCCTCTGGCTGCGAGCCGCCCTGCGCAAACGCCAGGACGCCATCGTGCGGGCGCTCCCGTTCGTGCTGGATCTGCTGACGCTTTCCGTCGAGGCGGGCATGGACTTCATGGGCGCCTTGCAGCGCAACTGTTCCGCGCGCAGGATGGACCCGCTCAACGAGGAGCTTCTGCGCATGACGAAAGAGGTGCAGGTCGGTCTTTCGCGCCGCGCGGCGCTTGCGAACATGGCCAAGCGCGTGCGCCAGCCCGATTTGAACGCCGTCGCGTTCGCCCTGATACAGGCGGACGAGCTGGGCGTTTCCATCGGTTCGGTCTTGCGCATACAATCCGAGCAGATGCGCGAAAAACGGTTCGACCGCGCGGAGAGATTGGCGCACGAAGCCCCCACGAAGATGCTCGGTCCGCTGATGCTGTGCATTTTCCCGGCTGTTTTCATCATTTTGCTTGGTCCCATCGTGGCGCAGGCTTTCAAAGGGCTGTTCTGACCGGAGCCGGGAGAAAGGAGTCGATTATGGAAACGAAGATGGAACTGGTCCAGATTTCCGGCAAGGACGCCGGACGGCGGATGGTGCTTCCCGAAACGGGCCTCCGCATCGGTCGCGCCTCCTCGAACGACTGGGTCATAGCCGACGAGGAGCTTTCGCGCAATCACTGTCTCATCGAGTTCGCGGATGGCGAACCGCGCCTTGTCGATCTCGCCAGTGCGAACGGGACGTATGTAAATGGTGAAGAGATTGGCTCAACGCCGCGCGTTCTGAAATCGGGCGATTTGATCGAGATTGGCAAAACGCGGTTGCGCGTGGTCAATGCGGACGCCGCGGAGAAACCCCAAACGACCGTCGACTTGGGCCTTGAGCCGGCTCCCGCGCCACAATCGGACGCGTCTGACGCATCGTCCGGCACGCGCAAACCGACTGCCGGACGCCGCATGCTCCTTTGGTCCTTGCCGGTTCTCGTGCTCCTTTTGGGTGCGGGGCTCGTTCTCTGGTACCCGTTCGAGCGCGGCACCCCGTCTGCGGATTCCTCCGTCACAAGAATTCCGCTCGCCGTGGAGAAGGGGGGCTTGTTCGCCCTCTATTACGAAAGCGTCGAAGCCGACGCCCGCCACATCTTCCGCTACCAGATGACGATCGGCCCGGACGGCGTGCTGCGCGTCGTGAGCGACGACGTGCCGGGCGAGAACCGTCATATCGACAAGAGCGCGAAACTCTCTCCGGAGGCGCTTGCGCGCGTAAACGCCATCTTCGCGTCCCCGGACTGGTCCGCGCTGGACGCGACCTACAGCGGCATCGCCGCGGCGGACGCGAACGAACTGAAGTCGCGCCGCGTGCGGGTCGTGCGCGCGAACGGTGTGAAGGACGTTCTCGTCGAAAATGCCTCCGAGCCGGAAGCCTTCGCGGCGGTCCGGGAAGCGCTCGAGACGTTCTCCCGAAACGAGCTCGGCATTTGGGCCATCCAATACTCCCGCGAGAAACTCGCCGCGCTGAGCGAGGCCAGCGAAGAAACGGGCGATGCCAAGTGGGCGGACCGCGCCGTGGAATACGGCAATCTGGGCGCGGCGATCAAGGCTTACGAGGAGGCTCTTTTCTATCTGGAAACGGTGAATCCCAAACCTCCGCACCATGCCGCGATCAAGAAGAAGCTGGATGCCGCCAAGACGGAACTCGCCGCGCGCTACCGCGAACAGCGCTTCTTGGCCAACAAGGCAATCAACCTCGGCGATTGGGACGAAGCGCGCGCGCAACTGCGCATCTTGTGCGATTTGATTCCGGACAAGAACGACCCGCGGCATAAAGAAGCGAATGCCAAATTGATCGAAGTCGACAGCCGCCTGCGCGCGGCGAAGAAAGGCGGTGCGAAATGAAAAACGCGAAATACCTTCTAGCCGGTCTGGTCCTTTCGCTCCTGTGCCCCGTCGCAGGCGCCAACGACCCCGTCACGCGCGTCGATTTCAGAAGTTCGCCCAAAGGCGCCAAGGTTCTTGTCGAGGGCGCGATTCGCGGCCAGACGCCCTTGCGCGTTTTCGACATCCCCCCGGGCGACCACCACGCCACGCTCCTCCTGGAGAATTACGAGCCCGCCGAACTCTTCTTCACGGCCACGGAAGGAGCCTATACGTCTCAATTCGCCGAGCTGACGCCCCTGAAGGGTCTCCTCCTCGTGCAGTCCGAACCCGCCGGATGCGACATCTCGCTGGACGGTCTTTCCCTCGGGACGACGCCGCGGCTCATTACCTCGCTCGACGCCGGCCGCAAATACCGGCTTCTCCTCCAGAAGCCCGGCTACCAGCCGCGCACGGTCGAAGTTGTCTTCGACGGCCGCACGCCGCTCGTCAAGAAAGAGACGCTTCTGCTCGACAGCGGCACCCTGCAAATCTCGAGCGACCCGGTCGGCGCGTCGGTGACCGTCAACGGCATCCCCCGCGGTAAAACGCCCGTGCTCGTCCGGCGGATACCGAAGGGACGCGCGACGGTGACCTTGGAACTGGACGGCTATTCCGAAGAAACGCGCGAGTTGTCGCTCAACGCGGGCGAAAGCCAAAATGTCTTCATCCGTCTGCAGGGCTTGCCCGGCACGCTGAAACTCTCGACGGTCCCCGAGACCGCGCGCATTTACGTGGACGATGTCGCGCAGGGCAAGGGCCAGTGCCTGCTGACCGGTCTCAAGCCCGGGACGTACACGGTCCGCGCCGAACTGGAAGGGTATGCCCCCCTTGAAAAGCAGGTCGTCGTGGGCAACGGCCAGACCTGCACCGAAGAGTTCCGCCTCCGGAATATTCTGGGCGCACTCGAGGTCCGGACCCAGCCCAGTGGCGTCAAGCTCTATCTGGACGGACGCTATTGCGGCATTTCGCGCACGGCCGACAAGGTGGCGACGTTCAGCGACCTGCTCCAGATCCCCAACGTGAAGGAAGGCGAGCACACGCTCGTGGCGAAGGCTGAAGGCTATGCGGAATTCGCGCGCACCATCAAGGTGGAGTCCACCAAGACTCTGCCGCTCAAAATCGTCCTGCGCCGGCTGTTCGTCCCTACAATCGAGATCGAGACGGACACCGGCATCTACCGCGGCATTCTCCAGGGCCAAGACGAGACGTCCATGCAGATAGAGGTCGCCCTGGGCGTCTCGCGCGCCTTCCCGCGCGAAACGATCCGCCGCGTGGAAATGCTCACGCCCGCGGCCGCCAAAACGGAGACGGCCAAGTGAAAAAGCGTCTGGACGTTCTTCTCGTCGAGAAGGGTCTGTGCGAAAGCCGAACCCGCGCCCAGGCGCTCGTCCTGGAGGGCAAGGTGCGCGTCGCCGGACAGGTCGAGACGAAGGCTTCGCGCCCGATAGACCCCGGAACGCCGCTCGAAATCGCCGCCCCGCCCCGCTTCGTCTCGCGCGGCGGCGACAAGCTGGAGGGCGCCTTCGCCAGCTTCGGTCCGCTCGGACTGGACGCGGAAGGCAAGATCTGCCTCGATGTCGGCTCTTCGACGGGCGGCTTCACGGACTGTCTTCTGCAGCACGGGGCGCGGCGGGTGATGGCGGTCGACGTCGGGACGAACCAGCTCGCCTACAAACTGCGGGTCGACCCGCGCGTCTGGGTGCGCGAGAACTTCAACGCCCGCAACATGCGCCCGGCTGATCTGCCCGAGACGCCCATTCTCGCCGTGACGGACGTCTCCTTCATCTCGCTCAAGCTCATCCTGCCCCCGATCGTGGACGTACTCGCGCCGGGCGGTGAAGCCGTCGCGCTCATCAAGCCCCAGTTCGAGGTCGGCCGCGGCCATGCGCCGGGCGGACTCGTCCGCGACGAAAACCTGCGCCTCGCCGCGCGCGACGGCATCGTGGCGTTCGCCCGCCAGACGCTCGGCCTGGAGCTCCGCGGCCTGTGCGAATCCCCCGTCCGCGGCAAGGAGATGGGGAACATCGAATATCTGTCTTACTGGAGGAAACCCGAATGATCGCCAAGTTGGTTTTGGACAAGAAACGCGAAGGGCGGGCGCTCGGCTCGGCCGAAATCCGCGAATTCGTCGAAGGCTTCACCCGAGGCGAAATACCCGACTACCAGATGAGCGCGCTCGCCATGGCGATCTGCTGCCGCGGCATGAACGCGCGCGAGACGGCCGATTTGACCGAGGCGATGAAGAATTCGGGCCGCTGCCTCGACTGGGACTTCCCGACCGCCGACAAGCACTCCACGGGCGGCGTAGGCGACAAGCTCTCCCTCGTCATCCAGCCTCTCGCCGCCGCCTGCGGCGTGGCCGTGCCGTCCCTGACCGGCCGCGGACTCGGCATCACGGGCGGAACGGCCGACAAGCTCGAGTCGATTCCCGGCTACAACGCGGCGCTTTCGCTGGACGACTTCCGGCGCGTGGTCGAGGAGACGGGCGTCTCGATGACCGTGGCGACGGAAGAAATCGCCCCGGCTGACAAGAAACTCTACGCCCTGCGCGACGTCACGGGCACGGTCGCCTCCATCCCCCTGATTGTCAGCTCAATCCTCTCAAAGAAGCTCGCCGAGGGCGCCCATACGCTCGTTTTCGACGTCAAGTATGGCTGCGGCGCCTTCATGAAGACGCCCGAGGAGGCCCGCGAACTCGCCGAAGCGCTCGTGCAGGACGCACGGGCGGCGGGACGCAAATCCGCCGCGCTTCTGACGAACATGGACGCGCCCCTCGGCTACGCCGTCGGCAACGCCAACGAAGTGGCGGAGGCGATCGTCCTTCTGAAGGGCCCCCCGCCGAACCTCGAGCCAATCGCCGCGCTCTGCGTCGAATTCGCCGCGCGCATGGTCGCCCTGGAGCGCGACCTCCTGCTGGACGATGCCCGCGAACTCTGCCGCGCGCATCTCGCGGACGGTTCCGCCTACGCGAAGTTCGCCGCGATGGTCGCCGCGCAGGGCGGTGACCTGGAGGCGTTCGAACGGCGTCTGGCCGAGCCCGTCGCCAAGTTCTGCATCCAGGCCCCGCGTTCGGGCCACGTCGCCGGAATCGACGCCGAGAAAGTCGCGCGCGTCGCCCTCAAGCTCGGCGCCGGACGCGAAAAGGCGGGCGACCGTATCGATCCGCGCGCGGGCGTGACGCTGGCCGTGCGCCGGGGCGACCGTGTCGCCACAGGCGCGCCGCTCGCCACGCTCGAAACCTCGGCGGGCCCCGAGGGGCTCGAAAGCGCCGCGGCGGAACTCCTGAAGGCGTTCGCGTTTTCGCCGGACCCCGTCCCCGAGCAGCCCCTTGTCCTCGCCGCCCTTGATTGAACGCCCGAATGTGGTATAATAGTCCCTCAAGATGAGCATCCAAAGACAGAGCGATGAACTGAATACGCGCAACACCGCGTTCGACAACCGGTTGCGTCCGTCCGATTTCTCCGGCTTCGTCGGTCAGGCCAAGGTGCGCGACCGGCTGATGCTGGCGGTCGAGGCGGCGAAGAACCGCGGCGAATCGCTGGACCATGTGCTCTTCTCGGGGCCGCCCGGGCTGGGCAAGACCACGCTTTCCTACATCCTCGGCGAGGCGATGGGCGTGCACGTCAAGACGACGTCCGGACCCGTCATCACCAAGCCCGGCGACTTGGCGGGTCTCCTCACCTCGCTCGAACCCGGCGACATCGTCTTCATCGACGAAATCCACCGCATGGCCAAGACCGTCGAGGAGTATCTTTACAGCGCCATGGAGGACTTCGCCATCGACATCATGATCGACCAGGGTCCGAACGCGCGGAGCGTTCGCCTCGAACTGCCGCGCTTCACGCTCGTGGGCGCCACAACGCGCATCGGTCTTATCGCCGCGCCCCTCCGTGCCCGTTTCGGCCTCGTCAACCGTCTGGACTACTACCAGCCACCGGAACTGGCGGAAATCGTCACGCGCAGCGCCGCCAAGCTCGGCGTCGACATCGACGCCGAAGGCGCCCTCGAGATCGCCCGCCGCAGCCGCGGCACCCCCCGCATCGCCAACAATCTCCTCCGCCGCGTGCGCGACTATGCGCAGGTCCGGGCGGACAACTTCATCTCCGGACCCGTGGCGACCGCCTCGCTGGGCCTGCTGGAGATCGATCCGCACGGGCTCGACGACATGGATCGCCGCATATTGGAGACGATTTGCGTCAAGTTCGGCGGCGGCCCCGTGGGACTTTCCACGATTGCCGTCTCCGTCGGCGAGGAGCCGGACACCGTCGAGGAGGCGTATGAGCCGTTCCTGATCATGGAAGGCTACCTCGAACGCACCCCGAAGGGCCGTGTCGCCACGCCGCTTGCCTATTCCCGACTGGGGCTCGAGAAATGAAAGAGCCCGTCTCCTTCTCGCCCTGGACTGCGCGCGCCTTCATCTTCGACATGGACGGCACGCTCGTCGACAACTGCGCCTACCACGTCAAAGCCTGGCAGGCTTTCTCGCGCCGCCACGGACGCCTCCTCTCCGAACAGGAAATCGTGGACTGGATGGGCTCCCAGGCGGGCTACTACATCCGCAACATCGTCGGACGCGATTTGCCCGCGGACGAAATAGACCGTCTGACGGACGAGAAGGAAGCGCTCTACCGTGCGCTCTATGCGCCGCACGTCAAACCCCTGCCCGGACTGCGCGCGCTTCTGGACGCGGCGCACGAGAAGGGGATTCCCTGCGCCGTCGCCACGGGCGGACCGCGCGCGAATGTCGATTTCATACTTGACGCGCTCCATCTGCGCGGAGACTTCGCGGCGGTCGTCGACGCGTCGCAGTATACGCGTTCGAAGCCCGATCCGGAATGCTTCCTGGCGGCCGCGACCCGGCTCGACGTGCCCGCGGCGGACTGTCTCGTCTTCGAAGACGCCGTCAAGGGCATCGAAGCGGCGCACGCAGGCGGTATGCGCGTGGCGGTCGTTGTGACGACCAACAGCCGCGCCACGCTCGAAAAGAGCCACCCCGACTGCATCGTGGATACGTTCGACGATTTCTTCCCAGCTTAGCCGACTGGGCACGCAGGACAATCGCGACATGTGGGACGCCTCGACCCCAATCCTGTCGAAAACCCGCTCTCCACGGCCAATATCGTGCGGGCGGCAGTCCCCTGCCGCCCGTTTTGGTGTGAATCGGCTAGGCGCGTCCCCGTCGGCTAGATGCGCGGGTTTTAGACAGGATTTACAGGATAAACAGGATTGTCTGGACGCATCGCGGGCGTCCCGTCCGTCCCGGTTGTCCCGTTAGGCGTCCGACGCGTTGGTTTTTGCGATTGCGCGGGTGCAAGTTTTGCCTAGACAAGGCAAGCGGATAATTGGTATAATAGGGGGCGTAAATTGTCGATTTTTCAACATAAAGAAGGTATCACAACACGATGAGAGAGGTCAATGGCGAGCTTCTGGCCCAGGGATTGAAAGTGGCGATAGTCGTGAGCCGCTTCAACAGTTTTCTGACCGAGCAACTTGTCAAGGGCGCCGAAGACGCCTTTGTGCGCATGGGCGGGCAGACGGACGATCTGCTGCTGGTGCGCGTTCCCGGCGCGTACGAGCTGCCGCTGGCGGCGAGCAAGGTCGCGGCGAAAGGCTTCGACGCGGTGGTGTGTCTGGGCGCGGTCGTGCAGGGGGCGACGTCGCACGCGCTACTGATCAACGAGACGACGGCGCGCGCGTTCAGCCAGATTTCGCTCGACACCGGCGTGCCCGTTCTGGACGGCGTCGTCAGCGCGGAGAACCTGGAGCAGGCGGTCGAGCGCTGCGGCACGAAGCAGGGCAACAAGGGCTTCTCGGCCATGCAGAGCGCGATTGAAATGGCGCGCGTCGTCCGTGCGCTCTAATTTCGGAATTTCCATCCACTAACACTAAGCAGAAAAGACGTAAGCGTATGAAAAAAGAAGATTCGAAGAAAGAAGTCAAGAAGGTTGCGTTCCTCACGGCGGGCGGTCTGGCCCCCTGCCTGAGCTCCTCCATCGGTTATCTCATCGACGAGTACACCAAGAAGGCGCCCGAGGTCGAAATGATCGGCTACATCAACGGCTACATGGGGCTTTTGAAGGGCGAGTCGATCCCGGTGACGGACGAGGTGCGCAAGCACGCGCTCGTCCTGACGGAGCACGGCGGTTCGCCGATCGGCAACAGCCGCGTGAAGCTCACGAACGTCAAGGACTGCGTCAAGCGCGGGCTTGTCCGCGAGGGCGAGGATCCGTTGAAGGTGGCGGCCGACCAGCTGGTGAAGGACGGCGTGGACGTGCTGCACACGATCGGCGGCGACGACACGAACACGACCGCGGCGGATTTGGCGGCGTATCTGGCGGAAAACGACTATCCGCTCATCGTGGTGGGTCTGCCGAAGACGATCGACAACGACGTCTATCCGATCCGCCAGTCGCTGGGCGCGTGGACGGCGGCCGAGGAGGGCGCGAAGTTCTTCATGAACGTCGTGAAGGAGAACAGCGCCAACCCGCGTTCGCTGATCGTGCACGAGGTCATGGGGCGCAACTGCGGCTGGCTGACGTACAAGACGGCGCAGTATTATCGCAAGATGCTGGACAAGGTGGACTTCCTGCCGGAGTTCATGCTGACGCGCGAACGCCAGGACGTGCACGCGGTGTACGTGCCGGAAGCGCGCTTCGACCTCGAGGAGGAAGCGGTGCGCCTGAAAAAGATCATGGACAAGTACGACAGCGTCAACATCTTCATTTCGGAAGGCGCGGGCGTCGCCGACATCATCAAAGCGATGAAGGCGCGCGGCGAAACGGTCCCGATGGACGCGTTCGGCCATCCCCGGCTCGACAAGGTCAATGTCGGTCAGTACATCGGCAAGCGCCTCGGCGAGCTTCTGAAGGCGGAAAAGGTTCAGGTCTTCAAGTCGGGCTATTTCGCGCGTTCCGCCGCGCCGAACCGCAAGGACAAGAACCTCATCCACGAGTGTTGCCGCGTCGCGGTCGAGAGCGCACTCAAGGGCGTCTCGGGCGTCATCGGGCAGGACGAGGACGAGGGCTCGAAGATCCGCGCGTGCGAATTCACGCGCATCAAGGGCGGCAAGCCGTTCAACGTGCGCAAAGGTTCGTTCCGCAAGCTGCTCGACGAGATCGGTCAGCCCTATCTGCGCAAAACGCGCACGGCCAACTAAGGACACCTTATCCATGACCGGCATAGAACGGTTGCACGAGATAATGACCCGTCTCCGGAATCCGGAGACGGGTTGTCCTTGGGATCGCGAGCAGACGCTCGCCTCGCTCAAGCCGTGCGTTTTGGAGGAGTGCTACGAACTCCTCGCGGCGATGGACCGTCCGGAAGACAAGGCGAACCACATTGAGGAGCTCGGCGACGTGCTTCTCCAGGTCATGTTCCAGTCCGTCATGGCGGAGCAGGAGGGGCGCTTCACCTTCGACGATGTGGCCAACGCCATTTCGGACAAGCTCGTGCGGCGCCATCCGCACGTCTTCGGGAACGTGGACGCCAAGGACACGGCGACCGTGTTGCGCAACTGGGAGCAGATCAAGCAGTCCGAGCACCGCAAGGAAGCGCGGCATTCGGCGCTGGACGGGGTGCCGGCGGCGCTGCCGGCTCTCCTCAAGGCGCAGCGGACCCAGGAAAAGGCCGCGCGCGTGGGGTTCGACTGGAAGGACGCGGAAGGTCCGCTCGCCAAGATCAAGGAAGAGCTGGCGGAGCTGGAGACCGAAATCGCCGCGCGGAAGTCGACGCGTCCGTGCGATTCGGACCGCGTGAAGGAGGAGCTGGGAGACGTGCTGTTTTCCGTCGCCAATCTCGCGCGGCATCTCAAGGTGGACTCGGAAAGCGCGCTCGAGGGCACGACGCAGAAGTTCGCGCGGCGTTTCCGCGCCGTCGAGGCCGGGGCCAAGGCCGAGGGGCGCAATCTGAAGGACATGACGCTGGCGGAGATGGACGTTTTGTGGGAGAAGGCCAAGCGCGCGGCGCCCGGGGCATGACGTACGAGCTGCTCGAGCCGCGCGGCTTCTGCGCGGGCGTCGCCGGGGCGATTCGCAAGGCGCTGGCCATCCGCGAACGACCCGTCTACTGTCTGCACGAACTGGTGCACAACGAACGCGTGGTGGCGGACTTGCGTGCGCGGGATTTCGTTTTCGTCGAGACGCTGGCGGAAGTCCCCGCGGGGGCGACGGTTCTCTTTTCGGCGCACGGCGTGGCGCCGCGCATCCGGCAGGAAGCCGCCGCGCGGAACCTGAAGGTCGTCGACGCGACGTGTCCGTTCGTGACGCGCGTGCACGAGCAGGCGCGCGCGTTCGCCGCGCGCGGACTTCCCGTCGTCGTGCTGGGGGACGCCCGGCATGACGAGGTGCGCGGCATTCTGGGCGAAGTTGCGCAGGCGACGGTGTATCCGGAGTTGCCGGCGGCGCCCCGGATAGGCGTGGTCAGCCAGACGACGCTGAACGCGGACGACGTGGAGGCTCTGCTCGCGAAACTGCGCACGAGGTACGAGGTGGAAACGAGCGCGGCGGTCTGCCGGGCGACGAAGGACCGGCAGGACGCGGTCAAGCGTTTCAAGGGCGATGCACTGCTCGTCCTGGGGAGCCCCAATTCCTCCAACACGCGGCGTCTGGCGGAAGTCGCCGTCTGCCGGGCGTTCCGGGCGGGCACGCTGGAGGAAGTGCGCGCGCTGGATTTGCGGGGCGTTCGCCATCTGGGCGTCACGGCGGGAGCCTCCACGCCCAGCACATTCGTGGACGAGGTGGTCGCCTATCTGGATTCACAGCTCTAGCCAACGCGGCGTTTCAAAACAGGTGTTTTTCTGATGCGATTGTGGTATAATAAGCGTATGAAAATGGATCCGACACAGATGAAAGACTGGCAGATCGCGGAAGCCGCCGAAGCCAATCTCAAGACAGCGGCGCAACTGGCCGCCGAACTGGGCCTCCAGGAGGACGAATGGGAGCCCTATGGGCGCGTTCTGGCGAAGGTGGACGTCGCCAAGGTTCTGGCGCGCACGGGGAAAGGGCGCCGGGGCAAGTACATCGACGTGACGGCGATCACGCCGACGGCGCTCGGGGAAGGCAAGACGACGACGACGCTGGGGCTCGTGGAAGGGCTCGGACGGCTCGGGAAGAAGGTCGCCGGATGCGTGCGCCAGCCCTCGAGCGGCCCGACGTTCAACATCAAGGGATCCGCCGCGGGCGGCGGTCTCGCGCAGGTCGTGCCTTTGACGGCGCTTTCGCTCGGGCTCACGGGCGACATCGACGCGATCACGAACGCGAACAACCTCGCGATGGTGGCGCTGAACGCGCGCATGCAGCACGAACGCAACCACGACGACGCGTGGCTCGCCGCGCGCGGACTGAAACGGCTGGACGTCGACCCGGCGCGTATCCAGTTCCGCTGGGCGATCGATTTCTGCGCACAGGGCCTGCGGAACATCGAGATGGGACGGGGCGGCAAGCTGGACGGCTTCACGTGCGAATCCGGCTTCTACATCAGCGTCGCCTCGGAAGTCATGGCGATTCTCGCGATGAGTCCGGATCTCGCCGACTTGCGCACGCGGCTGGGGCGCATCGTCGTCGCCTATTCCAAGGCGGGCAAGCCCGTCACGACGAAGGATCTGGAAGTGGACGGGGCGATGTGCGCACTCCTCGTGCGGGCGTTGAAGCCGACGCTGATGCAGTCCCTCGAAGGGCAGCCGATGTTCGTGCACGCCGGGCCGTTCGCCAACATCGCCATCGGCCAGAATTCGGTCGTGGCGGACAAGCTCGCGTGCGCGCTCGCCGATTACGTGGTGACGGAGAGCGGCTTCGCCAGCGACATGGGCTTCGAGAAGTTCTGGAACATCAAGTGCCGCTGCTCGGGGCTGAAGCCGGACGCGGTGGTGCTCGTGGCGACGGTGCGCGCGCTCAAGGCGCACGGCGGGGCGCCCGCGGTGAAGGCGGGCCTGCCGCTCGACCCGGTCTATACGCACGAAAACCTGGAGCTGCTCGAGAAGGGGTGTGCCAATCTGCTCGCCCACATCGACATCATCCGCAAGTCGGGCGTGAAGCCGATCGTCTGCCTGAACGCCTTCTACACCGACACGCCCGCCGAACGCGACCTGGTGCGGCGCATCACGCAGGAGACGGGTGCGGCGTTCGCCGTGAGCGACCACTGGCTCAAGGGCGGCGAAGGCGCGCTCGAACTTGCGAAGGAAGTCGTCGCCGCGTGCGACGAGCCGAACGACTTCCACTACCTCTGCGACCTTGCGGAGACGCTTTCGGTGCGCATCGAGAAGCAGGTCAAGGAAATCTACGGCGGCGAAGGGGTGGACTACGCGCCCGAAGCCGCGGCGAAACTGGCGGCGCTCGAGGCGGATCCCGAGACGGCGCACCTGCCGGTTTGCATGGCCAAGACGCAGTATTCGCTCTCGCACGACCCGAAGCTGCTGGGGCGTCCGACCGGCTGGCGGCTCCCGGTACGGGACATCCTCCTCTACAAGGGCGCGGGGCTCGTCGTGCCGGTCGCGGGCGAAATCAAGCTCATGCCCGGGACGAGCGCATCGCCCGCTTTCCGCCGGGTGGACGTCGACGTCGAGACGGGGAAGGTGAAAGGGCTCTTCTAGGCCATGAAACGCCGGATCGTCCTTGTTCTGTCGCTTGCCTCCGGTCTCCTGGCCGTCGTCTTGACACGGCTATTCATCGCGTCCGAGGAGAATGAAGTGCGCCGCGAACAGGAGGCGCTGCGCCGGCGCTACGGCACGATCGACGCGCTCTGCTTCGCGCGCGACATCCCAGAGGGCACGGTGCTGGCGCGGTCCGACCTGGGGCTGCGGACGGTCCCGGCGCTTGGGATGCGCGGGCAGGCGCTGGAACGTGCGGATCTCGCGGATGTCGTCGGGCGGCGCACGCTCATTTCGCACCGCAAGGGCGAGGTCGCCTTCTGGTCGGACGTCGAAGGGGGCTCGCCCCGGGCGAAAGGGCTTTCGGCGGACGTGCGCCGGCAGATGCGGGCGATGTCGATCAATGTAGGCGGGTCCGCGGCGGTTTCGGGGATGGTGCGTCCGAACGACCATGTGGACGTCATCGGGACGTTCAATCTGCCCGATGCGAAGGCGTCCGGCGGCGGACGGGACGAACTCGTGACCTGCACGCTCCTCCAGAACGTGCTCGTGCTCGCCACGGGGCGCGAAACGGCGAAGTCGCAGACGGCGACGCCGGCCGGTTTCGGAGGCGGCGCCTATTCGACGGTGACGCTGGAGGTCACGCCGCGCGAGGCGGAAATGCTCGCGTTCGCCGAACAGATCCGGGGCCGGCTCGTTCTGACGCTGCGCAACCGCAACGACGCCTCGTACGAGAAGCGCCTGCCGCAGGTCGACTACTCCAAGATCCGTGAAGAAATCGAAGAACTGAACCTCAAGCGCCAGGCGGGAAGGTCCGGAGGGCGGTAATGCTGCGACTCACGACACTCGTCAACGGCGCACGAGAGATCCGCCCGCTTGAGGACGGCGCATGGTTCATCGGCCGCGGACCGCACTGCCGCGTGCGGCTGGACTTCCCCGACGTAAGCGAACGGCACGCCCTGCTGACGGTTTCGCGCGGCGTCGCGTCCATAAAGGACTTGCGCAGCGCCAACGGCACCTACGTCAACGGCGAACCGCTGACGGACGAGGTGCAGCTCGGCGGCGGGGATGTCGTGCAGATCGGCGAGAGTCTTCTGCGCGTGAGCAACGAGGACGTGGAGGAACGCGCGCCGGAGTCCGCACCTGAAGAAACGTCCGCGTTCCTTCCGGAAGAGGACGCACTGGAGCAACCCGCGCCGGAAGCGGATCCGCTGCGCGAATTGCGGCGCAGCGTGCAGGAACAAATTCAGCATGAACTGCTCAAGCGCCTGGACATGAAACGTCTGACGCTGAGCGGTGTCGACCAGGCGGAACTCGAGGCGAAAGCGCGCAACACCATTGGGCAGATCGTCGACGAAGTCATGGCCAATGGCCGTCTGCCGGCGGAGATAGACCCCGGACGGCTTGAAGTGGATGTTTTCAACGAGGCCATGCGGCTGGGGCCGCTCGAGGAGCTGCTGGCCGACGACACGGTGAGCGAAATCATGGTGAACGGCCACGACCGCGTGTACATCGAACGGCAGGGGAAGCTGCGACTGTCGGATTGCCAGTTCATGGATGACGCGAGTGTCATGAGCGTCATCGAACGCATCGTGGCGCCGTTGGGACGCCGCATAGACGAATCCCAGCCCTATGTGGATGCGCGCCTTCCGGACGGGAGCCGCGTGAACGCGATCGTGCCGCCGCTCGCGCTGACGGGCCCCACGCTGACCATCCGCAAGTTTTCGAAGAAGTCTCTGACGGCGGAGGATTTCGTCCGTTTCGGGACGTGGACGCCGAACGCCGCGGAGTTCATGAAGCTCTGCGTGCATCTGCGGAAGAATATCGTTGTGGCGGGCGGCACGGGGTCTGGCAAGACGACGCTCCTCAACCTGCTTTCGGGGTTCATCCCGTCCGACGAGCGCATCATCACAATAGAGGACGCGGCGGAACTTCGGCTCCAGCAGCCGCATGTGGTGCGGCTGGAGGCACGCCCGCCGAACATCGAGGGCAAGGGCGCGGTGACGATACGCGACCTTGTGAAGAACAGCCTCCGCATGCGTCCGGACCGCATCATCGTCGGCGAATGCCGCGGCGGCGAAGCGCTGGACATGCTGCAGGCGATGAACACGGGGCACGACGGCTCGCTCACGACGGTGCACGCCAATTCCCCGCACGACGTGGTTTCGCGCCTGGAGACGATGGTGCTGATGAGCGGACTGGAACTGCCCTCGCGCGCCATCCGGGAGCAGATCGCCAGCGCGGTGGACATCATCATTCATGAATCGCGCCTGTCGGACGGTTCGCGCAAAGTCGTCGCGATTTCCGAGGTGACGGGGCTCGAGGGCGAGCGCATCGTCATGCAGGATCTGTTCGTCTTCGAACAGACGGGACTGACGGAAGACGGCCGCATCGCCGGCACGTTCAAGCTCACGGGGGCGATGCCGACCTGGTTCGACCAGCTCGCTGGGCTCGGGTGGCGCGTCGACCCGCGCATGTTCGACCCCGAAGCGGACGTCGATGTGCAGATTCAACGCATCCGGAGGGGCGGCCGGTGATGGCGTGGCTCATAGCGGGGCTTGCCGCGTTCGCCTGCGCCGGGCTTGCGTGGTATGTGCTCGGCGGGGTGAAGATAAAGTCGGGCTGGCAGAACGGCGCCTCGCCACTGGCGCGGTGGCTTGACGCGCGTCGCCGCCGGCGCTTCAACGAACAGCTTCCGGAGGCTCTCGCGACAATGACGAACGCGCTGCGGGCGGGCTTTTCGGTCGCGCAGGCTTTCGCGTCCGTCGTCGAGCGCGGCGAAAAGCCGATGAGCGAGGAATTCGCCATCCTGATACGGCAGATGCAGGTCGGCATGAGTTTTGAGGATGCGCTGAATTCCATGACCGCGCGCGTAGGCTCGGACGATTTCGCGCTCGTCACCACGGCACTTTTGATCAGCCGCAAGACCGGCGGAAACGTGACGGAAATCTTCGACAAAATCTCCGGGACGATCCGGGGACGCATGAAAATCGAACGCAAGGTGCGCACGCTGACGGCGCAAGGGCGGATGCAGGGTATCATTGTATCGGCCATGCCTTTTGTCCTTGGCATGATCATGGTCGTCTTGAAGCCGCAGACCATGATCCCGTTCCTGGCGAGCCCGGCGGGGCTGGTTTCGGTCGCGTGTGTCGTTTTGCTGGTGACGGCTGGTTGGTTGATTATTAGAAAAATCGTGAGAATTGACGTATGAACAAGAAAGATGGATTCTTTTCAAAACTGGACAAGGCGGCCTTTTGGACGGCGACGGCGATTGCTTTCGCGGTCTACTTCTACACGCTAGGCCCTTCCGTGGGGCTCGAGGACTCGGGCGAACTCGCCACGGCGGGCGCGCATCTCGGCGTGCCGCATCCGCCGGGCTATCCGTTCTGGACGCTCTGCAGCTGGCTCTTCTGCAAGATGTTCGCCTGGGTGACGTACATGGGGCACCCGACGCCGGCTTGGGCGATCAGCCTTTTCTCGGCCACGGCGGGTGCGCTGGCGGCGGGCTTCACCGCCATGCTCATCAGCCGCAGCGCGCACGATTTCATCTCCGAACCGGGCGAAGAAGGGGATCTGAAGACGGGGATTCTCGCGTTCGGCGGCGGCGTGGGCGGCGCGCTGACGTTCGCGCTTTCGCCGGTCGAGTGGTCCCAGTCGACGATCGTCGAGATCTATTCGCTGAACGCGTTCTTCCTGATGGCGGTCTTTCTGCTGTCCTACCGCTGGATGCGCCGTCCGTCGGACAAGATCCTGTGGGTCACGGCGTTCGTGTTCGGCCTGGGGCTCACGAACTACCAGGTGCTGCTCTTCGCGATCGTGCCGCTCGCCATCATCATCCTCATGCGCAACGGCGGGCTTTTCCGGGACGTGGTCACCTATCTGATCCCCGCCGCGATGACCTGGCAGCTTCTGCAGATCGGCCAGCTCGCCCAAGCGAACGCCTACATGCAGAGCGACGTGATCGCGAAGCACGATCCCGTCAAGACGACGGCGATGTGCCCCTCGTCGACCATCTTGGCGCTGGGCGGCGTCGTGCTGGTGGGGGCTCTCGTCGCGGCGGCGGTGCAGCGCACGCGCGACAAAACCGACCGGGCCGTCTCGTGCGCGCTTTACGGCGGCGGGACGGGTGCGCTGCTCCTCTTTCTCGCCTCCATCGTCTTTCGCGGGACGAACGCCTGGACGGGCGTGACGGAACCGGTTGCGCCGCTGATCGAGCCTTGGCGCTATGGGCTG
>DBKW01000060.1:5975-12728 GCA_002298665.1 Verrucomicrobia bacterium UBA740 | reverse complement strand
ACACAGAAGAGACGCGTTTCCCGCCCCTCGTCAAGCGCGGACTCGCCGTTTCGGTTGTTTTCGCCCTTGTCGCCATTGTCCTGGCGGCGAGCGTGCCGGCGGCTTCCCTGCAGGGCTACGCGGGGGCGGCGTACCCGTGGGCGAAATCGACCTTCGTCTTCGCGGCCTTGCTCGTCGCTTTGATTGCGCTGTGCGCCTTCACCCGCAAAGGACTCGCTTTCGCGATACCCGTCGCCGGTCTGCAGACCGCGGCGTTCATCCTTTTGCGCCAGGGCGCCCTCAACGGCCTCACGCATCCCATGAGCTGGTGGTTCTGGTGGCCGATTCTCTGGAACTTCGTCCTGCTGGCGCTCGTCTGGCTGACGCTCCCGAACGGACGCTCTGTGGCGGGCGCGGCGTTCTTCGCGCAGCTGGGCGTGTCGTTCTACGCGTATATGCCCATCGTTTCCGACCTGCGCAATCCGCCGATGAACTGGGGCTATCCGCGTACGTGGGAAGGGTTCAAGCACGCAATCACGCGCGGACAGTACGAGGCGATCGGCATCCCGTCGTTCCCGTCCGCCGCGGCGTTTTTCGACTTTGTCGGCCGCCAGATGAAGCACTACTTCCAGGACGTCATGGTGCAGTTCACGGACCTTCTCGTGCCGTTCGCGCTGGTGCCGTTCGTCGCGGCGCGTTGGGTCGTCGCGAAGACGCACCGCAAGATTTTCTGGCAGTGGATGATTGCCGCGGCGGCCTGCTTCCTCATGATGAGCTTCCTGTTGATTCTGCTCGCGAACGTGAAGGGCGACGTGCAGGACGGGTTCATCCAGAAGGTGAAGTTCATCTCGTCCCACGCCATGATCGCGCTCTGGATTGGCTACGGGCTCGTCTTCGCCGCGGTGCTCGCGCTCAAAAAGACGAAACGGATCGCCTGGGCGGTCGCCGTGGCGCTCGCCCTGATCGCCGTTTCGACCGTCTATCCCATAGTCCAGAACTATACCGACGAGCGCATGGTTTTCGAGCTGGGCGGCAACGAGCAGAACGGCCACACCTTCGGTTGGCAGTTCGGCGCGTATCAGCTGGAAGGCGCCCAGGCGATAAAGGACCAGCTGTTGGCGGACGAGGAGCCGCTTCCCGACCCGAACTGGCCCGAGCGGATGGAAGACTTCTCGATCTTCTTCGGCGGCACGGATCCGGGGCGGTTCGTCCCGACCTACATGATCTATGCGGCGAATTACCGTCCCGACGTCTATCTCATCACGCAGAACGCGCTTGCGGACGATACCTACATGTCGGTCGAGCGCGACCTCTACGGCGATGAAATCTGGATTCCGTCCAAGGAGGATTCGGCGAAGGCCTTCAACATCTACGTGGATGAGGTCCAGCGCGGCGTACGCCCGGCCAACGGCGACCTCAAGATCGAGAACGGCCGCGTGCAGGTCACGGGAGCCCTGGGCGTCATGGAAATCAACGGCATCCTGACGAAGATGATGTTCGACCACGACCGTCTGCGCCACGCCTTCTATGTGGAGGAGAGCTATGTCATCCCCTGGATGTACGACTACCTCTCGCCGCACGGTCTCGTCATGAAGATCAACAAGGATCCAACGCCCTACGACCCCGCGGTCGCCGCCAAGGACGCCGACTTCTGGGACTGGTACACGCGCCGGCTTCTGAACGACCCCATGTACCGCCGCGATTTCGCCGGCCAGAAGAGCTTCTCGAAGCTCCGCGCGGCCATCGCCGGGCTCTACGTCAAGAAGGGACGCTTTGCGGAAGGTGCGCAGGCGTTCCGCGAGGCCTGCCTGCTCTATCCGGCCTCGCCCGAGGCGACGTTCCGCTACGTGCAGGAGATCCTATTCCCTTCCCGCCAGTGGGACAAGGTGCTGGAGTTGATGGACTATACGGACGCGCTAGATCCCAACAACACCCGTACGCGCGGCGTGCGCGACTATGTCGTGCAGGTGCGCGCGCTCCTGGATGACGTGACGGCGCTCGAGGCGAAGAAACGTGTCCAGAAGACGCTGTCGCGCCCGGAAGACTACCGCCTGGCGCAAGCCTACCGCGCCCTGGGACGCGCAACTGACGCCGCCCAAATCCTGAAGGGCTACGTCGCTTCGGCGACGGACAAGACGGAACTCCTGTTCCTCGCGGCGGTTCTTTCCGAAGGCGGGTATCTGGCCGAGGCCGAACAGGCGCTGCTCAAGTATCTGCGCCAGGCGCCGCGCGAGGACATGTCCGCCTGGGCGGCGCTCGCCAAGATCCAGTACAAGACCGGGCGCAGGCAAGCCGCGCTCCGCAGCCTGCAGACGGCGCTCGCGACGAACCAGAAGCAGACCCTCGAGCTTATCCAGCGCGACCGAGAGCTTTACGAAATTGCGGCTCCTCTCTTCCAGAGACGGAACTGATGTGCTATAATATGTAGAGTTGATTTCAAGAAAGGAATTGGCAAATGCCCAGAACTGATATCGATTGGGAGAAGCTTGGTTTCGGCTTCTCGGACGTCAACTGCCACGTGCGGAGCGTGTGGAAAGACGGTGCATGGGGTCCGCTCGAGTTCGTGAAAGAGCCCTACATCACCATGCATATCGGCGCATCCTGTCTGCACTACGGCCAGGAATGCTTCGAGGGAATGAAAGCGTTCCGCCAGAAGAGCGGAAAGATCGCGATCTTCCGTCCGGACGAGAACGCCAAGCGCATGCACCGCACGGCGGTGCGCACGGTCATGGCGCCCGTGCCCGAGGAGATGTTCATCGAGGCGGCGGAAAAGCTCGTCGCCGCCAACGAAGAGTTCGTTCCGCCCTACGGTACGGGCGGGTCGATGTATCTGCGCCCGCTTCTCATCGGCACGGGTCCGCAAATCGGCGTCGCGCCGGCCAAGGAGTACACCTTCCTCATGATGTGCATGCCGGTCGGCGCCTACTACAAGGGCGGCATGAAGCCGGTGCGCGCCGTCATCCTGGACAACTGGGACCGCGCCGCGCCGCACGGCATGGGTGACGTGAAGGTTGGAGGCAACTACGCCGCGAGCCTGTATGCCCACGAGAAGGCGAAACACGACGGCTGGCCGGTCGAGCTCTATCTGGACGCCAAGACCCACACGCTCGTGGAGGAATTCTCCACGTCCAACTTCCTCGGCATCAAGAAGGATGGCACGTACGTGACGCCGGACAGCCACTCCGTGCTGCCTTCCGTCACGAACATGTCGCTGAAGCAGGTCGCGGCGGACTTCGGCTGGAAGGTCGAGTGCCGTCCGGTTCCCTACACGGAAATCAAGGACTTCGCCGAAGTCGCCGCCTGCGGCACGGCCGTCGTCGTGACGCCGGTTTGGGAAATCACGCGCGGCGACGAGGTGATCCGCATCTCCGACCCGGACAAGGTCGGTCCGCACCTCCAGAAGCTTTACGAGACCGTGCAGGGCATCCAGTACGGCGATCTGCCCGACAAGCACGGCTGGTGCCACGAAGTCAAGATCGCCTGAGAGCGGAGTTTCAACTGACGCGGTGGGTTGAACGCGCGGTCGACAAGGCGGCCGTGCAAGGTCTGGAAGCGGCGGGCTACACGCCGCTTCTTGCCCGTTTGTTGGCGCAGCGCGGCGTGACGGCGCCGGACGCGGCGGACTGGTTTGCGCCGTCCGTGCGGAATCTCCGGACGCCCGACGCCTGGCCGGTGTTGGGTCGCATCGCCGACGAGATACTTGCGTTTGCGCAGAAAGGCGCGCCAATCGTCGTTTTCGGCGACTACGACTGCGACGGCGTCTCGGCGACGGCTATTCTCGCGTTGGCGATCCGCGCGGTGCCCGGCGCGCGGGTACGGCCCTTCCTGCCCGAGCGCCTGACGGAGGGCTACGGCATGCAGGAGCCGTCTGTCGCGCGCATGCGCCGCGAGAATCCTGACGTCGCGCTTGTCGTGACGGTGGACAACGGCATCGTCTCGGCGGAACCCATCGCGCGATTGAAGGCGGACGGTATCGCCGTCATCGTGACGGACCACCATCTGCCGGGGGCCGTCCTGCCGGATTGCCTTGTCGCCGATCCCATGGCGGAGATTGCGGGCAGCCCCTGCCCCGCCGAGTTCCGCGGCCTTTGCGGCGCCGGCGTCGCCTTCCTGGTCGCGCACGCCCTCATCTCGCGCGCCAAGGCGCGCGGCCTCGTCAGCGCGTCGAAATCGTACGCCGGCGCGGCGCTTGTCCTGGCGGGCCTGGCGACGGTGGCGGACGTCATGCCGCTGACGGGCCAGAACCGCATCCTGGTGGCGGAAGCCCTGCGCGTGTTCAGGTCGTGCGCCCCCGTCGGGCTCTGCGAACTCTACGACCGCGCTTCGCGCCGCGGGGCGGCGTGCCTGACGGCGCGTGATTTCGGCTTTGTCATCGGTCCCCGCATCAACGCCGCCGGACGCCTCGGCAGCGGAATGGACGCCCTCAATCTCGTTCTCTGTCCGGATCGCGAGAAGGCGCGCGACTGGGCGCGGACGATCGATCTGCGCAACACAGAGCGCAAGAACACCGAGCAGCGAATGTCCCTGGAGGCGCAGAAGCGGGTCGTCGCGGGCGCGGCGGCGCAGGTCATCGATCTGCCCGACGGACACCCGGGCGTCTCCGGGATCGTGGCCGCGCGCATCTTGGAGTCGCTCGGGGAGAGCCCAGTGCCGGTGTGCGTCGTCGTCGACGGACGCGGTTCGGCGCGTGCGCCGGAGGGTTACAACCTGCGCGACGCGCTGGATGCGTGCGCCGGCTTGCTGGACCATTTCGGCGGGCATGCCGCCGCCGGCGGCTTCTCGCTTCCGCCCGCGAACGTGGACGCGTTCCGCGAGGCTTTCGCGGCGGCGTGCGCACGGCAGCGCGCGCAGCATCCCGAATGCGCGGAAGGGGTGCTCCATTTCGACGCGGCGGTCGAGGGGCCCGAACTGACGCTGGAGCTCGCCGCGGACATCGCCCGTATGGCGCCGTTCGGCGAGGGGAACCCCGAGCCCGTGTTCGCTGCACGCAATCTTTTCCTGCGCGAGGTGCGTCCGCTTGGAATCGAGGGACGCCATCTCGCGCTCACGTTCCGCGACGGGAAAGTGCCGCGGGCCGTCTGGTGGGGGCATGGCGAGCAGGTGGACGAACTTCGCGCGAACGCGGCCAAGCCCCACGAAGCGCTTTTCACGATCGAAACGTCCATGTATGGCGGCGAGCACGTTGAATTGCGTCTGTTGGCGCTGCGTCCGCTCGCTTGAAAGGAGAAACATGAACAAGATACTGTCCGCGGCATTTCTCGCCTGTCTGTGCGGGTGCGCCAGCATCCAACCCTACTACACGCCCCAGCCGGATGTGGCGGAAAGCGAACTCCTGCCGTATACGGGTCCGCTCCAGGCGGAACTCGTCGCCGGGACCAATATCGCCCAGCGCATCGCCCAACGCGAAGCGGACGACTACGCGTTCATCGGCAGCGCCGCGTTCACCGGCGCGGCGGACGAGAACTGGACGGGCGCGATGGTGCGTCTCGGGCGCGCGCTCAAAGCCGAAAAGATCGACTATTTCACCTGGTACGCGGGAACGGACACGGCGACCGGCGTGACGTCCGTGCCCGTCATGCGCACCTCCTTCGGGACGGTCTGGGGTCCGGACGGTCCGCGCACCGTCCCCGTGACGACGCTGGATACGGACTGGCTCCCCTACAGCTATTCGGTTCCGTGCAACGCCTATCGCGTGCTGTACTACAAGAAGCGCAAGGAGCCTTTGCCGATGGGCATCCGCTACGACTGGCCCAGCGAGGCGCTCGGACGGCAGATCGGGACGCGCAAGGCGCTTGAAATCACGCTCGTCGCGCCGGGCCGGACGGGTTGGAAGAACGACCTGTTCGCGGGCGACGTGGTTCTTGCCGTGAATGGCCGGACGCCGACAAAAGAGCGTATGCGTCGATTCTGCCAAGCTCCAGCAGGGGGAACGCTGAGAATTTGGCGTGACGGTCAAATCATTGAAAAGACGATTTCCGTCGATTCGCCCGCTGTGAGGTAGGGCGAGGGCGATTCCCGTATGCCGCGGAGCGGGTGAGACCGTTCCGATGTAGCGGGGGGGGGCGGGCAGGATGTACCCCCCCCCCTGTCCCCGCACGCGATTGGTCGTGGCGAGCGGGCGCTCATGGAGAGGGTGGTGAAATTTTTTTGCGAAAGGTCAAAGACCGCTTGACGGCGGACACCGGAATTTGATATACTATTCACCGTTTTGGAGAGATGGCAGAGCCTGGTTGAATGCACATGACTCGAAATCATGCATACCCGCAAGGGTATCGGGGGTTCGAATCCCTCTCTCTCCGCCACTGCGGGCGTAATTCAATGGCAGAATAGGAGCTTCCCAAGCTTCTTACGAGGGTTCGATTCCCTTCGCCCGCTCCATCCCCCTGTTGAGAAGAAGATGCGAAATCTTCGCTTTGCCTGTCCGGAAAATAAACGCCGCGGAGTAGCGAAGGGCTACGCAGGTTCCGCTTTTAATTGTAGCGGGGGGGGGCAGGGGGGCGCCGTCCTTACTGCGAGATGGGAGACCCAGCAACCCCATCTACATTTCTGGGCTCGCTACGCTGTTAAAATAGCTATTTTTCGGTCTGCCCAAAGGATCTGTTTTTGTCTACCGAACACCCCACCCTCATGCGGTTTGAAATTCGCCTCGGCTAACATTTGCGCTAATTCGCCATTCTGATGCCAAAACGCGTCAAAATAGCAAGTTATCGCCCCAAAACCAGGGCGCGCCGAAAAAGGGTCCCCGCATGAGGTCCAAAAACATGCGCATGTTAG
>DBKW01000060.1:0-5913 GCA_002298665.1 Verrucomicrobia bacterium UBA740 | reverse complement strand
GGGGGTATTGGCGGGGTGTTCCGCGGGGGAAAATTCCCACCTTGCCGCGGGTACGATCCGCCTCCTGCCGCGGGCACGACCGGACTCCTCTCCCGGGCGATAGGGGCTGTGGGGAGATGAGGAAGGGGTGAGGGCTAAAGCGGGACAACCGGGACATCCGGGACGGACGTGACGGGTTTTCTTCGGCTAGAGGTCAACCATGTCTTTTTTCGTTTTCACGGGTTGCCAAGTTTGTCAAATAGAAAGTGTACTAGCGAGAAACGGGGGTGGTTGCTGGTTTGCCAAATACCGTGTGCTCCTTTCCTTCCTGGACGGGACGGGTTCCGGCTTCTTCCCGGCTTTACGCGCGGTTCGTTTTTCAGGAGCCGAGCGAGAGGCTCCGCACGCTTGGGGCGGGGAGCTCCTCTTTTCGCGCGGTTTGACTTTGTCCAGTATTCTTTCTTTTTGAGCGACTTACTCGCTCCGCTATTCCTCGCGTTTGAGTGCGATATATTCTCGTGCCGTTCGTCTAGACATCTTATGCATGCTCTTTATTTTGCATCGGTATACATTATTATGGCAAAGGCTGTATTGCGTCTTTTGCGTGCCGCCTATCGCAACGAGGCGCGATATTTGGTATAATAGGAGGTCATGAAGAAGAAATTAGCGTTTTTGAGTCTCCTGGGAGCGGGATTCGCCGCGTGCGCGGCGGAAGTGCCGCTGTTCAACGGCAAGGACTTGTCGGGATGGACGGCCGTCCTCGACTACGATGTCACGGGCGGATATTCCGCCGCGGAGCCGACGTGGTCCGTTTCGGACGGGTGCATCCGCACGACCGGCACGCCGTTCGGCTATTTGCGGACGAAGCGGACGGATTTCGGCGATTTCACGTTTCGGGTGGAGTATCGCTGGTGGCGTCCGACGCCCAAGCCGAATTCGGGCGTTTTCGTGCGGCTGACGGGCGAGACGGGGACGTTCATCCCAGTCTGCTTCGAGAACCAGCTCTGCCGCGGCGAGGCGGGGAACGTCTTCGGCCTCGCCGGGGCGGCGATCGCCGGGGTGGCGCCCGATACGCCGTATGTGGCGGGGGACGCGCTCTCGGGCATCCGCAAGGCCCTGCGCACCGCGCCCGAGGCGGAAAAGCCGTTCGGGGAGTGGAACACGCTGGAGATCGAGGTCCGGGGCGATACGCTCACGAGCCGTCTCAACGGGGTGGAGATGAACCGCGTCACGGGACTTGTGCCGCGGAAGGGCGCTCTCGCACTGCAGTCCGAGGGGGGCGCGGCGGAGTTCCGCAACCTCCGGCTGGAGACATTGGACAGTTGCGAAGGCGGGGTCTGCCCGGTTCCCGCGCGATGAAGCGTTTCTGGTTTTTCGATCTGGACGGCACCCTCGCCGACACGGAGGGGGATATCCGCCGCGCCTGGAAGGCGGCGCTCGCCGACCTCGGGCTGGACTGTCCGCACTTCGACGACGTGTACACGACGGGGCCCTCGCTTGAAGAGATAACGAAGCGGCTTTTCCCCGACACTTGGACGCCGGAGATGCTGCAGGCCATCCGCGGCAGTTTCGCGCGGCACTACGATACGGACGGGTTCCCGCTGACGCGGGAGTATCCGGGCGTGCTGGATCGCGTGCGCGCCTTGAAGGCGGCGGGGGCGCACGTGGCGATCGTGACGAACAAGCGCCTCGCCGGGGCGCGCGCGATGGCGGCGAAATTCGGCTGGGGAGAGGTTTTCGAGAAGATCTACACCGCCGACATGCACCGGGACGACCCGGCCATCGGCGTTTTGCGCAAGCCGGACCTTCTGCGGCGCGTTCTGGCGGAACTCGACGCCGCGCCGGCGGATTCCGTCATGGTGGGGGACACCGTGAACGATTTTGAAGCCGCGGCAAAGAATGGATTGGAGTCCGTCGCGGTGGCGTGGGGGTACGGCAAGCCGGACGAACGGCGCGAAGCGACGCGCACCGCGCAGGTTCCGACAGAGATTTGAGGACGAACGAAACCATGATGACACTCGACAATATCCGCAACTTTTGCATTATCGCCCATGTTGACCATGGCAAGACCACGCTCTCGGACCGCATTCTCGAATTGACGAAGGCGATAAGTCCGCGCGAACTCAAGGAGCAGACGCTGGACGCGATGGACCTCGAACGCGAGCGCGGCATCACCATCAAGTCGCACCCGGTATCCATGCATTACACGGCGGCGGACGGGAAAACCTACCTCTTCAACCTGCTCGACACGCCCGGGCACGTGGACTTCGCCTACGAAGTGTCGCGTTCGATGGGCGCGTGCGAGGGGGCGGTTCTCGTTGTGGACGCCGCGCAGGGCGTGGAGGCGCAGACGGTCGCGAACACCTACTTCGCGCAGGACGCCAAGCTGGAGATCATCCCCGTCCTCAACAAGGTGGACCTTCCCGGGGCGAACGTGCCGGAAGTCTGCCGCCAGATCGAGGACGTTCTGGCGATACCGATGGACGACCCGCTCCTCGTCTCCGCGAAAACGGGGCAGGGCTGCGCCGCGGTCCTGGAGGCGATCGTGCACCGCATCCCGCCGCCCAAGACGCGCGGCGTGGACGCCCCGTTGCGGGCGCTCGTGTTCGATTCGGTGTTCGACGAATTCCGCGGCGTGATCGTCTACGTGCGCATCATGGACGGCGCGATCACGGCCGGGCAGGGCATCAACTTCATGGGGAGCGGCGTTTCGACGACCGTGCACGAGGTAGGCATCTTCTCGCCCACGAAAAAGCCCGTTTCGCGCCTCGAGGCCGGACAGGTCGGCTACATCGTCGGCACGGTGAAGGATCCGAGCGAAATCAAGATCGGGGATACCGTCACGACGACGAAACTGGGGGCGACGGAGCCGCTTCCCGGGTTCCACGACATCCACCCGACGGTATTCTGCGGCATCTACCCGATGTCCACGGACGAATTTCCCAAGGTCGAGCAGGGTTTGGAGAAGCTGCATCTCAACGACGCGGCGTTCACGTTCCACCATGAAAGCTCGCTCGCGCTCGGGTTCGGCTTCCGGTGCGGCTTTCTGGGGCTTCTGCACATGGAAATCGTGCAGGAGCGCCTGCGGCGCGAATTCGGGCTGGACATCATCTCGACGGCCCCGGGCGTCGTGTACAAGCTGAAACTGAAAAGCGGCGAAGAGCGCGAACTCGACAATCCGCTGCAGATGCCCGATCCCTCGGCGCTGGAGACGATTTCGGAACCGATGCTGACCGCGCGCATCATCACGCCGTCCGACACGATCGGCGACATCATGCGCATCGTCATGGACCGCCGCGGGCTTGTGGAAGGGACCGAGACGCTGGACGCCAAGCGCGTGATGCTGCACTGCAAACTGCCGCTCAACGAGATTCTCATCGACTTCCACGACACGCTGAAGAGCGTCTCCCACGGATATGCGTCCATGGACTACGAGCCGGCGGGGTATCAGGTTTCGGACATCGTGAAGATGGACATTCTCCTCAACGGGGAGACGGTGGACGCGTTCGCGACGCTCGTGCACCGGTCCAAAGCCCGCACGCGCGGCATTCAGATGTGCAAGGCGCTCGCGGAGGCGATCCCGCCCCACCAGTTCAAGATACCGGTGCAGGCGGCGCTCGGGCGCGAAATCATCGCCCGCGAGGACATCCGCCCGTTCCGCAAGGACGTTCTGGCGAAGTTGTACGGCGGCGACGTCACGCGCAAGATGAAGGTGCTGGAAAAGCAGAAGCGCGGCAAGGCGCGCATGAAGGAATTCGGCCACGTCAACGTGCCGCAGAGTGCCTTCATCGCCGTTTTGAAGGGCACGATCAAGGAGAAATAGGCGAAAATGGAGAGATTCGAGCTGGAGGACGCCCTCAAGGAGGAGATCCGCACCCGGGTATTGGGGGCGGGGTTCATGAAACTCGTGCAGGTCGTGCGCCGGAACGGCAAGACGTTCAAGATAGCCTTGCGTCCGGTCGAAATCGGCGGCGAGAAGAAGTTTCAGGCCGAAATGACGGACGAAGGGCAGGTGCAGGTCAAGAATCTGACGGCGAACGCCGCGGCGGAAGGCCTGGAGGAGATCATCGCCCAGCGGGGGGCGCGCGATTTGCATCTCATGACTTCGACGGGCGACCTGCACGTGCGCGTCACGAAGAAGGGGCACGTTCTCGTGTCGCGCTCCGCCGAAATGGCGCGGGAGGCCAAGGTCGAACCGCACGATCGGGTGAAGAACCTGCCGCTGACGCGGTTCGATTCCGCGGCGCTTTTGCGGGCAATCGGCATTGCGGACGGCGAAGGGCGCATCCGCGCCTCGATGCGCGGCAAGTACGACCAGGTCAACGAGTTCCTGAAAGTCGTGGACGAAACGGTGGAGGCGGGGGCAAAAGGTCCGTTCACCGTGGTCGACTGCGGGTGCGGGAAGGCGTACCTGACCTTTGCCCTCTACTTCTATTTGACGCAGGTAAAGCAAATTCCGCAGGTTACCGTGTATGGCGTGGACCGCCGGGCGGACGTCATCGCGTCCGCCAACAAGACGGCGCAGGCGCTCGATGTGGCGGACAAGGTCAAGTTCTCCGTCTCGGATCTTTCGGACTTCAACGTCGAAAAGGCGGATCTCGTCGTCTCGCTCCATGCCTGCGACACGGCGACGGACGAGGCGCTCGCCAAGGGCGTCGAATGGCGGGCGCGGTACATTCTGTCCGCCCCCTGCTGCCAGCACGAACTCCAGAAGACGCTCGCCGACAAGGGTGCGTTCGCCGGGCTCATGCGCCAGTCCATTTTGCGGGAGCGGCTCTGCGACATCCTGACGGACTCGTTCCGGGCGCAGATTATGCGCATTCTCGGCTTCAAGACGCAGGTCGTCGAGTTCGTCTCGAGCGAGGCGACGGCGCGGAACATCCTCATCAAGTGCGAATACGGCGTCAAGGCGGGGCAGCCCGGTCCGGTGAGCGAGTATCTCGAGCTGCGGGACTACTGGCACGTCACGCCCTGGTTGGAGACGCGGCTTTCCAAGTATCTGGACAAATACCTGGAACGGTATGTGTAATCCCGCGCTGCTCGTGCGCCGGGCGGAAATCGTCCGCCGGATACGCGCGTTCTTCGACGGGCAGGGTTTTGTGGAGGTCGAGACGCCCGTCCGCATCGCCGCGCCCGCGCCGGAGTGCCACATCGACTGTCCGCCCGTGGGGACGGGCGGGTTTTTGCGCGCCTCGCCCGAGCTGCAGATGAAGAAGCTCCTCGCCCAGGGGATGGACCGCCTCTACCAGATCGGGCCCTGCTTCCGGGACGGCGAGAAGGGGTCGCGGCACAATCCCGAGTTCACCATGATCGAGTGGTACCGTCGCGCGGCGGATTATTCGGCGATAGCGGACGATTTGACGCGCCTTATGGACACGTTGCGTCCGGGAAACGCCGCGCCGCGGCGGTTGACGGTGCGGGAGGCGTACCGGCGGTTCGCGGGGTGGGATCCGTGGCAGGCGTTCGACGCGGACCGCTTCGACTACGATATGGCGACGAAAATCGAGCCGGCGCTGGCCGGGTTGGGAGGGGTGTTTCTGATGGACTATCCGCCCGCCTGCGCGTCGCTCGCGGTGGTGCGGGACGGCGTCGCCCAGCGGTGGGAGTACTACGAGAACGGGATGGAGCTCGCCAATTGCTTCACGGAACTGTGCGAGAGCGCGGAGCAGCGCCGGCGGTTCGCCGCGGCGAAGGCGGAACGTGCCGCGCTCGGCGAGGCAGACTACCCGTTAGACGAGGATTTCTTCGCCGCGCTGCCCGAAATCGGTTCGGCGGCGGGGGTGGCGCTCGGCATAGACCGCCTGGTCATGGTTCTGACGGGCGCACAGACGATCGCGGACGTGCGCGTCCTGGATTAGTCCGGGAAGGCTACCCCGTTGCGCCGGAACGGTGATGCCGTTGCGCCGGAACGGCGATGCCGTCTCGCCGGAACGG
>DBKW01000008.1:37975-40749 GCA_002298665.1 Verrucomicrobia bacterium UBA740 | reverse complement strand
ACGCGGCGTTCTTCACCGGCAAGCCCGCCGTCGCGGGTCTTGGCCGTGCGTTCCTCTTCCGCAACTACCGCCCCGACCTCGCCAAGTGGGCGACCGCAGATCCAACTGACTACTGCGATGGATTTAATCAATTTTCCTATTGCAGAAACTCACCTGTGACTGCATTCGATGCTTATTCGTTGTGGACCGTACAGCTTGGTATTTATGGTTTCGCTGGCGCATCGACAGGAGGAACAGTCTCACTGGGCATAGCATTAGGCTTTTCATGGAGTGATGGTTTTACTTGTGGGTTCTACTATAATGGTGGAGCAGGCTCGGAAATCGGAGCCGGAGGATCTGCCGGCATTGTAATTCAGATTTCAAATAGTAAGAATGTTGCCGAATTAGCAGACCAGGCTATTTCTGTCGGTGTTTCAGGCGGAGAAATTGTTGTCTTTGGATTTGAGACGGCGATTCCTCTCAACATTGGTGAGACGGGGTATTGGGGATTTGATTTTAGCGTTGGTGTTGGTGGTGGCACACCGTTGGAAGAGCATGCCATCTATAACTACACAGGATTTTTCAAAGTCTATGAATAACAGATATAGAGTTGCCGTTAGGGTCGGAAATTTATATTGTTCTTACCCATTAGGAGTTCTTTGTCTTGGAGCGTCGGGGCTGATTTTGAAGTGTAGACCATTTCTGGAAATATTTCTGTCGCGCGAGCACATCCTATCTTTTGAAATTAAACGGTCATTGATATGCCGATTCATAAGAATAAGGCATAATGACAATAGACTGCCAATTTTCATAGACATATATTTTCTTCGCCATATAGACCAGATGTTGGGCACGCTGGAAAAGTGGCGTAATGGAAAATGGGGGCATAAGCCATGAAATCAGAATATTGGTTTGAAGTTTATCGGAATTAAGAGAATGCAGTTTACAAAGTTCACAAGCGAATCGAGGGTGATGCAGGGGCGGTGGTTTGCGAAGCCAAGCCGCGCGGCAGCGTTCGCCTACCATCCGGACGGACGGCTCGCCCGTGTGGACTATGGCAACGGCAAGACGGAGGAATTCCTCTGGGACGGACTTGCGCTCGTGAAGCGCGGCGACGAACAGTTCGTGAACGAACCGCACATCGGCGGCGGTGCGCCCGTCGTATCCTCGAAGGGCACGGCGTACTTCAACGACATCCTCGGCGCGACAGTCGGTGCGAAGAGGGGCCGCAAGTATTCCGTCGCCGCGTTGACGGCGTTTGGCGAGGGCGACGTGGCGTTCTTCACCGGCAACCCCCCTTGTTCCCGTCCGCGGGCGCATATTTCTCTTCCGGAACTACCGCCCCGACCTCGCCAAGTGGCAGACCGCCGACCCGCTCGGCTACCCCGACGGCTGGAATTCGCTCGCGTATTGCAACAACAGTTCGGCTGTCGCTATGGATTGGCTAGGATGCTATGTTAAAATTTTTTGGCGAGTGCCATGACCCGGCAAGTGAAACGCAGAAGAAAATCGATATGGGTTTTTATGATGAATCGGGAAGAATTTGTCACTGGCATATAATTCAAACAATAATTGGCCGTGTCATTATAGGACAAGACTTTGTGCAAAAACGTCGTTGGGAGTCAATTGATGGCCTTGAAGATATTCTAAACAGGATTGGGTTTGACCTCAATATTAGCGGCGGTTGCGCTTCTGTTACAGGCATTGGGACAATTCCAGCTGCTGGAATTGTGTTTGGTGGAGTCCTGTGTCATACGGCGGCTGCAATAGTAGACGCCCTAAACGGTTATGTTGACGTCACGAATGGCGCAACGTTTGAATTAAGTCGTAAACAAATAGTGAAAGACTCTTTTGAACTTCACGTATCAGAGTGAAGGGGGGCGGGGACATGGATCCAGTAATAAGATCGCTTATTCTTTTGCAATTTGTGCTTTGCTTGCCATCTTTGTTGGCAGAATGTAGGCTTTCTGGGGTTAAACTTCGGATTTTGAAAGTCTCACTGGTTCTCGCGATGATCACATTTGTTCTGTGTGATTCATGCATATTGGAAGTACTGGGCGTGGGTTTGGTATTGCTGAATTTCTGCATGTTGTACGGGAGAAAACTAAATGTTAATCACAATTTTTACTTGTTAACGTTGATAATTGCATTGATGGTTTTTTGTGGAAGGATTGCATGGTGTGGGTTTTCAAAATTTTTCGTGTGGAAAGAAAGTTGCTGTTTAGATCATTCCCAATTCGTGCTCAACTCGAAGCCTAATGTTGACATGACGCTGTGTCACCGTGTGCATAATAAAGGGGCGAATATAGCATACAAACTGCTATTTGGGGAAGAGGCCGATGAGGCGGCAACTCGGAAGGTAAAAGCAAAATGCAAGCGTGGTGAGACACCTCGGTGAAGATTTTTCTGAGTCCTTTTGGCAACAGTCCGAACATTCTCATTGGGGTTCCTTTCGTGGTTTCGGTCCTGGCGTGCGTGGCTTCTTTCATTTTCTTGCTGTCTTATGCCACCTTGGCGCGTTCGGTGTCGAATGGTGCCGCCGTTTTTCTGCCGAGGGCGAAGCAGTCCCTTTTCGTAGGAGGCATAGGCGCGGGTGTAGTAGACGTCGCAGCCGAGGACATTCTTCGTCGCGTCAGTGTCCAGGAACTCGTAGCCGTTGTCGGCCGTGACGGACTTCGTCTGGCGCCATCCGCGGCATTTCTTCAGACGTTTGAGCGCCTAGGCGATTGCCTCCCGTCGGGATGATAGGGTGTCTCGCCGTAATGCACCGAGTTGTCTCCGGTCTTGATGTGGTT
>DBKW01000008.1:31412-37932 GCA_002298665.1 Verrucomicrobia bacterium UBA740 | reverse complement strand
GCGGGTCTTCTTTCATGCGGCAGACCGCGATCCGGCCTCGCGCCAAAGGGAAACGAGCGTCTGGCGCGTGGAGTCCGTGTAAGTCTTTCCGCGTCCTTTCCGGACGCGAAAGCGAACCTTGCCGTTCGGCAGATTGATGACGTACTTGCGTGAATATCCTGTCAAACGGCAGATTTCGTCCAGTATTCTTCCTTTTCGGGCGAATCTTTCGCTCTGATATTCCTCGCGTTTGAGCGCGATATATTCTCGCGTCGTGCGTCTAGACATTTTACGCATGCTCCTTATTTTACACCGGTACACATTATTATGGCAAATCGTGCACTTTTCCTCGCGGGGTAATCCCCGTTTGACTGAGAAGGGCAATCGTGGTATACTATACAGTCAACAATGAGGTCTAGTGGCGTAATTGATTGGACGAGGTCGGGAAAGCGGGGCTGTGCCCGTCTATCCGAGCCTAAAATCGCGAGATACAATGGATAAGATCAGAATATTTGACACGACGCTTCGGGATGGCGAGCAGGCTCCCGGGTATTCGATGAACATAGAAGAGAAGATCCGCATGGCGCGTCAGCTCGAGGCGCTGGGGGTGGATGTTCTCGAGGCGGGGTTCGCCATCGCCTCGCCGGGCGATTTCGCGTCCGTCAAGGCGATCGCCGAGGCGGTGGACGACATCACGGTCGCCTCGCTTTCGCGTGCGTTGGTGAAGGACATCGACGCGGCGTACGAGGCGGTCAAGGCGGCCAAGCGTCCGCGCATCCACACCTTTCTCGCGACGAGCGACCTGCATCTCGAGTACAAGCTCAAAATGACGCGCGAGCAGGCCTTGCAGCGCGCGGTGGACGCGGTGGCGTATGCGCGCAAATACTGCGAAGACGTGGAGTTTTCGCTGGAGGACGCCTCGCGCACGGACAAGGACTACATGTGCCGCGTGGTGGAGGCGGTCATCCGGGCGGGCGCCACGACGGTGAATCTGCCCGACACGGTGGGTTACGCGACGCCGGCGGAAATCGCCGCGATGGTGACGAACGTCATGACGCGCGTGCCGAACATCGACCAGGCGGTCGTTTCCATGCACTGCCACGACGATCTGGGGCTGGCGGTCGCCAATTCGCTCGCGGGCGTCCTGGCCGGCGCCCGGCAGGTCGAAGGGTGCATCTGCGGAATCGGCGAACGGGCGGGGAACGCCGCGATCGAGGAAGTCGTGATGAACCTGCGCACGCGGCCGGACGTCTACCACCTGGGCTACTCGGTCCATACGGAGGAGATCGCCAAGACCGCCCAGCTTCTGCAGTCCATCACCGGCGTGAAGATCGCGCCGAACAAGGCGATCGTCGGGGCGAACGCCTTCGCGCATGAAAGCGGCATCCACCAGCACGGCGTCATGGCGAACGCCAAGACCTACGAAATCATGACGCCCGAGAGCGTGGGACTCAAGAAGACGGCGCTCGTATTGGGCAAGCATTCCGGCCAGCACGCCTTCGCCCAGCGGCTTGTGGAGCTCGGCTATACGCTCGAAAAGCCGGTCGAAGACAAGCTTTTCGCCGATTTCAAGGTGCTTGCGGACCGCAAGAAGACGATCGAGGACCGCGACATTGTCGCGCTCGTGGAGGCTGCCGTGGGGCATCCGCACCGGGCGAACGACTGGCAGCTCGTCAATTACGTGGTGTCGAGCGGCAACCGGATGTATTCGACCGCGTGCGTCACATTGGAGCGCGAAGGCGAGAAGGTGACGGAAACCGCCTACGGGACGGGGCCGGTATTCGCGTCCGTGCGCGCCATCGAGAAGATCGTGCGCCATCCGTTCAAGTTGCTCGACTACCGCATCGACGCGGTGACGGAGTTCCGCGACGCGCTGGGCGAAGTGAACGTCAAGATTTCGGACGACGCGGGCGTCTACCGCGGCAAGGGCGTCTCGACGGACGTCATCGAGGGGTCCATCCTCTCGACGCTGGACGCGGTCAACCGCATGCTGGCGGGCCAGTCGGAACGCCTGGGCGGCGGCGCGGCGTCGATCGCGCAGCAGACCTACGAGGAGGACATGCTCTCCGGCGGGCACACGGATAAGTAAGAAGAGGCTCTTTATGGCAATGACAATGACACAAAAGATCTTCGCGGCGCACGCCGGAAGAGACGAAGTCCACGCGGGCGAACTCGTCATGGCGAAGCTCGACCTCGTGCTCGGCAACGACATCACGACGCCCGTGGCGATCGGCGCGTTCCCGAAGTTCGGCAAGGAGAAGGTCTTCGACAAGACGAAGATCGCCTTGGTTCCGGACCACTTCACGCCGAACAAGGACATCAAGGCCGCGGCGCAGTGCGCGTGCATGCGGGCCTTCGCGCGGGAGCAGGGCATCGTCAACTACTTCGAGGTCGGGCACGACTGCGGCATCGAGCACGCGCTTCTGCCCGAGAAGGGGCTTGTCACGGCGGGCGACCTGGTGATCGGCGCGGACAGCCACACCTGCACGTACGGGGCGCTGGGCGCGTTCTCGACGGGCGTCGGGTCGACGGACATGGCCGCTGGCATGAGCGCGGGCGAGACGTGGTTCCGCGTGCCGTCGGCGATCAAGGTTGTCCTCAGGGGGCGTCCGCGCAAGTGGGTCGGCGGCAAGGACGTCATTCTGCATCTGATCGGCCTCATCGGCGTGGACGGCGCGCGCTACCAGTCGCTTGAATTCACAGGTGAGGGCGTCTCTGCGCTCTCCATGGACGACCGCTTTTCGATCGCGAACATGGCGATCGAGGCGGGCGCGAAGAACGGCATCTTCCCGGTGGACGACCAGACGCTCGCCTATCTGAAGACGCATGGCGCGAAAGCGCCGCGCGTCTACGCGGCGGATCCGGACGCCGCCTACGACCGCACGGTCGAGATCGACCTGGCCGCGCTCGAGCCGACGGTCGCCTTCCCGCACCTGCCCGAGAACACGAAGAAGATTTCCGAAGTCGGCGAGGTCAAGATCGACCAGGTCGTCATCGGGTCGTGCACGAACGGACGCATCGGCGATTTGCGCATCGCCGCGGAGATCCTGAAGGGGAAGAAGGTCGCGCCGAACGTGCGCTGCATCGTCATCCCGGCCACGCAGCGCGTGTACCTGCAGGCGCTGGAGGAGGGCCTCCTCAAGATATTCGTCGAGGCCGGCTGCGCCGTCTCGACGCCGACCTGCGGACCGTGCCTGGGCGGCCACATGGGCATTCTCGCCAAGGGCGAGCGGTGCGTGGCGACGACGAACCGCAATTTCGTCGGGCGCATGGGGCATGTCGAAAGCGAAGTCTATCTGGCGAGTCCGGCCGTCGCCGCCGCGAGCGCGATCGCCGGACGCATCGCGGGACCGGAAGGAGTGTGTTAAGATGAAAGTCGAAGGAAAAGTCCATAAATACGGGGACAACGTCGATACGGATGTGATCATCCCCGCGCGCTATCTCAACACGCCCGACGCGAAGGAGCTCGCCGCGCACTGCATGGAGGATATCGACGCCCAGTTCGCCTCGTCAGTGAAGCCGGGCGACATTCTCGTGGCCGGACGCAACTTCGGGTGCGGCTCTTCGCGCGAACATGCGCCGCTGGCCATCAAGACATGCGGGGTGAGCTGCGTGATCGCCGCGAGCTTCGCGCGCATCTTCTACCGCAACGCGCTCAACATCGCGCTGCCCATCCTGGAATGCCCGGAGGCGGCCGCCGCCATCCGGAATGGCGACGAGGTTTCGATCGATTTCGATTCGGGCACCATTGTCGACGAGACGACCGGCGCGCGTTTCGCCGCGGAGCCGTTCCCGCCGTTCATGCGCGAACTCATCAAGGCCGGTGGTCTTGCGGCCTATCTGAAAGGCAGAAAATGAAGAAGACGATTGCGGTCATCCCCGGCGACGGAGTCGGTCCGGAGATTGTGGGCGAGGCGGTGAAGGTTTTGGACGCCGTCGCCAGGAAGTTCGGGCACGATTTCGACCTGACGACCTATCCGGTCGGCGGCGCGGCGTACGATCTGTGCGGGGACTGCCTGCCGGACGCGACGCTTGCAGCGTGCAAAGCCGCGGACGCCGTGCTGCTCGGCGCCGTGGGCGGTCCGAAGTGGGACGCGCTGCCCGGTCCGCAGCGCCCAGAGAAGCGGGCGCTTCTGACGCTGCGCAAGGAGCTCGGGCTCTTCGGCAATCTGCGTCCGGCCAAGGTGTGGGACGCGCTCAAGGGGGCGAGCCCGTTGAAGCCGGATATCGTTTCGGCGGGCATCGACGTGCTCGTCGTGCGCGAACTCATCGGCGGAATCTACTTCGGCGCGCATGAAACCGCGTCGGACGGCCAGAGCGCGTGCGACAAGATGGCCTACTCGGTCCCCGAGATCGAGCGCATTGCCCGACTGGCTTTCGAAGCCGCGCGCAAGCGCAAAAGCCGCGTGACGAGCGTGGACAAGGCCAACGTGCTCGCGACGTCCCGCCTGTGGCGGGAGACGGTGTCCCGTCTGGGGGCGGCGGAGTATCCGGACGTGGCGCTGGACCACATGTACGTGGACAACGCCGCGATGCAGCTTGTGCGCGATCCGGCGCATTTCGACGTCCTTTTGACGGAGAACATGTTCGGCGACATCCTTTCGGACGAAGCTTCGCAGATCACGGGATCCATCGGCATGTTGCCGTCCGCCTCGCTGGGCACGGGCGGACACGGCCTGTACGAACCCATCCACGGTTCCGCGCCCGACATCGCCGGCAAGAACATCGCCAACCCCATCGCGACGATTCTCTCGGCCGCGCTCATGCTGCGCCACTCCTTCGGATTGAAGGCCGAAGCCGCGGCGATCGAGCAGGCGGTCGGCACGGTCCTGGCCCGGGGCGTGCGCACGGCGGATATCGCCGCGGGCGGCGCTTCGGTTTCCACATCCGGGATGGGTGCGGCGATTGTGGAGGCCCTATGACCAAGCTGGAAGAGGCGCGCGCCAAGATCAACGCCATAGACGAACAGCTCGTCCGTCTTTTCCTCGAGCGTCTGGAGGTCTCGCGCGAAGTCGCCGCGGCCAAGCGCGAGATGGGGCTGCCGATCACGGATCCCGCCCGGGAACGTGCGATTCTCTCGCACGTCGCCGAGGAAGTCGGGCCGGAGTACGAGAATGACGCGCGTCTCTTCTTTTCCACGCTCTTCAACATTTCGAAGGCGCGCCAGCGCGTCCTCTTGAAGGGCGATTCGCCTCTTGTGCGGACGATTCAGGCGGCTCGCGCGGCGACACCCGCACACTTCCCCACACGGGCCGTCGTGGCGGTTCCGGGCGTCGAGGGCGCCTACGCCCAGCAGGCGGCGTCCCTCTTCTTCCGCTTCCCGACGATCCGGTTCGTGGACGGATTCGAGCGCGTGTTCGAGGCCGTGGAAAAGGGCGATTGCCCCTATGGGGTCCTGCCGGTCGAGAATTCCGCCGCGGGGACCGTGGCCGCCGTCTACGACCTCATGTGCAAGCACCGGTTCCATATCGTGCGTGCGCTGCGCCTGAAGGTCAACCACGTGCTTTTGGCCGTGCCCGGCGCGAGATTGGAGGACATCAAAACCGTTTCCAGCCATCCGCACGCCATAGCCCAGTGCACGAACTTCCTGAAGAGCCATCCGGCCATAAGCGTCGTTCCCGGGACGAACACGGCGCGCGCGGCCAAGGAACTCGCCGCAAGCGGATGCAAGGAGGCGGCCGTCATCGCTTCGCGCGCCTGCGCCGAGCTGTATGGACTTTCGGTCATAGCCGAGGACATCGGGGACGCGGCGTTCAATTATACGCGCTTTATCTGCATTTCGAAGAACCTGGAGATCTATCCGGACGCGAACAAGCTCAGCCTGATGTTGACCTTGCCGCATCATCCCGGCTCGCTCAATGCGATCATCTCCAAGTTCGCGTCCATAGACGTCAATCTATCGAAGCTCGAATCGCGGCCCATCCCCGGCATGGATTTCGAGTTCCGCTTTACGTTCGACTTCGACGCGACCCCGACCGATCCGCGGGTATTGTGCCTGTTGTCGGAGTTGTCGCTGGATCCGGAAATCGAGCATTTCGTCTTTCTCGGTGCTTACGCCGAGAATTGACCCCCCAAGCCGCGCATGATAAACGCCGGAAGCCTTCGGCGGGAGACTGCCGCTTCGTAAGCGCCGTCCAAACTGAGCGGACCGCATGGAAGTGTCCGTGAAGGTGCGTAGAGGGGCGAGTGCGTTGGCGATTGTCGGGATTGTCGTTCCACCCGTGAGCAAATTATGGTATAATCAAGAGCGAAGGATTTTTCGCCTTAGTGTAAGAGAAGAGATGTTGCAGATTGACATTATCAGCGTCCAGCCGCGCATGTTCGCGGGTTTTCTGACCGAGAGCATGGTCGCGCGCGCCGTCCGGAAGGGGGCGTGCACGGTCAATCTCGTCGATTTGCGCGATTTTGCCCACGATAAACACCGGAAAGTGGATGACAAGCCCTACGGCGGCGGACCGGGCATGCTGATGATGTGCGGTCCCTGGTTCGAGGCGGTGGAAAACTGCCGCGCCCATGCCGCGCCGGGTTCCGTCCCGCGCGT
>DBKW01000008.1:649-31237 GCA_002298665.1 Verrucomicrobia bacterium UBA740 | reverse complement strand
ATGACGGATGCCGTCGTGCGGCTCCTGCCGGGTGTCCTGGGGGGTGGTCCGGCGGCGACGGCGGACGAGAGTTTCGGGCGTCACGGGCTGCTGGAGCCGCCGCAATATACCCATCCGCCCGAGTTTCGCGGCATGAAGGTTCCGGACATCCTGTTGAGCGGGGACCATGCGAAAATAGAGGCGTGGCGGCTTTCGGAAGCGCGGCGTTTGACGGCGGAGCGGCGTCCGGATTTGCAAGGAGGAGGAGTCGGGAAATGAGTTTTTTCAAGGCATATGACATGCGCGGGACCTTCGGGATCGATTTCACGCTGGAGACGGTCTATCGGGTAGGGCGCGCCCTGCCGCGGGTCGTCCCGGGCAAACGCTGGCTGGTGGGGCGGGACTTTCGGCTGACAAGCGACGCGGTGAAGCGGGCGCTTGTGGCGGGGCTTGTCGAAGCCGGGGCGGAAGTTTCCGATCTCGGGCACTGCACGACGCCGATGGTGTACTTCTTCACCGCGGCGGACGGTTTCGACGGGTCCGTCATGGTCACCGCGTCGCACAATCCGCCCGCGGACAACGGGCTGAAGGTGTCCATGAAGACGGCCTTGCCGGTCGGGTACGCGAACGGGCTGGGCGCGGTCGAACATCTTGTGCTGTCCGATACGGCAACCTACGACCCCGAATCCTCCGAGCCGCCTGCAACGCCCGTTCCGGACGCATTGCCGCGGTATGTCGCCTGGCAGAAGGAACATGCGCCCGATTTCGGCGAACTGCGCCTGGCGGTGGACTGTTCCAACGGCGCCGCGGCACTTTTGGCGGCGGAGCTCTTCCCCGGCGCCGCGCTTCTGAACGCGACGCCCGACGGACGCTTTCCGAACCACAGTCCGAACCCCCTTAAGGCCGAGGCGCGGGCACAAATCGCGGCGTTTGTGCGCGAAAACAGGCTGGATTGCGGCGTTATCTTCGACGGGGACGCCGATCGCGCCATGTTCGTGGACGAAAACGGGGAATTCGTCCAGCCGGACTACCTGGTTCCGTTCGTGGCGCAGGCGACGCTGCGGACCGCGCCGCCCGAGAATCCCGTGCGCATCATCCACGACGTCCGCACCTCGCGCGCGGCGATCGAGGCCATCCGGGTGATGGGGTGCGAACCTGTCATGGTGCCGGTCGGGCACGCCTTCGCCAAGCCCATCCTGCGGAAAGTCCACGCGTTGTGCGGTGGGGAACTCGCCGGACACTACTATTTCCGCGAATTCGCCGGGTGCGACTCGGGCGTTCTCGCCGCGACGCGCATTCTGGGCGAGGCGGCTTTGGCCAAGGCGAAAGGGCAGTCTTTCTCGGCGATGGTCGCCCCTGTCGCCCGACGCTACGCGAATTCGGGGGAACTCAACTTCAAAGTCGCGGACAAAGACGCGGCGATCGCGCGCATCCTCGCCGTCGCGGAAAAGGAATTGCCGCCCGAAACGGGGCGCGAGACGATGGACGGCATCCGCGTAGAGTATGCGGAGGGGTGGTTCAACGTGCGCAAATCGAATACGGAACCCTACCTGCGGCTTATCGTGGAATGCGACACGACCGCCCGTTTGCAGGACTGGGTGGCCCGGTTCCAGGCGGTTCTGTGACGGAATCCGGACCACCCATCCCATAAGGACCCTAAAAGATGTACTACCTCAACAAGGCCGCGTGGCTTGTTCTCAATCCGCTCGCGCAGGTTTTCGCGCTGATCGCGCTTGCGCTCGTCTTCCGCCGCCGTTCGCGGCTCTGGGGCGGATTGGCGCTCGTTTGGCTGCTCGTCTGGTCTTCGCCGCTCGTGACGCGTCCGCTCGCCTGGGGACTGGAGGCACCTTACGCGGCGCAACGCTTCCAAAACGCCGCGGACTACTCTGAAGCGGATGCCATCGTCCTGCTCGGCGGCGGTGCCGGTTTCGACGCGGACCAGTGGCTTTATCCGCACTTGTCGGACTCCGCGGCGCGCAATTGGCAGGCGGCGCGGCTTTTCGCCGCGGGAAAGGCGCCTTACGTCATCCCGACCGGAACAGGCGCGGCGGAGGCGGATGCGCCGTTTTTGCGCGCGCTGGGGGTTCCGGACGCGGCGTTTCTCCTCGAGAACGACGCGCGCAACACCGAAGAAAACGTCAAATTGACCGTGCAACTCCTGCGGCGTAAGTTCCCCGGAAAGCCGCGCGTGAAGATTCTGCTCGTGACGAGCGCCTGGCACATGCGCCGCGCGGAAAAGCTGTGCGCACGCTATGCGCCGGAGCTGGACGTCGTCCCCGCCGCGTGCGACTTCGCCTCGCGCAAGGGCGCGCCGTTCAAGGCGACGGAGTGGTATCCGTCGGTGGATGCGTTCAACCGGAACGCCGCGTTGTGGAAAGAGTACCTGGGACTCGTCCGCTACTGCCTGTAGGGGAGGCCTGTTTCCCCACGGGGGGTTTGTGCAAATCCCATGGAGTTTTGGGCGGCTCCCCGTGAGGAAGCCAATCCGCCGCCGGCATGCCGGACGAGGGGGGTGGCGCGGGGGCGGAAAGTTTGGTATAATAAAGGTGCTTTTGGATGGTTTCCGGAGGCAAAGAGTCCAAACATATAATAAGGAGAGATTCAGATGAAGAAACTGATTATGTTGCTGGGTGTCGTCGCGTCCGTGGCGGTTGCACAGGCGGACTGCACGTGGGATTGGTGGTTCGGCCGCGGCAAAGAGGACATCAAAGGCTGTGCGCTCGGCATCGGCTGTTCGAACGGGACGGTGAAGGGCGCGCAGATCGGCTTGGCGGCGACGAAGTCCGACAAGGTCGACGGTGGCGTGCAGGGCGCTATCGGCTACAGCGAGACGGGGACGCTCCGCAACGGTGCGCAGGTCGGCTTCGTGACGCGCGCGAAGAGCGCGGCGCTCCAGTTCGGTCTCATCTGCTTCAACGAGACGGGATTTCTGCCGGTTTTCGTCTTCTTCAACTTCGATCCGGCCATGTTCGGTTCGGGGCACTGAGGCGGCTTTCCGGGAGAACGGGGGGCCTCCGCAACGGGGGGCTCCCCCTGCCTGCTTGGGGTTTAGCCGTTGAGGTAATCCCATTTTCAGTCTAGTTTTGGTATAATTGTCGGAAGCAGATTGCATAGACGCACAAATAGAGTATAGAGATGGGCATTCGCATACTAGGAACCGGCAGCTACCTGCCGCCGCGTATCGTCACGAACGACGACATCGCCAAGTCGCTCGACACGAGCGACGAATGGATTTTTTCGCACACCGGCATCCACTCGCGCCACGTGGCCGACGCGGGTGAATCGACGTCCACGATGGCGGCGAAAGCCGCGCAGAAGGCGATGGAGGCGGCGCACGTCCAGCCGGAGGACGTCGGGCTGATCGTCGTGGCGACTTCGACGCCGGACTACAATCCGTTTCCGTCCACGGCATGCGTCGTGCAGGGGATTCTGGGGTGTGCGAACGCGGGCGCGTTCGACCTGCAGGCGGCGTGCGCGGGGTTCGTCTACGCGCTCGAGCAGGCACGCGGATTCGTGAATTTCTATCCGGACAAGAAGGCGCTGGTGATCGGCGCGGAGTGCCTGACGCGCATCCTGGATTGGACTGACCGCTCGAGCTGCATTCTTTTCGGCGACGGCGCCGGGGCGGTGGTCCTCGGCAACGACGAGGCGCCCGGGGTGGCGAGCGCGAAGACGCGCGCACACACGATTCTGGGGGCGGACGGTCAGGGGTCGCATTTCATCACGCGCTCGGGCGGGTGCAAGGACGCGCTGCCGATCGACCCGGCGACGGGGGTCCCGGCGAAGCTCCAGCCCGTGCTGCCGCAGCTGGTGCTCATGGGGCACGACGTTTTCGCGTTCGCGGTGCGGACGCTTTCCAAGGTGGCGGCCGATCTGTGCGCCAAGCTGGGCACGACGCCGGAGGAACTGGATCGCGTTTTCGCCCACCAGGCCAACGGGCGCATCATCGAGGCGGTGGCGCGGCGCATGAAGCTTCCGCTCGAGAAGTTCTGGCTCAATCTCGCCACGACGGCGAACACGAGCGCGGCGTCCATCCCGATTTCGCTGGACCAGGCCGTGCAGGCGGGCGAGCTGAAGGACGGCATGAAGATTGTAATGGTCGGTTTCGGCGCGGGCCTCACCTACGGCGGGACCTACTGCGTGTGGCCGAATCTTTGAGAAACGAATCAACAATATAACTTGAGATAAAGAGGATAACAACGATGAAGAAAGTCATGATTACCGGTATTGGGATGCTCTGCCCGTGCGGAAACGGAAAGAAAGAGGCATGGGCCAACATCAAGGCCGGCAAGTCGGGCATTACGCGCATCACGAAGTTCGACCCGTCCCGCGTGACCAGCCAGATCGCGGGCGAAGTCAAGAACTTCAAGGAGTACGCGATCGATTCGGGTCTCGTCGACAAGCGCGAGGCGCGCCACATGGCGCCGTTTTCGCAGTACGCGGTCGCCGCGGCGAAGGAAGCCTGGGCGGACGCGGGCTACACGGCCGACAACCATCCCGACATGGACCGCGTGGCGACGCTGTTCGGCAACGGCATCGGCGGACTCGATGTGACGGGCGACAACTACAAGATCCTCTTCGATCGCGGACCGGACCGCCTTTCTCCGCTCGCCGTGCCCGAGCTCATCCCGAACGAGTCGGCGGGCAACGTCGCCATTGCGCTGGGCGCGCACGGTCCGTGCCAGGTCGTCGTGACGGCGTGCGCCTCGTCCACGGATGCGCTTGGCTTCGCGCTGGACATGATCCGCGCCGGCCGCGCGGACGTCGTCATCGCCGGCGGCACGGAAGCGGCGGTCATGGAGTTCACGGTCGGCGGCTTCATGAAAATGAAGGCTCTTTCGACGCACTTCAACGACACGCCCGAGAAGGCGTCGCGTCCGTTCAACGCGGACCGTGACGGATTCGTGATCGGCGAGGGCGCCGCGGCGCTCATCCTGGAGAGCGAGGAACATGCGCGCGCACGCGGGGCGCACGTCTACTGCGAACTGGCGGGCTACGGCTCGACGTGCGACGCCTACCACATCACGGCGCCGGATCCGTCCGGCGTGGGCGCCGTCAAGGCGATCGAGGCCGCGCTCAAGGATGCGGGCATCGCCGACAAGAGCGAGATCGACTACATCAACGCGCACGGCACCTCGACGCACCTGAACGACCAGATGGAGACGAAGGCGTTCAAGGTGGTCTTCGGCGACGAGCAGGCGAAGAAGATCAACATTTCCTCCACGAAGTCCATGCACGGACACCTTCTGGGCGCCACGGGCGCACTCGAGGCGGCGATCTGCGCGCTGACGATCGAGGAAGGGTTCATCCCGCCGACAATCAACTACGAGAAACCCGATCTCGACGTGGACGCCTCGAAGGGCGAGGTCCCGCTGGACTTGAACTACACGCCCAACGTGGGCGTCAAGCGCGACGTGCGCGCGGCGATTTCGACGTCGCTCGGTTTCGGCGGCCACAACGGCGTGCTCGCCTTCCGCAAGGTCCAGGGTTAAGGAGGCGCAAAATGGCACACGAAAAGCTGACGGAATTCCCCACGTTCAAAAACGTCTACAACAAACCCGGGATCGAGCTTCTGCCGCACCGCCCGCCGTTCCTCTTCGTCGACAAGCTGCTGTCGGCGGACGAGACGGGGTCAATCGGCGAATATACCTACACCTTGGAGAAGAACGACTTCTTCAAGGGTCACTTCCCCACGTTCCCGATTGTGCCGGGCGTCATCCTCATCGAGACGATGGCGCAGGTCGCCGGTTGCGGACTTATCGCGACGGAATTCCTCGGGCCGAAAGCGAGCTTCCTTTTCGCGAAGGTCGAGGAAGCGGTCTTCCGCAAGCCCGTCCGTCCGGACGACAAGCTCGTGATCGTGGCGATGAACGTCAAGGTGAAGAAGATCATCGGCGTGTTCGACTGCAAGGGCTACGTGAACGGCGAATTGGCGGTCGAGGCGCGCGTGAAGTGCATGCTCGGGGGCGCGAACTGAGGATGATCCGCATCGTTCAGGCGGGCGATCGCCGCATCGCCGCGTTCAACGCGCGGCCGGCGTTCCCCGAGGAAGCCGAAAAGGCGGCCGCGGACGTGCTGGCGGACATCCGCAAGAACGGCGACGCGGCGGTCCGCCGCTATGTCGCCAAGTTCGAGGGTTTCAAGGGCCGCAATCTGCGCGTCGAACGGACGCCCGATCCGGCGGAGATCCCGGCCGCGATCCGCAAAGCCGTCGAGGACGCGCACCGGCGCGTATTGAAGTTTTCGAAGGCGTCCCTGCGCAAGGCGTGGACGATGAAGACGCCCAAGGGCGGCGTGGAAGGGGAGTTCTATTCGCCGATGGACCGCGTGGGCGTCTACGTGCCGGGCGGCACCGCGCCGCTCGCGTCGACTTCCATCATGACGGTTACGCTCGCCCAGGCGGCGGGCGTGAAGGAAATCGTGGCGTGCACGCCGGCGGGCAAAACGGGCGAGGTCAATCCCGTTCTCCTGTATGCGCTCCAGCTGGCTGGTGCGACGGAAATCTACCGCGTGGGCGGTATCCAGGCCATCGGGCTCATGGCGTTCGGCACCAAGACGTGCCGGAAGGTTCAGAAGATCGTCGGACCCGGCAATGCCTACGTGACGGCGGCGAAGCGCCAGGTTTTCGGCTATGTCGCAATCGACCAGGTCGCCGGACCGAGCGAAATCGCCGTCTTGACGGACGGGTCGGTCGACGTGCGCTGGATCGCCGCGGACCTTCTGAGCCAGGCCGAGCACGGCAGCGGGTGGGAGAAGTCGCTGTGCGTGTGCACCTCTCGCGAAACGGCCGAGGCCGTCAAGGCGGAAGTGCTCGCGCAGATGCAGACGCTTTCGCGCAAAGCGCTCGTCCAGCGCGTCATCGACCGGGACGGCATCCTCATCGTCGTCGCGCCCGACGTGCAGGCGGGGCTTGAGGTCGTGAACGATTTCGCGCCGGAGCATTTCGAGATCATGACCAAGGACGCGCTCAAGGTGATGAAGGGTGTGCGCGCGGCGGGAGCCGTTTTCGCCGGAGCCTGGACGCCGGAGTCCGCGGGCGATTTCGTCGCCGGTCCGAGCCACGTGCTGCCGACGGGGGGCGCGGCGCGCATGTTCAACGGTCTGACGCCGGACGACTTCCGTCGCCGCCACAGTTTCGTCTCGTTCACGCGCGACGATCTGGCGCAGACGAAGTCCACGATCGAGGCGTTCGCCGCGGTCGAAGGGCTGGACGGGCACGGGCGCGCGGCGACGATCCGCTTTACGCGTCCGTAAGAGCATGGCGACGACATGACTTTTCTGCAGCGACATGCGTACGACATAGGCTGCGGCTTCGCCGCGTGCCTGTGGCCGTTCTTTCCGCGACGGCGGCGCCTCTCGGTGGACAACATCCTGAAGAGCGGCGTCACGGCGGACCCGGCGGAGGCGCGGCGGCTCGCGCGGCGGGCGTGGTGCCATCTGGCGGGGCATGTCTGCGAGGCGCTTTGCGTGCCGCAGGTCGTGGGCGCCGCCAACTGGCGCGAACACCTGGATTTCTCGGAGGCGGACCCCGCGGCGGTCAAGTTGCTGCTCGATTCCCCCGACAAGCCGGTTCTGCTGGTGAGCGCGCACCATGGCGTATGGGAAGCGGCGACGAACATCCTTTCTTTCGCGCGGCCGATGATGGCGATTGCGCGTGTGATGAACAACCGGCTGGTCGCGAAGTGGATGAAAAACCATCATTTCCGCGGCCCCGTCACGATTATCGACAAGAACCGGGGCTTTACGCCGGATATCGTCCGTCGGTGGCTGTCCTCCTGTTCCGCCCTGACGATCCTTATGGACCAGCATGCTTCGCGCGGCGAAAAGCTGACGTTCCTGGGGCGTCCCGCGCTGACCTTCACGACGGCCGCGCGCCTGGCCATCCGTTACGGTGTCCCGGTTGTCGTGGGCTCGTTCGTCCGGACAGGTCCCTACCGCTACCGTCTCGTGGGCGGCGCGCCGCTTGTCTTCGACAAGACGGCGGATCGCGCGAAGGCTACGCAGGTTCTGAACGACCGGCTAGGCGACGCCGTGCGGCGCTATCCCGAGCAGTATCTTTGGGCGCATCGCCGTTGGCGCATGGATTAGAGTGAGGATTGTTTCCCTTTATGCTTGATTTCGTCTGCCTAGGATTTTCGCTCGTTTTTTTCTGGTCCACCTTCGTTGTTCTTTTCGGTCTGCTGAGCAAGCCGAAAGTCTACCGGAAATCCACGCGGCGCTTGAAGTTTGCCGTTCTCATCTGTGCGCGGAACGAGGCGCGCGTCATTGCGCTTCCCGTGCGCAGCATCGCCCTGTGCAAGTATCCGCGCGAAGACGTGGACGTCATCGTGCTCGCCGACAACTGCACGGACGACACGGCGGAAACAGCCCGCCGCGCCGGTGCGACGGTATGGGAGAAGGCCACGCCCAGCCGCGGGAAGGGCGATGTGCTCGCCTGGGGCGTGGACAAGGTCCTTGCGTCCGGAAAATACGACGCCATCGCCGTATTCGACGCGGACAATATCGTTTCCGCCCAGTGGTTCGAGGCGGTCAACGATGCGCTCCTGGACGGCGAGACGGTGGTGACGGGGTGCCGGCACGCGTCCAATTATGCGAAAAACCTGATTTCGGGCTGGTATGCCATCTATTGGGGCGTGATGAACGAACTTTCCAACCGCGTGCGCACGAATCTGGGACTTTCCGGCAAGCTGACCGGCACGGGCTTCGCGTGCCTTGTTTCCGCATTCGGTCCGGAAGGTTGGAGAACTTCCACGCTCGTGGAGGATGTCGAGTTCACCGTCCAGACGAATCTGGCGGGGCGGCGCGTCGCCTACGTGCCCGACGCGGAGTACGCCGACGAGCAGCCCGAGGACATGCGTTACATGTGGCGCCAGCTTTCCCGCTGGTCGACCGGCGGCTGGCAGGTCGTCGTGCGCTATTTCGGCGTATGGCTGCGCACGTTCGTCCGGCACCCTTCCTGCCGTCTTTTCGACAGTTTCTTCGCCATTTTGACGGGCATGTCGGTCGCCTTCATCCTGCTTTTCAACGTCCTCGCTTTCGCCTACCGGCTTTATTCGGACGATTTTGCGAACCGTTCGGCCACCATGTTCTTCATGGGCATACTCGGTTTCGTGGGCGTGATGGGCTGGTTCACGGCGATTGCGGCGGTTGCGCTCTCGCGGCACAAGCGCCGTCCGGGGGCGTTGGCGATCCTGACCTTCCCGTTTTTCTCTTTCGTCCAGTCCTGTTCGCTCCTCTACACGCTCGTTCGCCCTTCGCGCAAGTGGAAGCCGATTCCGCACGGGCTCGAGGAGCCTGAACCCGAGATGGAAGCCACGGCATGACGGCGCAGGACGTCATTTTGGGCGCGCGCGTCCTGCATGTGCGCGAGCTCAAGGCGCAGATCGAGGCGCTCAAGGCCGCCAACGACCGTCTGCGGCGCGAGAACGGCGAACTGCGCGAACATTTCGACCTGGCGTTGACCGCCGCGCGCGATCTCGGCCGGCTCCCCCCGGGCGGACGCCTGGTGGTCGTGGACGGGTGGAACTTGATCCTGGGCGCGGGGCGGACGGCGCGCGATCCGGCGCAGTTGCGGGCGCACGCCGAGAAGTATCTGGCGGAAAATCCGCTGGACATCGTGTGGATTGTCTTCGACGGACCCCGCGAGAGCGTCCGCAACGAGGGGCGGCTGCGCATCTCCTACACCGGGGGGACGGGGCTTCAGCGGGCGGACCGGTTCATCTGCGACTTCGTGCGCATGGCGGCTTTCGGCGGGGACAGCGCACGCATCGTCCTGAAGACGCGGGACAAGGTTCTACGGCGCGAGGTGGCGAAAATCCAGAGTCGCGCGGCCGGGCAGACGCCGGATCACGGTGCGGATTGGACGCAAAAAGGAGGAAACGAAAATGAAGAGATTGGTTTTTAGTCTGGTTGTCGCGTGCTGGGGTTTGCGCGCTTTTTCGGGAGCCGGGAACGCCGCGGCGGTTCCTCTTGCGGGCGCGGCGGCATGGGAAGGGAAGAACGTCGTCTTTCTCGGGGATTCCATCACCGACAAGTGCCATGTGGGATGCGAGACCAACTACTGGGGCTTTCTCGCCGACAGGCTCCGATTCGCCGCGCACGTCTACGGCGTCAACGGACAGCAGTCCGCCCACATCCCGGCCCAGCTGGCGCGCGCCCAGACCGAACAGGGTGCGGAGATCGACGCGCTCTTCATGCTTATCGGGACGAACGACTTCAATGCGGACGTTCCCCTCGGGCCGCTTTTCGTGGAATCCGTCGAGACGGTGGACAAAGACGGGGTCCCCACGCGCGTGAAGAAGCGCGAACCGTCTTACGACCCGCAAACCTTCCGCGGACGCCTCAATGTCGCCTTGCGCCAGATCAAAACGGCCTACCCCTTCGCTCAAGTCGTCGTCATGACGCCCCTGCACCGCGGCTTTGCCGAGTTCGGGCCGCGCAACGTCCAGCCGGACGAGTGCTACGCGAACCGGATCGGGCTTTTCATCGAGGACTATGTGCAGTGCGTGCGGGAAGCCGCGGCGCTTTGGAGTTCGCCGCTCATCGACCTTTACGCGGAATCGGGGCTTCTGCCCAACGAGTCCGCCTACAACGCCTATTTCGCGCGCGGCGGGAAGGGGGATTCCCTCCATCCTTCGACGCGCGGACATGAACGTCTGGCGCGCGTCATCGCCGCGCGCCTTGCGATAATTCCGCCTACGTTCAAATAAGCGAATGTACCCGCCCAAAGGCGTGTTCCACCTCGGGGCGTACGCACACGTGCCGCACGCACGATTCCGGACGGCACCGTGATGGGGGCGTTGCCCCTCCGTCTGCGCTAACTTTCATTTTAGTGCAAAATCGCCTCAAAACTGTCACTTAACGGCCTTCAGGCGGAGTGCCACCCCAAAAGAGTCCGGATACAGTCCGCTTCCTACCCCGAGCCACCCCCCGTTGCGCCGGAACGGACACCCCGTTGCAAGCACACGGGAGAGCCGATCCTTCTTTTTTTCGCTTTCGCTCTCCACCCCTCGGAACGACCTGTCCCGGGTGTCTCACGACAGGGTGCACTTTTCGGGAGACTCCAGAATCGGAAGGGGGGTTGACGCGTACGGCGGAATAGGTTATACTAGAACTGTTTTCTAACCAAACTAGAAAGAGGCAATCATGGAACTTAAAGGCACAAAGACAGAGAAGAATCTTGCGTTCGCCTTTGCGGGCGAATCGCAGGCACGCAACAAGTACACGTATTTCGCGTCCGTCGCCAAGAAAGAGGGATATGAGCAGATCGCGGCGCTTTTCCTCGAGACGGCGGAAAATGAGAAGGAGCATGCGAAGCTTTGGTTCAAGCTTTTGGGCGGACTCGGCAAGACGGCCGCCAATCTCGCCGCCGCGGCGGAAGGCGAGCATGGCGAGTGGACCGACATGTACAAGCGTTTTGCCGAAGAAGCGCGCGAAGAGGGCTTCGAGGCCATTGCCCGCCTGTTCGAGGGCGTCGCCGCCATCGAGAAGCATCACGAAGAGCGCTATCGCAAGCTTCTGGCGAACGTGGAGAAGGGCGAAGTTTACGTGAAGGTGGGGCCTAACCGCTGGCAGTGCCGGAACTGCGGCCATATCTACATCGGCGAGAAGGCGCCGGACGTGTGCCCGGTGTGCGCGCATCCGCAGTCCTTCTTCCAGATCGAAGCCGAGAACTACTGAGAGGAGGCGGGGACGACATCCCCGTTCCTTTCCGGCGCCGTCCCCCTGCTGCGAAGCGGGGGACGTGTTTTTTAGGCGAGGTGCGTAGGGTTGTAGATTGTGGAGCGGGCGGACCCCGAAAGGGCGGCGCGAGGTTTCCGTCCCGCGGAAGATTCTGCCTATTCCGTCCGACGGCTGGATATGGTATAATAGTAGGCATGTCTGAGAAGATAGCAGTCTATCCGGGAACATTCGATCCCATGACGAAGGGTCATTTCGACCTTATCGTGCGCGCCGCGCGCCTGTTCGACAAGATCATTGTCGCCGTGGCGGCCACCAGTACCAAGAAATATGCGCTGTTCCCCGCCGAAGAGCGTATGGACATGATCCGCGAAGATGTCGCGGCGACGGCGCTCGACAATGTGGAGGTCCGTCGGCTGGACGGGTTGCTGGTCGATTTCTGCCGGGAAGTGGACGCGCGGATCGTCCTGCGCGGCGTGCGGGTGTACAGCGATTTCGAGTACGAGTCGCAGCTCGCCTTCACCAATCGCCTGCTTTCGGGCGATTTGGAGACGCTCTTCCTGATGCCGAGCGCCCAGCTTGCGTACGTGACGGCTTCGACGGTCCGGGAACTGGTGAGCTTCGGCGGGGATACGGCGCCGTTCGTGACGCCCGCCGTGGAGCGGCGCCTGGCGGCGAAACGCGCGGAACGGAAGGGGTGCGTGCAATGAAGCCGCGCGTCGCCCCGCATGTCGCCGAACTTCCCAAGAGCGGCATCCGCAAGTTTTTCGATATCGTCGCGCAGTCCAAGGACGTCATTTCGCTCGGCGTGGGCGAACCGGACTTTGATACGCCGTGGCACATTTCGCGTGCCGCGGTGACGTGTCTCGAGAACGGCGGCACGCACTACACCTCCAACCTCGGCACGCCCGAGATCCGTCAGGCGATTGCGCGCTACCTGACGCGGCGGTTCGACGCGGCGTTCGATTGGCAAAGGGAGATTCTCGTCACGGTCGGCGTTTCGGAGGCGATCGACCTCGCCATTCGCGCGCTGTGTTCGCCGGGCGACGAGGTGCTCTACCACGAGCCGTGCTTCGTGAGCTACGGCCCGACGATCCGCCTCGCTCATGGCGTGCCGGTGGCGGTGGAGACGCGCGCGGAGGACGCCTTCCGCCTGACCGTCGCGGCGCTGGAAAAGAAGGTCACACCGCGCACGAAGGCCCTCCTCTTGAACTTCCCCTGCAATCCGACCGGCGCGACGTTGGTCAAAGAAGATTATCTCGCCATTCTGGACTTCTGCAAGCGCCATGACATCATCCTGCTGGCGGACGAGGTCTACAGCGAACTCAACTACGAGGTGGCGGACGGGGAGAAACTCTGTTCCTTTACGTCCTTCCCCGAATACCGCGACCGCGTCATCCTGCTGAACGGCTTTTCGAAGTCGTGGGCCATGACGGGCTACCGGCTCGGCTACGCCTGCGGACCGACGGACATTGTGGACGCGATGATGAAGATCCACCAGTACGGCATCATGTCCGCCCCGACATTGGCGCAGGCGGCGGGCGTGGAAGCCATGGACTTCGGGGATGCGGACGTGGCGCGGATGCGCCGCGAATACAAGAAGCGCCGCGATTATCTCGTGCCGGCCTTGAATGCGCTGGGGTTGAAGACGCTGATGCCCAAGGGTGCGTTCTACCTCTTCCCAGATGTGCGTTCCTCTGGGCTTACGAGCGAGGATTTCGCCATGCGGCTCTTGAAGGAACATGGAGTCGCCTGCGTGCCGGGCGAGGCGTTCGGCGAATGTGGACGCGGCTATGTGCGCATAAGCTACGCGACGAGCCTGGAAAAGCTCCAAAAAGCCATGGCGCGCTTCGCCGACATGCTTGGTCGCAAGTTGTGAGGATACTCGTCTACAAGAACAATCTGACGACGGGACGCGGCGCCGACCGCGCCGTTTGCACGATTTGCGGACTGCTGGCCGCGGCACACGAGGTCGTTCTGGCGACAGGCGCCGCCGGCTCGCTGTCCTGTCCGGTCGATTCCCGCGTGCAGGTGATGCGGATTCCGCTTTCCGTGGCGGCCTTGCGCGCGATTGTCGGGGAGACGCGTCCGGATGTGATTCTCTCGACGGGGACGGACGAGATAAACGACCTGTCCGCGGCGTTTCCGGTGGACTTCCCGGCGCCGGTCGTCCAGCAGTTCCATATCTACCCGCCCAGTGCCTTCAAGCCGCGGCGGTGGTTGCGGAACGCGCGTACGAAGCGCGCCTTGCGGCGGTGCGCGGCGATTCAGGTTCTCTTGCCGGCGTATGTCGATTTGACGCGTAGACTTCTCCGTTATAAGGGCGTGGTCCGGGCGATCGGGAATGCCGCGCCCGGAATCGATCCGCTCCCGCCGTCCGCCGCCCCCGTCATCCTCTATCCGGCCGCCTTCCACAAGGACAAGCGGCAGGATTTGCTCGTCCGCGCGTTTGCGCACCTCAAACGGCGCGTTCCGTCCGCGGAACTCGTCCTCGCCGGAACTGGGAAGCCCGAGGAGCGGGTGCGCCTTCAGCATCTGGCGGATAAGCTCGGCATTGCGAAAAGCGTCTCCTTTCCGGGCTATCTCGCCGATTTGCGTCCGCTTTTCGCGCGTGCCGCCGTGGTGGCTTTTCCGAGCCGGCGGGAGGGATTTGGATTGGTGCTTCTTGAATCCGCCGCGGCAGGGCGTCTGGCCGTGGGGTGCGCGGACTGTCCGGCGAGCCGGGATCTCATCCCGCAGTTCGGGGGCATTCTCGCCTCGAAACCCGACTCGAAGGCGTTTGCGGCGGTGCTTTATGCCGGACTCGAGAAGGCCCCGACCTACCCTGTGCCGCGGACGGCGCTGGACGCCTATTCACATGGGGCGATTGCCGGACAGTGGGAGTCGCTTTTGAGGGAAGTCGTGCAATGAATACCGAATGGACGCTTCCCTTTCGCGCGCCGCTCCGCACCTGGTGGTGGCCGCGCCTCCCGAAGGAGCGCGTGGCGGTTTGCATGCTACACTCCGTCGGGAACGACCTCTCGCTGCCCGACTGTCCGCCGAACAATGCCATCGAACCGGAGAATCTGCGGCACGTAATCAAACTTCTGCGCCGGGCGGACTATACCTTCATGACATTCGGCGCGGCGTTTTCAGATGGGGAAGGGTGTCCGGCGCCGGAGCGTCCGCGGCGCGTTTGCTTGACATTTGACGACGGATTCGCTGACAATTACGCGAATCTCCTGCCGATTTTGCGGGAACAGGGTGTCTCGGCGACCATTTTCGCAACGAACCGCGGAGAAACGGATGCGCACTTCCTTTCGGCGGAACAGTTGCGGACACTCGACCGGAGCGGACTCGTGGAAATCGGCGGCCATACGGCGAACCACTGCTGTCTGCTTCATGCGGACAAACCGGCCGCCCGGCGCGAAATCGTGACGAACAAGCAGTGGCTGGAATCCATTCTGGGCCACCCCATCGTGAGCTTTGCCTATCCGCGCGGCGAATATGACGCGGAAATCGTGCGTTTTGTGCAGGAAGCCGGCTATAAATGCGCCGCGACAATGGAGAAATGTCAGCGCAAGCCGCCCGTGGACGCCTTTCATGTCCACCGCCAGATCCTGCCGCGCGGCAAGACGCCCTACGAACTCTACCTGCTCGCCACGCGCGAGAAATACAGGATTTAAGGGTTCCCTCGACGGACAGACGCCTTCATGTGCGATTTTGCCCGTCCCTCTCGTAGTTTTGTTGCTCTTCCTCACGCAATTTCTTCTTTCTCCTGGCGGAATTTGTCCTCGGCTAAACCGAAAAAGGGGGCACAGAAGGGGGTACGATGCGAAAACGGCCGAACAGGTCGCCTCCGCAGGGAGAGAAGCGGTTGCGGTGACTGCAGTTCTCATGACGGAATGCACGTGCATTTTATGGCCGTTCAGGCTGGCTATTCGCGATATGCGGATGTTAAATTTTGGTATTGACCGTGCAGGCCAAAATATGATATACTATATCCCATGTTCGCCGGGCTATTAGCTCAGTTGGTTAGAGCGCTTCCTTGACATGGAAGAGGTCAGTAGTCCGAATCTACTATAGCCCACCATTTTTCCGGCGAACAAAAAACGCGTTTCACCCAATAAAATCAAGGGTCTGACGCATGTTGAGCACTTCGGAACGCGTTCCCTTCCAAACGGCTCATTTGGCTGTTTTTGGCTCTTTTTTTGAACACAAAAAGGGGGCACACATGGGGGCACACTTTTTTGCGCGAATGCGGGCTTAAATTTGCCCAAAGTATCTTTTTCCCGATATGGAGGATTTTTTTGGAGGTAAGGGGCTAGTTCCCCGCCCCTGCGGCGTCCAGCCGGATCGGGATGGGGGTGGGGTCGCGCCGCGTGCGCAGAGGGGTGCCGTCGCGCGTGTGCGGGATTGGGGTTGCCGTGGATGGTCGTCGGGATGAGCGGCACGCATCCGGCTGAGGCTCCTGTCCCCGGAGAGGGTGTGCGGCTGTTGGAGGCTTGCGGTGCACTCCGGCGCCGCCTGTCGCGCCTAGAGGCATCCCGGCGCGTTTAGGGGATGAGGTCGCACGCTCTTCCCGTATTGACGCAGTACCAAGCCGTTGTTCCTGTTGCAAAGTATTGTTTATGTTTGTTATTTTTTTCGGCCCTAGGAGCGTCGGAGAGGCCCGGAACGACTGCCCGCGCATCGTGCAGGAGGCTTCCGCCTCGGAGGGGTGCGCATTCGTCCGAGGTCGGAACGGTCGCCGTGAGCGACGGCACGCCTTCGGCAGGGGCTCGCGTGGCGCGTGCGGCGTCCCCGGCGCGTCTAGGGGTCTGCCGGGGTGTTTTTTGCGGCCACTAAACAAGCCGATAGCCGCGCCGCCGTCGACGCACAACCTTCGTATGTACCGGGGTGTAGCCGCCCGACGAAATGCCGAAGGAGCCCGCGAGCGCAAAACACATCGTGATGGCGTCGCCATAGTCATGCTTGCGTCCGATTGTCTTCCAGCGGTACTCCGTGCGGCCGTCTTGCAGGGTAATCTTGTAATCCAGTTGTTCGGCGGCGATCTGCGCGGCAAATTCGCCGTGGCGCGTGCCGTTGCCGTCAAACAGCGACAAGCCGCCCGGCGTCCCCACCTCGCCCAGCCACGCCCGCTGAGCCGTCTCTCGCCAATAATCGGCATTGAACACCAGCCACCGCCAGCCTTGCGCCGTGTCTGCGCAAAGGACGGTGCCGTTCCGTTCGTCCGTGACGCGGGACTTGACGCGCGGGTTCCACGCCCGCCCGGCGCGTCCAACCATGGGCAGACAGTTGCATCCGCAGTGCGCCCGCGAGATCTTCGCAAAGTTGCACACGGCGTCCCACTGTTTGCCGCCCGCGTCGACACCCCAACGGTTGATAGCAATTCCGTGCCCTCGACACCACCCGACGATCTCGCGGCCGTGATTGATGAGGGCTTGCGTCAGCAACTGCGCCCGCAGGCGCTCCGGGATGTCCTCATGGATTGGGAGGGGTGCGCCCGCAAAAACCTCGTAATACGTGACAAAGCCGCTCTGATTCTTGTCGAACGCCACCACGGCCGTGGTAAAGCCGTAGGACGGATTGAGGTCGGTCGCACACGCCGTGAAGATTGTGTCCGGCGGAACATAGAACGGTTGCGTCCCATTGTTCACGCGCGAGAGGATGATCGGCGCATTAATCTGCAAAACATCATGTTGACGAACGGGCCGCATCTGATATTCCGCCGCAAAGGCGTCTTCGCCGTTCGCGAATCGCAAGTTCATAGCGTGCTGAATGCCGCTAAGTTCCGTCTCGCGGTCGTAGAAAGCCGGGTTCAGCACTTCCGCGCCCGCGTCCATTTCGGCGCGATGTTCAGCGTAGAAGGCATTGGCGGCCGCATGCTCGCTCTCGCTGTTGTGGATTGCATCTTGCTTGATTTTGAAATACTGTTGCCACAGGTCGCCCGGCATCCCCCAGCAATCCGGCTCCGAGAGAAGCATCGGAAAGGTGAAGGTCTTCCAACTGGGCTTTGTCGCATAGAGTTCAGAAAGGTCATCGGGCGCGATTGGCGTTGACGTCATGAACGCGGCGATTTGTTTTTGGTGCCCCCCAAGTCCCATGAAACCCTTTTCTATGAGTTCGTCATACTCTTGAACGGACTGCGGATTATGCGCGGCTTTATCATCCTGCAGGTCATCCAGTAAAACGAGGTCGGGCCGCATACTGCCCCGCACAAGTCCGCGCGTCGCCCCCTTGAAGCCGCGAGCGACAAGGACGGCACCCGACGAATCTGAGCCGTCTATCGTCGGAAGAACGATTCTGCCGGCGTTCTTGCCTATCTTCGTACGCTTCCCCTTGTAGGTCTGATTCTGCGCCCGTTGCATAATCCCGCCCAACTTGCGGATGGGGACGGCAATTTCCGGAAAATCGGCGGCGAATAAGTCGCTGTCTTCCAGTAGCGTGTAAATATCATCTATGATCGCACTCGCGTCCGAATGCCGCGCCGCGACTGCTACAACGAAGTGCCGGTAGCCATACGCCAAGGCGAACACGCACGCGCCCTTGATGAAACTGGATTTGCCGTGCGCCCGCGCCATGCGGATGTGCGTGCGCCCGCCGGACTGGACAACGGCCTGCAGATGGTCGATAATCTCGCCCATGCGCTCCGAAGGCTCCGTTCTCAAAAAGCCGCCCGGCCCCATGCAGTAGGTGCGCAGGAAGAGCGCGAGCGAATTCCGGCACCGTTCGCGCCGCGCGGGGTCTTTGACTTTGGGGAGCCGCCCAATGTCGTTTGCATCCGCGTGCATTTTGGCTTTGCGTTCGCGGTCTTGAAGTTTGGTTCTAGCCATGTTAGACTTCTTTCTTTTGTGGCTTCTGTTGCAATAGGGGGAATCGTCTCAAATTCCGCACTGCCGCCGGTGGGGTGAAGGAGGGTTTGGGGTCTTCACAGTACCTTGATAGGGGGGGGGGCTGGTTTGTCGCATTGCCGGGGGTCGGAGCCGTCTGCGACGCCGCCGCGGCCGCAAGTCGTTGCTCGCGCGTGAAGTAGTGCGCCCAGTCAGCGACGCGCCGCGCGGCCTCATCGGTCGAGCCGGCAAAAACAAACGGCACGCCGTACCTAACTTCAAAGGTGGCTATCATTGCGATAACAGACTTGGGGTTCGCCCGCGAGTGCTTGTAATTGCCGCGTCGAACGGCGGCCATGTCTGCCGTGCAAAGGACGCGCCGGAAAGGAATCGACTGCATGCGCCGGAGTTCCCGAATGAAGCGCTCGCGTTCGTGGATCAGCGTGTGGACTAGGTCAGCGAGTGACTTGCGCTCGACGGTAAACAGGTCTTCATATCCGAGGATTGAGTAATCCCCCGTAGCAAGCCCGCGGCGCACGGTCGGAATGCTGGAGGCGAATGTTAGCGGTGTCTGCTCGCGCGTGTCTATGATGATGGTGTAGCCTGCCGCCGGAGGCGTCGGGGGTGCCGGAGGTGCCGGAGGCATCGGGGGTTTTTTGCTCTGCAGTCTGTTCATTGGCGTGCCCTCCCTCCGGGAAACCCCGCCATTGGCGTCAGAATGCCCCTAGAATCGCTTTGCGTCTCTCGCCCGTATAGTTTACCGTCTTTCGCGCCCGTGCATTCTAGGGGCATTCTCGCGTCGATTAGCGGGGGCGTCTGTTTGGCCGTGGTGTCTTGCGCCGGTTCGGGGGTGCCGGCGGCGCGTTGACGGAGCCCCGCGTCCGGGTCGAGATAAAGGAGCCGCTGGTCGCGCCCCGTCTCCCCGCGCCTTGCCCCCGCGAGCCGGACGGCTTTGTCGGGCTCTAGGGCTTGTATGTCGACGCGGCATTTCGGGTCGGGGTCTGAGCAGAACAAGGCTTTCGCCTGTTCGCACCGCTCCTGCCATTCTGCGGCGTCTCGCGCCCCAATGCGGATAAGCCCGTGAATGGACTTGCGGCCGGAGTCCACCAACGCCACGAGCGGCGCGAGGCCGTTGTCCCACGAGATATAACCGCTCCAAAACTTGTATTGGTCTTCGTATGAGAGGCCGTCAAACTCCATGAGCATCAGCGCATAACGACTTAGACACTTCCGCCCGATCCGGGTCTTGCCCCTCGCGCCGCCCGGGGCATCCTTCCCCGTGAACGGGTTTATCTTTACCTGCTCCCAGCCCGTGAGGGTCGGGTCTGTGAGCCAGTCGCGTGCCGGACGGAGATTGCGTTCTGAAAATCCCCGTGTAGCCGTGCCCACAAGAACGAGGTCGCTAGGCTTGAACATGGCGTCCAAAAGGGCGCGTGCGGCGTCCAGCCCATGAAGTCCAGCAACCTTGACGGGGGAGACGTCCATCAGAGCTTCGGCCGTACCTGCCTCCTTGCCCCACGCAATTAGATAGCGCACAAAATCGGGATCGGGCTTATAGTCGGGCTTGGGCTTGGCCGGAGGCAGGCGCGTGAATCGCCGGAGGGAAGCCGGACGGCCCGCGCCGCGCGGGGTTGCCGTGGAGCCGTCGAAGAGGCGGCGAATGTCAGCATCGCGGCCGAAAACCCCGACGCCGTGAGCATCGGCGATAATCTCATCCGCGGTCAGCCCCGCCGCCTTCCCGTATGCTGTGAGCATGGGGAGGGCGGCGTATCGCCGTCCGTGCTGGGCAAATTCCGCGAGGGCTGTTTGGTAAAGTTCTGTCGTGGCCATGGTTCCGTTCGCCTCCTTGCCTGTCATTGGCCGTCGGGCGCCGCACCATCCTCGCCCAGCCTGCGCCGCTCTTTCTCGAAGTAATCCCGGAATGCGGTCTGTACTATTTCGACTTCAGCGCATCCGCCGCAACCGAAATGCGGAACGCGTTCTTTATATTTCGGATTGAATCGGAGCGAGAAACATTTGGAGCATCTTGGGCTTGTCTTTTGCCGTTGGGCGAGGTTCGCGGCGAGCGTGCGAACGAGCCGGTACCAACGATCCATGGGCGAATCGCCCGAGGGTTTAATCCGCTGGATTCTTTTCATCTTTGTTTTTCCTTTCTGTTTTTCATTTTAGTTTCCTGGTCGAATGCATTTTCAGTGCCGTAATCCAAACTTGGCAGTCTAGGTTTGGAGGTTTGGCGATTAGCCTATTATCCCACCAAACCTCCGAACCTAACAGGCTGGGTTAGGTTAGGTTAGGTTTGGTTTGGGTATATCCCCCTTAAGGGGGATACCCAACCAAACCTAACCTAACCTCAGCCCCGCGGTCGCCTCGCCTAGTGTCATTCTATGCCGCCTTCCGTAGGGCCCGACGGATGTTTATCCGTCCACCACTTCATATTCTCCGGCGTGCCGATATATTTTCTGCCGTCCTTTTCCCCCGTGCCGTCGGTTTGGATGAGTTTCCTGTAATCCACAACGAGTTTTTTTATCGCGGGTCTCACAGTTTCCTTGATGTTAATCTTGACGCCGGGATTAAGGCGTTCGTATTCTCTCTTCACCTCATCTTCTAACATGCCCTTCGGCACCCCCTTGTAGTCGCCGTCTTTGAGCACGCCCTCCGGCATCCCCTTGTAGTCACCCCGGGCGGCACGCTCTTCGAAGTCTTGAACGACTTTCATTATGTACGGGTCGACGGAGGGCTTACTGCGCGTGCTTCCCCGGGTGGCTTTCGCGGCAAGGGGGTCCGAGAGGTCTCTCCACTCGTCTTTTGGCACAGGTTGCCAGTAATGTAGCCCATTTCCCCCGTACTTATAGAACGCCTTTGTCGTGTGTTCCCCGTTTTCGTCCGTCCACCCCAAATCATCACCGCCCTTTGCCGCAAAGAAGGCATATATTTTATCGTTATTTGGGCAAGGCAGAAACACCATGGTAGCACGAGACGCATTGGCTTGTGCGCCCGCGCCGCTCATCTTATATCTCATCCCGGAGGAGTCGCTCAGCCAGCTCGAAAGTTCCCTCGTAGGTGGCTTGTTCGTATGTGCGAAAATCAAGCCCCATACATTGTACCGGCAGAGAATCGCCAACAACCCTTCCGTATCCGGCAAGCCGTTTTTGCCGGCCTTCCCCTTGAGAAAGGCGTTCATTTCGCCGTTGCTATTCATTTCTTCCCCTCCATAACAACAGTCGAGCGGGTTGAGTATGACAACATCCGGCAGTTCCCCCCATTCCTTTGCTTTCTCCAGCCGTTCGTTCAGAGCCTTAAGGAACGTTGCGCCTACCTTCCAATAGGAGTCCATAACCGTGATTTTACCTTTCAACTTGCTAAAATCCACCCCTGAGAGATACTTGAAAATATCATCGCGGTCTCTTGCTACGCGGTGTTCTTTGTCTTCAAAGGGAAACATCCATATTCTTAGAGGGCGCGTGGGTTTCAGCCCGCAACATTCCATGCCTTTAGCCCAGCAAGCGGCTAACTGCGCCGCTAGGATGGACTTCCCTGTCCCCGTCATGCCGACAATCATGGAGATGGATCCACGCGTCCCCCACTCTCCCTCTATCAGAATATCTTCCATGTTGAGGTCGCGACTGAGTTCCATAAAATCTTTCTCTCCAAAGGGTGAAACCCACGCTTCCGCGTCGGGGGTGGCATCCACCCTTGTCACGCTGTCGCCCAAAGGGCTCTCTGCCGTGGTGTCTATCGCGTTTTCATCCATTATTCACCTCCTGCATGTGCACACCTCCCCCGACGTAGTCGCCCACGGCCGTGGAGACGCCCGACGCGCTCGCGCCGCGTGTGTTCCTGGTGATCTCTTCCCGCATTAGACTGCCCCCTTTATCCGCGCGGCCCGCGCCGCCGCGCCTTTGCGCCCCGCCTCTGCACGCCGGGCGGCAATTTCCTTTTCACGGCCGTCCGTCGCGCCGTCCGTCGCCTGCGCCGGAACACGCCCGCAAGCGACGGCGTCGATGGAAGTCAAGAGTATACGCGGCACGCCCGCCATGTTGACGGACTTCAAGATTCCCGCCCGCATCCAGCGGTTGACGGTGGGCCGGGATACCCGCAGGCGCCGCGACGCTTCCGCCTGAGAGCACGTACGCGCATCGCCAATCGGCTGTTGGGTGATGGTGTCATCGCCGTTCAGAATCATTTCTATCTTAGCCCGGACGCCGGGGGCGGCGTTGAGGCACGCTGATATAAACTGTTCGCTAGTCATTTTTTCTGATCTCCCGTTAATGGCGGCGAGGGATGGAGGTCTCCCCCGCCGCCGTGTTGTTGTTGCCGTCGGATTAGAGGGCGAGTTCGAAGCCGTCAACGGCCGAAGCCCCTGCCGCCGCGCCCACGGCGTCCCAATCCGCCACAGTGAACGCCTCTTGCGCTTTGCCCGGCACCGCGCGAGCGAGGAGGTTAAACCAATCCTTGTTGCGCCGGGCTTCGTCGCCCGCGGCCGTCTTGAGAAACGCGTTCCACGCGGCGAGTTTCGCCTTTTCCACCCCGCTGGACGCCTGCGCCGCCGGAGGTTTCGACGCCTTCGCGCCCTGCGTCTGCGGCCGCGACGCCGTCCGCGGCTTGGGGGTCGCGCCCGCGAGCGCACGCAGGCGAGCCCCGTACTTGTCTGCGAGTGCCTTTTGGTCTGCCGTCGGGATCGCGCCGTGCGCCCCGCCGTCGACGGGGTCGATGAACGCGACGCGCGGCTTTTCGGTGTTGTCGTATGGGTCGACGCGCCGCTCGATCGTCACAATGGCGGAAAACTCGCCTGCGTGGTCGCCAAACCAGTCGAGAGAAACGCCGTCCCAGCCGGGCGCCCACTTGCGCACGGCCGCGATTTGCTTTTCGCAGGCGACTCCGGCTTTGGAGATGAAACACGTATACGAGTTGATGGTATCGTGTTCCGGCGTCTCGAGTTCCCACTCAACGCCCAGCATGAGCGCCCCGCCGCTGGTCTCGTAGGTGCCCGCGTTCAGTGCGTGCGCTTTATACTTGCCTGCGGCTAAATTTGCATTGTATGCCATTTTTCTTCAATCCTTTCTGTGCAGTTCGTAGATTATTTGAGTATCGCGCTCCAGTCGAACGGGCCGTCCGTCAGCGGAATCGCCTCCGTCATCGTCCGGCTCTTAGCCATGCAATGGGGGCGCTCGCTGGTGTACATCGTACGCGTGCCCGTCCCCTTAGCCTTGCCCTTATCCGCCGCGACGTCGTAGCCGATGAAAAGAAGATGGTCGCACCACTCTTTCACATCTGCACGGATGGACGCTTTCCCGCCCTGCGGATTTTGGAGACGCGGCTCGAAGCGGATCCAGTCATCACCCTCCGGGTTGGCTACACTGTTGACGCAGTCATGGCAGACTAAGACAACATTCCGCCCGGCGCGTGCGTGCCGGTCAAGGACGGCGAGCAGACGCGCGAATTCCCGCTCCTTGATCACGTAGCCTTTGCCGAAGCCGTAGCCTTCGATGTTCGCGACTTTCATACCTTTCTCATTCGGCACGTGAGCGACGATCCAGTCTTCGCACATCTTTTCCGCCCGGGTCGCCGTGTCAACGACGATCGTTTTGACGTCTTGCCAGCCGTCTGCGTTCAGCGCGGCAAGGAGGGCCGCCCAGTCTGTCACGCCGTCCACGGTCGTAATGTTTTTGGCGTATCCCTGCGCCTTCAGCCGCGCCGAAAGGACGGGGAGGCTGTCATCGAGGTCGAAGATCGCCACGGGCCCCGGCAATTGGCAGGCAAGCGTAGTTTTCCCGATTCCGCCCGTACCATAGAGGCAAATGCGGTGCCCAGCCTGCGCCCGCACGGCGCCGAAGCGCACGCGAGGTTTTTCCGTCCCCGCCGGAGGCGTCGGAATCCCGAAGGCCGTGCGGCCCTGCGGAATCGCGTTGTTGATTGTCTTGGTCATTCTTCTGTTTTCCTTTCCTAGTTGACTTTACTTTTTATTGTTTTCGACAATGCTCCCGCCCGCCGCCCCGGCACTCAATTCCGGGTTGGGTGGCACGATCGCAAAACCTTCCGGCACGCTCCATTTGTCCACGTGGACGCACTGCAGGCAGAAAGACGCGTATTCGCACGAACGGCAGGTCATCGCGTTGCAGTGGCGAATCCACGGGTCTTCTTTGTACAGGGAGTCGCGTGAGGCGCGTTTGTTCGCCCAAATCTGCCTGCCGATGTAGTCGCGCATAATGCGGAATTCGTCGAGGTCGTTCTGGCGGATCCCGACTTCGGCCCGCGCAAAATAGTACTCCGGCCGCGCCGTGCAGTCTTGAAGGAGCCGGGTGCTAAACTGGTCGGGCGATTCGTCCTTCCGCAAGCGGATGGTAGGCTTGCGTATAACATCGTAGACTACGCACTCAATGTCCCAGCCAGCGCACTGCGCCGCGTCTACGTACTGCATCAACTGGACGTTGAAGCGCAGGCGTTCCCAGTAGGGGGCGCCCGCGGAAATATCCTCGCTACAGGTCTTGTGTTCAACGAGCGCCGTGCGTCCGTCTTTCAGCACCGCCAGCCCGTCAATCTTCCCCGCCACGGCAAACGTACGCGAAAACCGAAGCGGGAAACAGAATTCCACTTCGGGGTAGAGCGTCTGCACGGCATCCGCCTCGCCTGCGTAGTGATTGTAGTAGCCGCCGATAAGGCCGAAGAGCACGGCCGCGTCCATCTCGGAGAATTCGCCCGTCGCGAGCGCGGCTTTATAGGCTTCATCAGCCGTCGCGCCTTTCGCGCGAGCCTCTAGCGCGGCGTGAATAGCCGTCCCCGTACGGAGCGCGTCCGATGGAGTCGAGCGGCGCAAGCCCATTTCATAGGCGTAAAAGCATTTGCGAGGGCAGGCGAGAAACGCATTCATGCGACTCGCTGTCAGCAGTTCGCGCGGTTTCTTGGAGGTCATCACGCGACGTCCTTTCTTTTTTGCCGGAGGCGCCAAATGACTGTCCCGGCTCTTGGTGGTGGGGGGTGTGGGGATCGGGGGCAGGGCCTCCGTCCGAGGTGCGGCGTCCGTCGCCCGTAGGGCCGTCGCCGTCGCGCCGGTTGATTTTTCCGCATCCGGCTGGCGCGTTTCCATTTCTATCATGCTTTCATCTCTCCACGCTTTTACCGGCATCCTCGAAGTGAGCGACGCCACCACGGCTCAAGCGTACGCGCATATCATAGCATAAGGCGCCGGTCACGCTCTAACCAAGTATCCGCGAATCTCTACCGAATCCACAAGAGAGTATAAGGTGTTATTCGGCAGGTATGGGATTTATTCGGTTTTTAAGGCAAAATAAAAAAAAGTGGATTGGGGGTTAATCCAATCCACTTCTTTTATGATAGTCTAAAAAATCGCAGGGTTAGGGCTGTTTAGCCTGACTCCGACTCTTTGTCAGATCTAGATATGTGTTATAGTCCACTCTGTGCAGTCGCTTGAACGCGGAACGAAGAGACTCGTAGGCTTTTTGTGTGTCATGCTTTCCAGTTCTGCATCCTATCTTCAAATATTTATTAAGACTTGGATACTCTTCAGGAAACTTTTCAAGGGCCTCGATTGCGAGTTCTTTGAAACTACGTAGTTCGTGAGAATGGCTTTCTCGCTTCTTCATGCGCTCTACATGGAGTTTATCCTCGAGTAGTCTGCACAAGGCGACGGTTGACTCCTTTTGTTTTCCCTCCGTGCCCGTCTCATCGAGTTTGGCCGTCCCCTTGGGCTTGCCCGGCTCCTTGTAGTCCAGCAAGGCCGTATACAGATCCGCGAGCGCCTTCTCGACTTTGTCGTAGGCAATGGCGACGCAGTCCACATGTTCGATCCCGCAGACACGCAATACCTTGATAAGATTCTGAAATTCATTTCTCACCCTGTATGCCGCGCCATTGCACCCGAATCGCGCTCCTACGGCTTTCACGAAGGCTATAAAAGAAACAAATTGCCTGTAAAAACCCGCACCAAAACTATCGTCCGGGGTGGGCTTGTAGTCCGGGTCGAGTTGTTTGCCATTGTTATCGTTTATGGAATCTGGACTGCGCAGACTGCACCCCCACGACTTATCGAGAAAAAATGTCTCGACGCGGGGTAGGTCAAGCACTACTCCGATAAAAAAATAGGCACGCCCCACGGACTCTCCTTCGGCGGAATCCAGCGATGGGGTGAAGTCTTTCTTTGCGTCAGCGATGGAATAGGCGTCCGGCAAGGAAGCGTCCCATTTGAAGTCAAGCAACTCTTCTATTGCCCCATAAACTTTCCCACTCGCTTGGATGAAAAGGCGATATTCGTCTTGCTCTTCTTGTGATAATGCGAAGTAAGCATCACCCCCGATCTCCCCGTGCACCCTGTCAAGATGGAAGTTGCGCCAATGATCCCAGCGGATGGGCGCCCACCATAGACGTTCCTGTGATAGACCGTAAACCGCAACATGCGTAATGAGCGCCCGCCCGTCTTTGAAATCATCGGACTTGAATAGCCTGCATTCAAAAGAATACGGAGTTATTTCCATTTCCTAACCTCCATTGGAAAGAAAAGCCACGCCGCCGGATGAAAGGGGCGGAATGGAAACCGCCGGCCGGAAGCGTGGCAAAAATCGTCGTTTCTTTTCTGTGCGCCTTTCATCTCGCAACATCTCTATTATATCACAATCCAGCCGCCCGGACAACTGCGGCAATCCGCGTCTTGGTCTGTTCGCCCACAACCGCGCCGATCAGCGTGAGAGCCCGTTCGGGGTCTGCCGCGGGGTCTACGCCTGCCGCGGCGAACACGGCGTCCACCTGCGCGGCTTCGGTCGGGTCGAGCACCGCCCGCGCAAGCGCAAGCGCCCGTTCGGCGTTCCGGCTTCTTCCTGGACGGCTCGCGGCGCCCGCCGCCGTCGGGGTGGCCGTGAGGGCCGTGGGGACGGCGTCCGGCGCATCGATGGTCTCCCCGACGCGGCTCCGGCTCTCCCCGCCCAACACGGTGCCGGCCAGTTGCCGCCGGACGCGCTCAGCGACTACAGCCTTGGTTGGGTTGTTATAGTTTCCGAGCGTAGTCTCTACGTCGCTGTGTCCCACAATGGTTTTCACATCCGCCGCCGGAACGCCATTTTGCAAGGCTAGAACAACGAACGTATGCCGCAGACTATGCCAGCCGTAGACGGACGCGGAAAACTTCCCGACTTTTCTTGCCACGCGCGTGCGCTGGATCAAGGAGAGTTGGGTACTGCGCTGGGCCGGCTTCAGACTGCTGGGCCGGTATTTCTCGCCCGTCAGCGTCTCCAGTTCCCGCAGATAGGCGGAAATCTGTCCTTTGGCTAGCCCCATGTCTCCGGCAATTGTCTTCCCGTTCGCGCCCGCGCGGAATCGCTCGTAGACTTCGTGGAGACGCTCCTTTTTGGCCGGAAGGAAGGGAGCCGCGTCTATCAGCCTACCCACTTCTTCCGGCGCGAGGGGTCGGGTATCGGTGAGTTCGGCCGTCTCCGGCTCCGTGTCCGTGTCGAAAACGGCGCGAGCAAAGTAGGGCTTGACGCCCCGGATAATGCCCGTGCGCCGATCCGGGAGCCCCCGCGCGTTGATATGGTTGTAGCGTTCAGCGTCGTAGGGGAAGACGAACGGCGAGTCGCCCAGCGCGTGCTTTTCGGCGAGTGTGTCCAGTACCCGCCGCAGAGGCGCGAAAATCGGCAGGGTCACACGCACGCCCGCTTTCGCCGTCACGCACTCGATGAAGCCGCCGGTTAAATCGACGTCGCTCCATTTGAGGTTGCAGACGTCTCCAATGCGCATCCCCGTGCAGGCGGCGCACACAACGAGATTGTGAATCCCGGGGTTCTCTTCCGTCACCTCGAAAAGCCGCGCCAGTTCGGCTTCCGTGAGGGGCTTGCGACTGATTCGCGCGTTCGCCGTTTCACGATTGCGCTTGATAATCGCACTGAAAGGGTTTTGGGCGCACTGAATCGCGCCGTCGACTTTCCGCGACTTGACGCCCATGACGAACGCATACACGCCGGAAAGGAGGCTCATTTGCCCTTTGACGGTATCCCACGCGTATTGACTGAAAATATGTTGGAAATAGGCCGCGGCAATCTCCGTCGTTATGTCGCCCACGCGGTCACAGACGCCTCCATGCTTTGCACAGTAGTCTTTTGTGAATTCCGCGAATCGCCGCAGGGTCGCCTTGGCCGCCAGTACTCGCGCCGCCGTGGGAGTGTAGGCCCTCATCATGCCGTGTTCCCAAATCTCCCCGAGTTTGGAGAGGGGTGGCGTCTTGACGCTCACACCCGTGCACGCCCGGAAATAATCCGCCGCATGAGCGGCCGCCTTAGCCACCTTCACGGCTTTGGGGTCTCCCGTGGTATTGGCTTCCTTGTCCAGTTTCTCCAGCGCGGCGAGCGCCGCCGCCCGCGACGCTTCGAACGCGGCATCGCCTTTCGCCCGCCGGTCGTAGCGTCCGTACGCGTCGAGCGGCACGCTTCCGCGGATCGGCACCCGAAGATTAACGTTAACCTTCTTGCCCTTGCGCGTCAAACGTGCATACCACGTCGCCCGCATCCGGCCCCTGTCATCCAGCATAATTTTCAGACTCATTCTCTCACTGCCTTTCATCTCAGTTTAGCCTACCGCGGGGTGTTGCCAACCCCCCGCAGAACGGCGCGAAAACATTACAATTATTAGCAACACTTGTCATTATAGCATATTTTTAGTGATTCTACAAGCGAAAAAGGGGGCACACATGGGGGCACACACGCAAGTTTCAGCGAAAAAACGCGTTATAATTAATAAAAAAACTCGCATTAACTATGAAAATAAACGGTTGTAAACCTTCCTTGACATGGAAGAGGTCAGTGGTCCGAATCCACTATAGCCCACCAAAGTCCGTGCGAATGCAGGTGCAAATTCCCATTTATTTCACGCGCGAAGAAAGATAGTCCTCCTAAAGTCCTCCGATATTTGGTATAATATGCGGGAATGAAACGCAATTCTAAAGGGACAAAGGTACGGGAACAGACCCGCGGCGAAGAACTGGCCAATGCGCTCACGCATGTCGTGGGGTCGCATCTCGGGGCGGCCATGTTGGCGCTTCTGGTCGTCAAGGGAATCGAGAGCGGGACGGCAGTCGCGTGGAAGGTGACGTCCGCGGCGTTGTTCGGGGCGTGCATGATTCTCCTTTACGCAGTTTCTTCCGCCTACCATGCGGCGACATCCTGGCGGGCCAAGCGAGTCCTGCACATCATGGACCATGCGGCCATCTTCTTTCTCATCGCCGGAACCTATACGCCGTTTTGTCTCGTTTCGCTGCGTCCGGGGAGCCCGGGGCTCGCGTGGACGATTTTCGGCATCGAGTGGGGGGCGACGCTCATCGGAATCGTCTTCAAGATCTTCACGACGGGAAAATACCGTTACCTCTCCACGGCCATTTATGTGACCATGGGTTGGGCGGCGGTTCTGGCGATTGTCCCGCTCATCCACGCCTTGAAGGGACTGGGGACGCTCTGGCTGGCGGCGGGTGGCGTTCTGTACACGGCGGGATGCGTTTTCTACTTGTGGAAGTCTCTTCCTTACGCACACATGGTGTGGCATCTCTTCGTGCTGGCCGGCACGATATGCCACTTTTTTTGCATATACTGGTATGTTATGTAGAAATCCGGCGCATCTTTTTGTCCGGATTGGCCGATTCGCAAAATTTCCGGGTGCATTTGGCGCGTAATTATGGTATAATAGATGGAAGTTTGATACGCGACTGTAGCTCAATTGGATAGAGCGTTGGCCTCCGAAGCCGAAGGTTGCTGGTTCGATCCCAGTCAGTCGCACCAATTTCCCCATACGAATGTCTCTGCAGGCGGCGGGATGCAACATGCGCAAGTTTTGTGCTTCATGTTCGGACTCTTTGTGGCGAACCTCCGTTTAGCCTAAAAATCGCTGCAGACTTCAACTGCGATTTTTAGGTTTAACCATGTAGGGAATGTAGATAATGTAGGGGGTGTCCTGTCCGTCCCAGGTGTCCCGGTTGTCCCGTTTACGCGCTCTACTCTTCTAATCCTCTATACGGTCTCCTGTCACCCGCGGCAGGAGGCAGGTTGTGTCTGTCGTGGGGGGCCTTTTTCCCCGCGGAACACCCCTCCGACACCCCACGCATGTGACGGTATCTAACATGCGCATG
>DBKW01000008.1:0-608 GCA_002298665.1 Verrucomicrobia bacterium UBA740 | reverse complement strand
TTTGGACCTCATGCGGGGACCCTTTTTCGGCGCACCTTCGTTTTGGGGCGATAACTTGCAGTTTGGACGCGTTTGGACTCCAGAATGGCCACTTAGCGCAAATATTAGCCGCGGCGAATTCTCAGCCGCATGAGGGGGGTGTGTTCGAGGGCTGAAAACAGACTGTTCGGGGATGTTAAAAATTGTCTATTTTAACCGTGTAGAGAATGTAGAAGATGTAGAGGGGGGGGCGTGTGTCGCCTCCAATGGTAGGGGCGGCAGTCCCCTGCCGCCCGCACGATATTAACCGAGTAGAAAATGTAGAGCGGGGGTAGAATATCTCACGCAGAGAACGCGGAGAACGCAGAGAGAGGGGGTAGGGGGGTCAATATTAACCGTGTAGAAAATGTAGAAAATGTAGAAGGGGAGGGTCCTTAGACCGTCCAACGGAAGGGACCGCAGGGGACTGCGGCCCGTCCCCTAACCAGACCGCGAAGCGGTCTATTCGAAAAAAACCTGTTCGCTTTTATTTGTGAGCGAAACCTGCGAAGCCTCTGACGGAGCGTTAGCGTAGTCTTTTGTTGCTCCTCGGAGTTTCTTCTACATTTTCTACATATTCTACACGGTTA
>DBKW01000009.1:2865-8920 GCA_002298665.1 Verrucomicrobia bacterium UBA740 | reverse complement strand
TGCGCCAGCCCCTGGCGGCCCTAAAGCTGGCGGGCGGCGACGTGCACGGTCTCGAGGCGCTGATCGAGGACGAACTCAACGTGAAGCGTGTTGAATTCATCGCGGACGAGACGGCGCTCTGCGACGTGACCTACAAGGCGAACTTCAAGACGCTCGGCAGGAAGTGCGGGCCCAAGATGAAGGCGGTCGCCGCCGGAATCGCCGCGCTGAAATCCTTTGGCGGCGCGGCGACGGTCGAGGGCGTCCCGCTGACGGAAGAGGACGTCATTGTGACGCGCAAGCCCAAAGCCGGACTTGTCGTCGCGTCCGCCGGGCCGGTCGTCGTCGGGCTCGAGACGGCGCTGACACCGGAACTGGTCGCGGAAGGCCTGGCGCGCGAGTTCGTCTCGCACGTCCAGTCCATGCGCAAGGAGGCGAACTTTGAGGTGACGCAGCGCATCGCCCTCGCCGTCGAGGCGGATGCCGACCTGCGCGCGGCGCTCGAGGCGCATGCGGACTACGTCAAGAACGAGACCCTGGCCGTGGAACTCGCGTTCGGTCCGGTCGAGGCGCCGGCCCTGAACCTGAACGGACACGCCGCCAAAATCGCGCTCAAGCCCGTGGCGAACGCCTGACAGCGCAACGCCCGGCAGAACGAAACGAGGAGAACCGCGCCCGGTTCTCCTCGTTCTTTTTGTCCGCCTTCCCGCCCGTCCTAGGCGCGCTGCGCCAGGCGGTGCTGCACTTTGTAGAGCCAGGCGAGCCCGATGGAGCCGATTCCGTTGCCGACCGCCATGAGGACGAAGTACCAAACGACCTTCGCGGAGAACAAGTGCCCGTAGGTGAAGTAGGCCGCGTTGGCCACGACATGTTCGAAGCCGCACATGATGAACGTCGGGATCGCGAGGAAGACGGCGATCGTTTTCGCCAGAGGATAGGCGCAGATCTGGTGCCCCTTGACGGCGATGTAGATCATGATGCCGCACATGATGCTGAGGATGAAGATGGAAAGGGGCGTGTCGTTCATCTTGGCGGCCACGAGCGTTTTCGCCTCCGCCTCGATCATGTTGTAGAGGCGCGTCAGCTTGATGAGCGCCGGAACAAGCACCGCGCCCAGCTGGTTGAAGAAGAAGCAGATCAGAAGCGACACCCAGAACCGCGGCTTGTAGTCCCCGACATAGCCGACTTTGCCCGTGAAAAGCCACAGGTTCCAGTGGATGATGGCGTACAGCCCGAGCGTGAAGAACACCGCCCCGACGATGTGGAAGCTGTAGGAGTGCCCGCCCTGGCGAATGGCCAGAAAGACGGTCGCGCCCAAGGCGATGAATATCCCCGCGATGAACGAACTTATCGCGATGGACGAGAGCCGACGGACAACAAACGGATGCTTCTTCATACGGATACTGATTTTGAATTGAAAGATTACCGTATATTTTATCATATTTGACGCGACAGGGATACAGAAAAGTGCGGAAAACATGCGGCGTTCTCCGGCGGGACAGCGCAGAAGCCCGCCGCCGCGCATCGGGGCCCCTTCCTCGCTTCTTCCGTCCTCCCGATCTCTGAGATCCACTCACACTCAAAAGGGGTCGCAGTCCCTTGCGGCCCGCACGGTTTGGACCGAGAAGAGTTGTAGAATTGTAGGGGGGGGGTAATTAACCGTGTTAGAGATAATGTAGACGCGGGGAGCCGAGTGCCGCCCGCCGGTAGGAGAATCTAGAGAATGGGGGCGCGGAGTTTTAATACCGAGGTATAAAGGCACGGAGAAGTGGAAAATTTGTGCGCTTCAGACAGGATGTGCAGGACGGACAGGATTGGTGGGTGGCGGGATTGGCGGGGTCGGCGAGAGAACGGTTTTTGTGCTTGCATTTTCGCCGCCGCTTATGCTATAATTTGTGTCTGTTCCGAGAAAGGACTATAGTATGAAGCTTGAAGATCTCAAAGGCAAAACCGTCGGCGTGTGCGTGTCGGGCGGTCTGGATTCTAAAACGATTTGCTGCGTCCTCAAGGATGCGGGAGTGAACGTGAAGGCGTTCTCCGCCAACGTCGGCCAGCCCGACGAGAAGGACATCAACGACATCAAGGCGCGCATGGCCCCCACAGGCGTCAAGACGACGATCGTCGACGTGACGAAGGAGATGGCCGACATCTGTTTCGAGACGGTCAAGTGCCAGGCGATGTACGACGGCGGCTACTGGAACTCGACGGGCATCGCGCGCGCGGTGACGGTGCAGAAGCTCCTGCCGGCGATGAAGAAGGCCGGTTGCACGGTCCTGGTGCACGGCGCGACGGGCCGCGGAAACGACCAGATGCGCTTCGAGCGCTATGTCAACGTGTTCGATCCCTCCTTCGGCGTGTATGCGCCCTGGCGCGACAGCGAGCTCCTGAAGAAGTTCCCCGGCCGCACGCAGATGGTGGACTTCTTGGCGGACCGCGGCATTGTGGCGTTCGTCGGCACGAAGAAGAAATATTCCACGGACGCGAACCTCGCCGGTCTTTCGCACGAGGCGGAGGATCTGGAGTCCATGGAGACGTCCATGCGCATCGTGAAGCCCACGATGGGCGTGTGGCCCGAGCAGGCGCCGGACAAGGTGGAGAAGGTCGTCCTCAAGTTCGAGCAGGGACGCTGCGTGGCGGTCAACGGCAAGAAGATGACGCCCTACAAGGTCATGCTCGCGGTCAACGAGATCGGCGGGCGCAACGGCATCGGCATGAAGCACGCGCTCGAGAACCGCATCATCGGCACGAAGAGCCGCGGCGTCTACGAAGCCCCGGGCATGGAAGTCCTCTCGTGGGGCCTCAAGTACATCTACCAGGGCGTGATGGACCGCCGTTCGACGGTCCTCTTCGAGTACCTCTCGCGCGTCGTGAGCGACCAGATCTATGATGGACGCTGGTTCGACCCGGCCACCCAGGCCGCCCGCGCGGCGATCCAGGTCTGGGCCGACAAGGCCACGGCCGAGGTCACGCTGGGCCTCTACAAGGGCAACATCTTCTTCGAGTCCCTCAAGGGTCTGGAAGCGACGATCTACAACGAGGCGGACAGCTCCATGGAGGCTTCCGACGGACTCAATCCGCACAGCTCGCAGGGCTTTGCCGAGATTCAGAGCGTCGAGGCGAAAATGCTCGCGAAGGCGGGCCAGATAAAGGCTTGACCATGAGCGAAGACGTCAAGAAAGAAGAGACGGCCGAAAAGCCCGCGGAAGAGACGGCGAAGACGGCCGAGTCCCCCAAGGCGTCCGAAGAGGCGAAAGAGGCGAAGTCCGCGGAGAAGGCGCCGGAAAAGCCCGCGCAGCCGGACTGGAAGGATCTCTATACGCGTCTTCTGGCCGACTTCGACAACTTCAAGAAGCGTACGGCGCGCGATCGCGAGGACACGTATCGCTATGCCGAGGCGGATATCCTGAAGGACATCCTGCCGACAGTGGACAATCTGGCGTTGGCGCTAGAGAAGGCGGCGGGCGAGAAGGGCGCGGACGATCCGTTCGTCAAGGGCGTGCAGCTCGTCCTGGACGCCCTGCTGAAGACCTTGAAGGAACACGGCGCCGAGCCGTTCGACAGCGTGGGCAACACGCTGGACACCGAGCGCATGGAGGCGATTGCGCATCTTCCGCACCCCTCGATCGAGGAAGGCAAGGTCTCCAACGAAGCCAAGCGCGGCTGGACGCTCAAGGGCAAAGTCCTGCGCGCGGCGCAAGTCGTCGTGTCGTCCGGCAAGCCGAAATAAGGAAGTCTAGAGGCTGAATATGGCGCAGAAACGCGATTATTACGAAGTTTTGGGCGTATCCAGGGATGCGACGGCGGACCAGATCAAGTCCGCCTACCGCAAACTTGCGATGAAGTACCACCCCGACCGCAATCCGGACGATCCCAAGGCGAAGGACAAGTTCGCCGAGATTTCGGAAGCCTACGAGGTGCTGTCCAGCCCTGAAAAGCGCGAGAAATACGACCGGTTCGGACACGAGGGCGTGAACTTCGGTCCGGGCGGATTCGACTTCAAGCGCGATTTCTCCCACAGTGGAGACTTCCAGGATCTGGGCGACCTCTTCAGTTCGCTTTTCGGCGGGGGCGGCGCGGAAGAATTCAGCAGCTACTTCGGGGGTGGTCGCCGCGGCGGACGCCGGCGCGCGGCCGCAGACCCGAATGCGCCCGAGCGCGGCAATGACATGACGTTCGAGCTGACGATAGACTTCGACGAGGCCGTATTCGGCAGCAAGCGGACGATTGAAATCGATTTGCCGACGGAATGCGACGCCTGCCACGGCACGGGTTCCGCGGACAGCCAGGGGCGCACGACGTGCAAGACCTGCGGCGGCTCGGGATACGTCATTGGCGGGAGCGGCTTCTTCCAGGTCCGGCAGACCTGCCCGACGTGCGGGGGTACGGGGTCGGTCATCGCGCATCCGTGCCGCAAGTGCCGCGGAACGGGCTACGTCTCCAAGCCGCAGCATATCGAGCTGACGATTCCGGCGGGCGTGGACGACGGTTCGCGCCTGCGTCTGGCGGGCAAGGGCGGCGGCGGCCTGCGGGGCGGTCCGGCGGGCGATTTGTACGTGCTTTTGCGCGTGCGGGAAAGCGACATCTTCGAGCGCGACGGACGGGATTTGCATGTCAAGGTTTACGTTTCGCCCGTCACCGCGGCCTTGGGCGGCACGGTCGACGTGCCCACGCCGGCGGGCGTCGCTTGCGTGCGCATCCCCGAGAAGACGGCGGACGGCAAAACGCTCGTCTTGCACGGCAAGGGGGTGCCGGCGTTGCGCGGCGGTTCGGCCGGCGACGTCTACGCGCATATCGTCATCGAAGTGCCGCAGAATCTGACGTCCGCCCAGAAAGCCGCGCTCGAGGCTTTCGGGAAAGCGACAGGGCCCGGAAACTATCCGAACGCCCAGACGCTGGCGGATCGCACGCGCATCTTCCTCGCGCACAAGGAGAAGCTGCAGAGAAAATGATTTTCGCGCGCCTGTGGTGAAATGGCAGACACGCGGGATTTAGGTTCCCGTGCGGAAACGTGTGTGGGTTCGAGTCCCACCAGGCGCACCAGTATGCCAGCCGCCCAGGGGTATCGCCCCGGGCGGTTTTGCGTGGCGCGAGGCGTCGCCGACCGGGCCAGTCCCGAGGCGGTTCTTGCGCGGGACGGCCGGAAGCAAAGGGGGCTTCCGCCAGCATGCAGTATCGGGTCGCGCGACTTTTCTCGCGCAAGCCAAAAAGATGCTTGCATTCGGGTGCTCCGATTTGGTAAAATAGTGGTATCCGAAATCTAACAATAGAGAGGTGACATATCGCACAGTTCACTCGTGTAAACTACAAGATCCGCGTGCCGCAGGTTCGCGTACTTGATAGCAACGGCAACATGCTCGGCGTCATGCAGACGCGCGAAGCGCAACATTTGGCCGATTCGCGCGGTCTCGACCTTGTCGAGATCACGCCGAACGCGGTGCCTCCCGTGTGCAAAATCATGGACTACGGGAAGTTCAAATACGAGGAGTCTATCCGCGCCAAGCAGGCACGGAAGTCCCAGAAGGTCCAGAAGGTCAAGGAAATCAAGTTCCACCCCGGCACGGACACGAACGATTTCAACTACAAGTTGAACCAGATCCGCGACTTCATCAAGGACGGCTGCAAGGTCAAGCTGACGCTCCAGTACCGCGGACGCGAGAATGCGCACCGCGAACTGGGCGAGGACGTCATCAACCGCGTGCTTGAGGAACTGAAGGACGAGTGTTTTGTCGAACAGGCCCCGAAGACGCTCGGGCGCATTCTGGGCGCCCTCATCGGGCCGCCCCGCAAGAATGCGCCGAAACCGCCGCGTCCGCCGGCGCCGTCCAAAGACGACGCCACGGGCGGGGGCATCCGCATCACAGTCAACTGAGAGGACGCCATGGGCAAGTTCAGGTTGCGGGGACGCAAAAGAAGGAATCGAGAAGGGCGCGCGGAGGAAGTGCCGCTGCGCGCGCTTTTCCCCAATCTGATCACGGCGACGGCCGCTTGCGCCGGGGTGACGTCCATTTCGCTCGCGAGCGAGGGGCGGTTCGTCCCGGCCCTCTACGCGCTCATGCTCGCCTGCATCTGCGACGGC
>DBKW01000009.1:0-2752 GCA_002298665.1 Verrucomicrobia bacterium UBA740 | reverse complement strand
CCCGCACATGTGGTGGATGGCGTCGCGGTCGACGCGCGGATCATCCGGTTTGTCCTGGGCGCCTCGCTCTTCTACGCGATGTGCGACTGCTTCCGGCTGGCGCGCTTCAATACGATGCTCGATCAGCCGACCCTTCCTTACTGGAAGCACTTTTTCACGGGGGTTCCCGCGCCGGGCGGGTGCTGGATGGTGCTGACGCCGGCGATTCTCTCGATGGCGCTCGATGCGCCGGCGAAATATCCCGCGCTGCACGCGTTCCTGCAGAGTCCGGTTTTCGGGATTTTCATGCTTCTCTTTGTCGGCGCCCTGATGGCTTCGCGCCTGCCTACGCTTTCCCTCAAGGCGATGCATGTCCACGGGCGCGCCCAAACGCGGCTTTTCGTCACTTTGGCGCTTCTCGTGATCGCGCTTTTGTTTGCGGACCATCTCCTGACCCTCGGCATCGCCGGCATTCTCTACATGCTCACGGTGCCGGTCACGGGGATCGTGTTCCTTCGCCTCAAGTCGCGTGCGGAACGTCTTGCGGCCCCTGCGTCCGCACCGGACCGCAAGAACGGCTGAGAACCGGCCGTCCCAGACGCGCTTAAGAACGCACCCCGCCGCTTTTCATGGAAAGCGACGGGGTTTTGCTTGCGTCCAAGTCCGCTTCAGGCGACTTCTAGGCGTTTTCCGCCTGGGCTGTGTGCGTTTTGATGCGCCTGTCGTAAAGAAGCGCGGCGTTCAGAACCACGAGGAACGAACTTGCGTTGTGGACAAGCGCACCCCAGACCGGCGTCATGCAACCCGTGACGCCGAGGGAAACGGCGACGAAGTTGATGGTCATGGAAAGCGTGATGTTGAAGCGGATCGTGCGCACGCAGGCTTGCGCCAGGCGTTTTACGTAAGCAACGGACGAGAGGTGGTCGTTCATGATGGCGATGTCGCTCGCCTCCGTCGCGATATCCGTCCCCGCGCCGGCCATGGCGATGCCGACCGAGGCGTATTTCATGGCGGCGGCATCGTTCACGCCATCGCCCACCATCGCGACGTGGGCACCGCGCGCGGTCAGTTCCTTGACGGCGTTGACCTTGTCTTCGGGAAGGAGGTCCGCCTTGACCTGTTCAATGCCGCAAAGCGCGGCGAACTTCGCGGCGATTGGGGCGTGGTCGCCGGTCAGCAGGCAACTGGTCACGCCCAGCGATTTGAGGTCCGCGATCGTTTCGGCGGCTTCGGGGCGCAGGGTGTCGGCCACATCCAGTTTCTCGCCGGCGAGGATGCGTCCTTCCTGGTCGCGGCGCAGGTTGTTGGCCCAGGTTCCGGTCGTCAGCGTGCCGGTCTTGTCGAAGGCGACGACGTCCACCCGGCTGGCTTTCTCGAGCGCTTCACCCGTTTTGATGAGCACGCCCCGCTTCGTCGCCTGCCCGATCGCCGCGACAATCGCCGTGGGCGTCGCGAGTGCGAGCGCGCAGGGGCAGAATGTCACGAGCACCGTCACGGCGCAGGTAAGCGCCTTGGGGAGACCCGCGTCCAGACAGAAGAACCAGGCCAGGAACGTCAGGAGGGCGACGCAGAGGGCGGACGGCACGAGCCACGCCGCCCAGCGGTCGGCGATGCGCTGGATGGGCGCGCGATGCTTTTCGGCTTCGTTGACGAGACGGATGGTGCGCGCCAGGCTCGAATTGCCCCCCACGGCGCGCGCCTTTATGCGCACGAAGCCGTAGCGGTTCAGCGTGCCGCAGAATACGCTGTCGCCGGGGACTTTGCGAACCGGCACGGATTCGCCCGTTATGACGGACTGGTCCACCGTCGTTTCGCCCTCTATGACTTCGCCGTCGCAGGGAAACGCCGCGCCCGGCCCTACCGGCACGATGTCGCCCACCTTGAGTTTGTCGTTCACGAGCTCTTTCAGTTTCACGAGACTCTTCACGCCTTTGCGCGCCCGGCGCACGGAGAAGGCCTCCAGTTTCTCTCCGAGAGCCATGATGAACGCGACTTCGCCGGCGGCAAACGTCTCGCCTATCGAAAGGGCGGCTATCATGGCCAGCGTAATGAGAAGCGCCGAAGTAATGCGCCTTTCGGCGAAGAGCGTGCGAAAAGCCTCGTAAGCGAGCGGCAGACCAGAAAGGACGACCGCCACGAGCGCCGGGTTGGCGTATCCCATATGCATGCCCTTGAGGTGGTTCGCCAACCCAATCGCCACGCATACGCCGCTGACGAGCAGAATCCGCCAATTCTCGAGCTTTTCGCAGAAGGCGGAAAGCACCCCGTCGACTTTCGCCCACCCCGTTAGTTCCGCGGGGGCTTCAGTCTTTTCGTGTTCACAGCAACAGCAACAACCCATATGGACCTTCTTTCTTTACTTTATGCCTACATATTGTTCGAGGGAATCCTTGAAATTCGCGATGGCCTCGTCGGCCTTGCCTTCTTCTATGCCGTGGCGGACGCAGTGCCCGAGGTGTCCCTCGAGGACGACAAGGCCGATGCGATGCAAGGCTGAGTCCGCCGCGTTGATTTGGATCATGATGTCTTCGCATTTCGCGTTGTCGTCTTCTATCATGCGGCGAATCGCGTTGATCTGTCCCGCTACGCGATTAAGCCGCACGACGAGCGCCTTCTGGTCATAGCAATCTTTCATTGTCTCTGCATTCTTTTTTGTTCTTCTGTCTGATATGGACTCAAAACGCGCACTATTATACCCCATACCCCTATACCGTGTCAAGGGGGTGCGGGGGTGGTTCCGGCGCAACGGGGTGGCGGTTCCGGCGCAACGGGG
>DBKW01000067.1 GCA_002298665.1 Verrucomicrobia bacterium UBA740 | reverse complement strand
TGTCGCGGATGTCGCGTCCGTCCCAGTCGTCCCGTGTGGCGTCTAATGGTGCGGGCCGCCGGGGACTGCGGCCCCTACCATTGGGTTGGGGGCGTCGGCTGGGCGCGGCGGGCCGCAGAGGACTGCGGCCCCTACCATTGGGTAGGGGGCGGGGCGTGCGAAGCAAGCGGCGTAACGTTAGTGTAGCCTTTATCGCCCGTCGGAGTTTATTAACCGTGTAGAAAATGTAGAGAATGTAGAACGGAGAGGGTAGAATATCTCACGCAGAGAGTTCAATTGCGACGCAGACGCAATCCGCGACAGGAACGCGCGGGTCGACGAACGCCTTCGTTTTTCATCCGCTTGGTGAAAACGGCAAATTCACTTCCCCTTTGAAAACAAAGGTCACAGCCGATTCCAGCCTTTCAACTGCGATTCCTAGGTTAAGCCTGCCCAGGGGGTGGGGGCGCGCCTTCTTGCCGTTCTCTTTTTTAGGGGTGGGGGCAAGCGCCGCGGGAGGCGGCACCCTTGAATTCTTCCATGGTTTCCGCGGAGGAGGCGTTTACGCCGCGCCCGCCCAGGAGCGTGGCGAACGTGAGGAAGAGGATGCGCAGGTCGAGCGTGAGGGACTGGTGGTCTACGTACCAGGTGTCATAGGCGAATTTTCCTTCCCACGACAGCGCATTGCGTCCGTTTACCTGCGCCCATCCGGTCAGTCCGGGGCGCACGTCCAGACGGTGCGCCTGTTCGGGGGAGTAGCGCGCGACATAGGCTACGGGCAAGGGGCGCGGCCCGACGAGCGACATGTCGCCTTTGAGGATATTGACCAGTTGGGGGAGTTCGTCGAGGGAGGTGCGGCGCAGAAAGCGTCCGAGCCGCGTCAGACGCTCCATGTCCGTCCCGGGGCCGGGGCGCATCGTGCGGAATTTGAGGATGGCGAAGGGGCGGCCCTTGAGCCCGGCGCGCATTTGGCGGAACAGGACGGGACGTCCGTCCGTGAGCAGTAGGACGAGCGCGACGAGAAGGACGAGACCGCCCCAGAGCGGAAACGTCGCAAGAACCAGCGCCATGTCGAGAAAACGTTTCATCGCTTTGTTCGCTGTTTGGGTGGAATGAGCGTCAGGCCGACGGCCGTCATGACGGCCAATATGCCCACGAGCAGTTGCCGGGTGAATTCCTCGCCGAAGACGAACACGCCGATGGCGACGGCCGTGAGCGGTTCGAGGGCGCCCAGGACCGCCGTCGTCGTGGAGCCCACGCGCTTGGCGCTTATGCTCATGAAGGCGAGGGAGAGGAGCGTCGGCACGAGCGCGAGGAAGCCGGCGTAGCCCCACGCCGCGGCGGAGCGGGGCAGGATGAAGCCCGCGGACCCGATGAAGAGCGCGGTCCACAAGGCAAGGAAAAGGAGGCAGAAGAGGATGATCCAGAATGTCATCGTGATGATGGGCAGCGTGCAGGGCGCGCGGTCCACGACGACGATATAGGCCGCGTAGGTGGAGGCGGCAATGAGCATGAGCACGACGCCCTCGAGCGTGATGACGTGCTCTTCGCTTCCGCCGAGGCTCAGATAGGCGATGCCGCCCGTGGCGAGGGCGATCGCGCAGAGCGTCGTCAGGCGGAGTTTTTCCTTGAAGAAAACGACCATGATGGCCGCGGTGATGATGGGGTAGATGAAGAGGATGGTACTGGCGACGCCGACGTCCATGATCTTGAAGCTCGTGTAGAACGTGCAGGAGGAAGCCGCGAAAAGCGCGCCGAGCGAGGCGGTCGCGAGGAGGTCCTTCTTCGTTGGACGGAACCTGTCGCGGGCGACGAGCCCCGCGAGCGCGAGAACGGGCAGGGCCAAGGCCATGCGGTAGAGGATGACGGTCTCGGGGACCCAGCCAAGGCGGTAGAGGTGCACGGCGCCGAGCGGGTTCGTGCCGTAGCAGACGGCCGCCAGGATGCCGAAGAAAGCGCCGATGAAATAGTTCTTGTTCATGCGTCGGAAATCGTCTTTTCGTCAGTTTGCGCGCGCCTGCCAGTTCTGGCGGTCCGCGAGGCGCGGCTTGAGTCCGATGAGCTTGCCCAACACGCCGAAGCCGTAGACGCAGAGCGTCGCATAGCAGACCGGCAGATGCCACAGGGACGCGAGCCGCGAGCCCTTGGGGCTCCGTGCCGCCAGGAGCGCGGTCTGGACGACGAGCGGCAGGACTGTGGCCGCGGAAAGGACGAACAGGACGACGCCGCGCGCCTTGGTGTCCCGCCAGGGATAGGTCCGCTGTTTGGCCGCGGCGAAATAGAGGAAGTCGCGGATGCGGCGGTTCTGCTTGCGGACGAAGTCGCCAAAACGCGCGCAGTAGAGGTGGATGATGGAGGTGTCGACCTTGGCGACGGCGCCGCATCCCTTGGCGACCGCTTCCGCCGCGACGTCGATGTCGAAAAAGTAGGGCTCCCACGTGACCTTCGCGAGAATGCTCCGGCGGAAGATGAATCCGTTCGCGCCGATCGTGGGGAGCGTGTTGCGCGGATGCAGGACGAACCAGCGCGTGCCGTCCGGCTCCGTGCGGGCTTCCAGCGGAATCTTCAGACCCGTCCACTTGCCCGTGACGGCCGAAACGCGGTCGTAGTTGCCGGCGAACAGGCAGACGGGGTCGTTCATGCCGAGCGCGGCGAAATAGCGGGTGAGCGAGGGGTCGCCGGGACGCGCCGAATAGCGGAGGGGTTCTGTCGCGAAGACGGCGGGGTCTTCGAACGGCGCCAGCATCCGCGCGAGCCATTGGGGATCGGGCAGAATGTTGTCCGAATCGACGAGTGCGACGAGTTCGCCGCGCGCGGCGTTTATCCCGGCGGCTTTCCCGGCCTCGCCCGTCTTGAGCGGGTTCGGGCACACGGTCTCCACGCCGAACCGGCGCGCGATGCGGACCGTGTCGTCCGTCGAACCGCCGTCCGCGACGACGATTTCGTAATCGGTGAACGTCTGCGCGCGGATGGCCGCGAGGCAGTCGCCCAGCGTTTGGGCGGAGTTGAGGGTGGGGATGATGAAAGATACTCTCATGGTTTGTCCTTTTGAGTGTAAAGCGCAAGCCCCGTGCAAAGCGCACGCAAGACGGCCAGCGCGAGCATGAATCCGACCAGATGGCCGAGCGAAGAGAAGAATCCGCGCGCGGCGTGCAAAAAGGCGATTGCCCCCAGGTTGAGCGGCGCAAACCAGAGCAGGAACCCGAAACGCCCGGCGGAAAGTTCGGCGTTCGTGTAGAAGACCTGGCAGGAGGTGAGCCCAGTCGCGAGGACGAGTAAGGGCATGAAGCGCGCGCAGGCGGCGTAGGCGTTCCCGTTTGGCAGGAGCGCGAGCAAGTCCGCGCCGTACGGAACGTAGACGAGCGCCGCCAGAAGCGCGACGCCCAGCGTGACGCAGCTGGCCGGCAGAACGAAGGCGCGTGTGGCGCGTCCCTCGCGCGCGGCGTCCGCCGTATGCGGGAACATGACCCAAAGGAGCGGCAGCGTGACGAGATAGAGGAAGTCCGAAAAGCGCGAAATCATGTAGTAGCCGGCGGAATCCGCCGCGCCCAGGCTCGTGCGCAGGACGGTCTGTTCGACGAGGCCCTCGGCCATGGAGAGCCCCAGATAGAGAATCGTCCCGGCATAGAGCCGGACGATGAGGCGGAAGTTTCCGGGCGTCCAGAAACGTTCCGCCGGACGCCTGAGTTCGCGCCACAGGGCGGCGCATCCGCCAACCATGCGGCAGAAGGGCTGGGTCGCCTGTCCGGCGAAATACCCGGCGAGCGGCCGCGCGGGCATGACAAGCGCGAATACGCCCACGCGCGCGAGCGCGCCGCAGAATTCGACGGCGCCGAGCGTCCCGAACCGTTTGAGCGCCTGAAGGGCGTCCGTGTACACCGGCGCGAAACACCCGAGAAGCGAGGCGGCGATGACGAAGAAACCGGCGGAGGCGTCCGAAAGGCGCATTTCCGTCAGATAGCGGGGCAGCAGGAACGCCGCCGCGGCAAGCGAAAGGAGGAGCAGAAGCGCCATGGACGAGAAGACGCCGCGGAGAAGGGCGGTGCGCTGGCCGGCGAGTCCGCGTCCGGTCAGGTCGGCGGAAATCTTCATGGCGACCAGCGCGCAACCGTAGACCGGCATCGCGAGGAACGTCGCGAACGAGGTGACGGGGATTACGGCGCCCAGATCCTGGGGCGAGACAAAGCGCGGCACGAACCAGAGCGCCGCGGCGAGCGTGACGAGGTCGCCCGCGCGCAACGAGACGAACAGCAGAAGGGATTGTCGCCAGAACGCCTTCATTCGCGTCCGAATTTGCGGTTGAGCTCGCGCGTGGAGGTGAAGATCATGATGGGTTTTCCGCGCGGACAGACGTAGGGCATGCGGCAGGAGGCGAGCTCCTCCACGAGCTGGACGGCGGCCTCCCGGGTCAATTTGTCGGAGGCACCGGCGCAGGACCTCGCCACGGAGCGCGCGATGAGTTCCTCCCGCCAGCGGGCGTTCGTGCGGCGCGCGGAATTTTCCGCGCAATCGTGCGCGATCGTCGTCAGCAGCTCGGCGGGCGACAGGTTCGCGGCGATCTGCGGAACCGCATCGACTTTGAAGGTGTCGTGCCCGAACTCCTCGACTTTGAATCCCATGCGGTCGACGGCGTCCAGAAGGCTGCGCAGGCGCGTCGCTTCCGCCGGGGGAAGGTGGATGACGTCCGGGATGAGGAGGGTCTGGGCGATGACCGGCGTGCCGTCCGGCGCGTGCGCCAGGCGCTCGAAGACGATGCGTTCGCGCGCGGCGCGCGGATTGACGGTGACGACGCCCGAATCGGTTTCCAGCAGCAGATAGCCCGTCTCGGTCGTCGCCAGATAGTGGAACCACGCCCAGGGCCTGGAGGCGGTTGAAACGGGCGAGACGGCGAACTCGATTTGCGCCGGGCGGGGCGCGGGCGGGGCGGGGCGAATCCGCGGCGTTTCCGTCGTGGTGAAGACATGCGCCGGGGGGAGGGCCGCCGGGGGCGCCGCGTTCGCGGCAGGCGCCCCGACCGGGTCGGCCGGCGGCTCTTCGCGCGGGGGTTCGACCGCGGCGGGAGGGGGCGGAGTGTCTGTCGGGTGCGTGGGGGCCGGAGGTTCCGCGGGCGCGGGCTTGAGGGCGGCCTCGAGCGCGTCCAGGAAGGCGCGTTTGACCGCGCCGTTGTCGCGGAAGCGCACTTCGCGCTTGGTCGGGTGCACGTTGACGTCCACCTGCCCGGGCGGCAAGGTCAGGAAGAGAATGGCCGCCGGGCGCACGTCGCCCGGACGCCGCGGATAGGCCTCGCGCAGGGCGTAGGCGATGGCGGGGGCGGACGCCGGGCGTCCGTTGACGAAAATGTACTGGTCGCGCCGGGAGGGCAGGGCGCGGTTGGGGCGCTCCAGGAATCCGGTCACGCGGATGGCCGCACCGGCGTCCGGCGTCTCGACCGGGAGGAGGGCGGCGAGGAAGTCGGGGCCGAACAGATCGCGCACGCGGTCGGCGAGCTTTTCGGCGGGCGGCAGGCGGTAGAGTTCGCGTCCGTCGACGGAAAGCGCGAATCCGACCTGCGGATGGGCGAGGGCGTGCGCGGTGAACACCGCCTTGACATGGCTTTCCTCCGTCGCGGTCGAGTGCAGGAATTTGCGCCGCGCGGGGACGTTGCAGAAGAGGTCGCGCACTTCCACGCGCGTTCCCGGGGGACAGCCCGCCGCGCGCACGTCGCCCAGTGCGCCCGCGTTGACGACGAGTTGCGTGCCTTCGTCTGCGTCCGCCCGGCGTGTCGTAAGCGTGAAACGGGATACGGACGCGATGGAGGGCACGGCTTCGCCGCGGAAGCCGAGCGTGTCGATGCGTTCGATGTCGTCAACATCCAGGATTTTGGAGGTCGCCTGGCGCTCGAGCGACAGAAGCGCGTCCTCTTTCGTCATGCCGCACCCGTCGTCCTGCACGGAAATGAGCTTGCGTCCGCCCGCCGCAATGGCGATGCGGACGTCCTTTGCGCCGGCGTCCAAGGCGTTTTCGACGAGTTCCTTGACGACCGAAGCCGGTCGCTCGACGACCTCTCCCGCGGCGATCTTGTTCGCCACGTGGAGCGGCAGCACGTGGACATGTCCATCGCGGTCAAGACTCAATCGAAATCCCCCTCCGTATGAATGTGGGCGTATCCAGGTTCTCGTTGCGGTAGTAGGTGGCCTCGATGTTGTTGAATCGGCCGCCCTGCGACTGGGGCCCGATGGCGAGAAGGTTTCCGTTCTTCGCGTTCCGGCGCAGGACGCGCCGCATCGCTTTCCCGTTTTTCTCGTCGGCATGCGCCGCGACGGACGGTTCCAGAAGGAGGACGACGACGCTGAGACGGTCCGCGAAGGCCGCTTCGTCGTTCACGGTCGCCAGGGTGAAGGGGACAGCCGCGCCCACGCGTTCGCGCACGCCATCCGCCAGCGTGGCGCATTCGCTGAGGCGCAGGTCGTCGCCGGCGAGGACGCCGAGCAGCGCGGACTGCAACGGTTCCGTCCCCTTGTCCAGGAGGGGCGAGCGGGAAAGTTGGTCCAGGATTTCGGCCGCGCGTCCCGGGCCCTGGGCGGTGAACGTCGCGAAATGTCCGCGACCGGCCGTCTCCAGGAGGCGGTGGAGGCGTTCGGTGTCCAGGCGAATGTAGCCGGGCGTCGCGAGCAGGCGCCAGAAGAGGGTTACGCCGGCGGCGAGCGTATCGATCGCCCGGGCCAAGGCGCGCGCCATGTTGTCCTCGCCCTGCACGAGGCTGTCGAGCGGCAGGAAGAAGGCGCCATTGGCGTTTTCCGCGACGAGGGGGAGTGCGCCGCGGGCGCGGCGCAGGCGTTCTTCGCCCTCCATCTTGAAAGGTTCCGTGGCGAACACGGGCACGGTCAGGCCGCGTGCGCGGAGATGCTTGACGATTTCGATTGTCGCGCCCGTGCCGGTGCCCCCGCCCAGCGCCGTCACGACGACGGCCAGGCGCACGCCCTGCAGGGCCGCGTCGAGCGTCGGCATCGAATCCTCGGCCGCCAGGCGTCCGCTCACGTCGTCGCCTCCCGTGCCGCGGCCGGCGAGCCGGTCGCCGCCGAGGAGGATGAAGCCGTCTTCGTCGGCGCCCGTGTCGGCGTCCGTATCCGTCAACAGGAGTCGCAGGCCGGGTCCGAAAGCCTGTCGCACGCCGCGCGCCAGCGCGCAACCGGCCGTGCCGACGCCCAGGAGCAAAAGAGAGGAAGTTTCGTTCATCTGAAAAGCCCTCCGAACAGGTTGCTGAAGATGGATTTCTGTTCGTAGTTCCGGTGGGCGTAGGCCAGCGCGCCGGCGATCGCCGCGAAGGATTCCGGATGCGCGACATCCTCGAGTCCGTCGATCTCGAGGGGGACGCCTTTGCGCACGGGCATGCCCAATTCGCGCGAAATCGATTCCTCCAGGCCCAGAAGCGCCGCGCCGCCGCCCGTGATGACGACGCCGGCGTTGAGTTGCCCCAGGAAGCCGTGTTCGTCGAGATTGTCGCGGATGATTCCCAGAATCTCGTTCACGCGGGCGTTGACGACCGTATCGAGTCCGCGGCGGGAAAGCGTCCGGTCCTGCACGAGGGCGGACTTGCCGGGGAGGTTGACGCGGGCGGGGGCACCGTTTTCGGGCCGCACGCGCGCGCTCGCCTCGTTGATCTTTATCGTTTCGGCCTGCTGGGTCGTGGTGCGGAAGGCGTAGGCGATGTCATTCGTGATGTGGTCGCCCCCCACCGCGAAGATGTCGGCCGTCGCCAGGTAGCCGTCCGCATAGACGGCGAAGCCCGTCGAGCCGCCGCCGAAGTCGATCAGAAGCACGCCGTCGCGCTTGTCGCGTTCCGTCAGCGCGGCGTCGCCCGCGCAGGTCAGGGCGCAGAGGGGTTCGCGGATGTCCAGATGGGCCGCGGCCGCGGCGGTTTTCGCGTCGTCTATGCGGTTGTGGTCGGCGTGTATCTGGAGGGTGTTGAGCTTGAGGACGCGTCCGCTCATGCCGCGCACTTCGGAAATCCCGCCGTGGGTATCCAGGGCGTAGGTCTGGTCGACGATATCCAGGAGTTCGCGTTCGCGCGGAAGCGGCCAGGCGCGGGCGGCGGCCATCACGTTTTCGATGTCGCTTTCCTTGACCTTCGAGCCCTCGACCGGGACCGTCGCCTGGAAGGGGTCCGCCTTGATGTGGGCGCCGTTGACGAGCAGGAAGGCGTTGGAAATGGAGAGCGAGACGTCGTTTTTGGCCTGCTGGCGTTCGATTTCGTTCAGGACGGAAGAGACGGAGTGGCGCGCGTGGTTCATGTTGGTGATGGAACTCTTGCGCACGCCCGAGGAGGGGATTTGGGCGAAAGAGGCGATTCTGAGGCGTTCGCCGGGCGTCGCGGTCGCGACGGCGAGGACGGTGCGCGAGGTGCCGATTTCCAGCGCGGCATATACATTAGTCATCGGATGGGCTCCTGGGTATCCGCGAAGACGCGGTTGGGGATGGTCGCATTCCACATGAGGACGCGTTCGCCCAGATGGGTGTCGACGGCCTGTTTGAGTTGCAGAAGGGCGGTTCGCAGGGCTTTGCGCGCCTTTTCCGTGGGTTGGCCGCGTCCTTCCCAGTCGATTTTGGCGCGATTGTAGCGGTGCGTGCCGAAGGTGATGAGGAGATAGTCCTTGGGGGTGGCGTCGACGGCCTGGAGATTCAGTTTCTCGAGTTCGGGGTCGCGGCAGGCGACGACCAGGTCGAGCGCCGCGCGGGCGCGCTCGTCGAGGATCTTCCCCTTGGGCGTCGGGGTGGGTTCCAGGATGGCCGGCAGGAGCTGCGTCCCGGAGGTGCGCAGGAAGACGACGCCCTCTTCGTCCACGACGCGCCCGGTCCGCTTGGTTCCGCCCCGCTGGCCGAGTCGGGCGAGGGGCGTGCGTTCGCTGACCCGGATGTCCAGCTGATTGGGGAAGTAGCGCGTGAAGTCGAGGGTGCGCAGGTTGGGGATGCGGGCGAGGACGCGGGCGCGGACCTGCTCGAACCGGCGGGCGTATTCGGCCAGATTCACGCCGTTGGCGAGCCCGCACGCCGAAAGGATGGTGTCGGAGGGTACGTATTCGTTGCCCTCGAGCGAAATCTGTTCGGCGACGTCCGTCAGCGTGCAGGGGGCGATCCAGAGGGCGTGGAGGCGGACGACGCCCCAGGCGAGCCCGCCCAGGAGGATGAGAAGGCCCAGAAGCGCGAAGAGACGCCGGCGCACGCGTTTGGCGGCGGGCGAGCTTTTTCCCGTCTTTCTCATGTCCGGTCGAAATCCGCCGCGCGGAGAATCCGGTCGCAGACCTGCGCGAACGACAGCCCCAGCGCCATGCCGGCCTTCGGGACGAGGGAGTGGGCCGTGAAGCCGGGCGACGTGTTGAGTTCGAGCACGTAGCCGTAGCCGTTCGCGTCCACCCGAAAGTCCACCCGCGCCACGCCGCGGCAGCCGAGCGCGTTCCACGCCCGCAGGGCGTCCTTCTGGAGCGCCGCGGACAGTTTGGCGTCCGTCACGAAAGGATAGCGCGTGTCGTCCGACTTGTACTTGGCCGTGTAGCCGTACCAGCCGCCCGGGGCGACGATCTCGATGACGGGCAGCGGGGCGCCGTCGATGATGCCCACGGTCATCTCGCGTCCGGGGATGAACTCCTCGACCAGCGCCACGCACTGCTTTTCCGGATATTTCTCGGCGTCGATGGCCCAGGCCTTGCGGACGGCGAGCGCATACTCCTCCTCGTTGTTGCACTTGTAGACGCCCACGCTGCTGCCGTCCCGCGGCGCTTTGACGACGACGGGGAAGGGCAGGCGGCAGCGGCGCGTGGAATCCTTGCGCGTGATGTACCATTCGCCCGTGCAAACGCCGCGCTGGTCGAGCCTTTTCTTCGTCAAAATCTTGTCCATCGCCAGGCGCGAGGCCTCCACGCCCGGTCCCGTATAGGGAATGCCGCGTTCGTTCAGGGCCTGCTGCACGCCGCCGTCTTCGCCCCATCCGCCGTGCAGGGCGATGTACACGACCTCCGTCCCGGCCGGGAGCGTGTCGAGATTGTCCGCCTCCAGCACGAGCGGGGTGACGTCGTACGTGCCGAGGGACGCCAATGCCTTGGCGACATTGGCCCCGCTCGCCAAAGAGACCGCACGTTCGTTCGACGTGCCGCCCATCAATACGGTTACTTTCTTCATGTTCGACTATTATACCATATATAGCCGTTTCTGAGGAGGGGGGAAGGGGGAATATCTCACGCGGAGAGGCGGAGAACGCAGAGAAGGGGTCGTTATTAGCCGTGTAGAGGATATAGAGGATGTAGAGGGGGGGGCGTCCTACTCGTCCTGACTGTCCTACTCGTCCTACCCCCACCCCGTTGCGCCGGAACGGTGATGGCGTTGCGCCGGAACGGCGATGGCGTT
>DBKW01000099.1 GCA_002298665.1 Verrucomicrobia bacterium UBA740 | reverse complement strand
GTGCTGTCGACTTCCATCGCCGAGACCTCGCTCACCCTTCCGGGCATAACCTGCGTCATCGACACGGGGCTCATGCGCGTGCCGCGCTTTTCGCCGGCGACGGGCATGACGGGGCTCGCGACATTGCCGCTCACGGAAGACCGCGCCGAACAACGCCGCGGACGCGCCGGACGCGTCCGTCCGGGCGTCTGCTACCGGCTGTGGGGGGCGGGCGAGAAGCGCCCCGCCCGCATGAACCCCGAAATACTGGAGGCCGACCTCTGCGGGCTCGTCCTCGCGAGCGCGGCCTGGGGAGCGGTCCGGCGGACGGACCTCCCGTGGATGACCCCGCCGCCCGCCGCCGCGTGGGACCGGTCGGCCGAACTTCTTAAGCGTCTGGGGGCGCTGGATGGGGTCGGACGGCTCACGCCGCGCGGGACCCGCATGGCGCGCTTGCCGGTCCACCCGCGTCTCGCGAACATGCTTCTCGATTGGAAGCCGGGTTCGGCCGACCTGCAGAACGCGGCGCTTCTCGCGGCCATCGTGGAAGAAGGCGGGCGCACCCCCGAGACGGACATCCGCCGCGTGCTGGACCTCGTGAAAGAAGCGCCGAACCGCCCCGACGCGCGGCGCATTTGGGCTCTCGCGGTCCGTTTCGGCGCGGCGCGGACGGTTCCGGCGGGCGCCGCCACCTGTCCGGAGGGCGTTCTCCTGGCGCGGGCCTACCCGGACCGCGTCGCGAAGAACAGGGGGAACGGGACCTTTCGGCTCGTCGGCGGCCGCGGCGCTTTCCTGGATTCGACGGACGCCCTCGCCCGGGCGCCGTGGATCGTCTGCTGCACCTTGGACGACCGCCCCGGCGACGCCAAGATCTTCTCCGCCGCGCCCATCGACGAGGCGGATGTCGCACGTCTGTTCGCCGCAGACAGGACGGAGGAGACGGTCTGCGCGTGGGACAAGCGCACGGAGCAGGTCGTCTCGGCGGTCCGTGCGCGCATCGGCGCCGTCGTCCTTTCGGAAAAGCCCGTCCTGCCCCAGGCGGACGACGCGGCGTTCCGGGCGCGTCTAGCCGCGGCGCTCATGGAGGGCGTCCGCCAGAAGGGCGTGGCGAATCTGCCGTGCTGGACGAAGGAGACGCTGCAACTGGCCGCGCGGCTCCGGTTCCTGCACCGCGTTCTGGGGTGGCCCGAGCTTTCGGACGCGTCCCTTATCGAGGCTTTGGCGGGATTTGTCGACGGTTTGACCAAGTGGCGCGACCTCGCGCGTGTGAACATGGGGGACGTGCTCGCCTATTGGCTGACAAGCCAGGGGCATACGCGCCGGGAGCTGGACGCGCTCGCCCCGGCCCGCATGGAGGTTCCGAGCGGCAGCCATCTCGTCATCCATTACGAGGGAGACGAACCGACGGTGGAGGCGAAACTGCAGGAGTGCTTCGGGCTCATGGAAACGCCGCGCGTGGCGGACGGACGCGTCCCCGTGGTGATGACGCTCCTTTCCCCCGCCCAGCGTCCGATACAGATCACGAAAGATCTCGCCGGTTTTTGGCGGGAAGGCTACCAGCTTGTGCGCAAGGACATGCGCGGGCGGTATCCGCGGCACTATTGGCCGGAGGATCCCTTCGCCGCGGTCGCCACGCGGCGGACGATCAAAAACAAGTTGTCCTTCGCCCAATAGAGGGGGCGTTTGGAAGGAAAGACGTGCATGACCATATCTTTTACATATTTTGAAAGGCGAAAAAGCGCATTCTTACAGATTTGTGACAGTCTGTTCGCGCGCGAAAGGGCCAAATCGCGCCAGGAAAGGGCCGGAAAGCGCACTTTCTTGGGTTGGCACGGAAATTGCTAGAACAAGCACGGAGAAATTGTGTCTATGGAAAATGCTTACGCAGAGAAGTGGGCGGCCGAGCGTGAACGCAGGGCGTTTTTGGCTTTGGCCGACGGGACGGTCTTTCATGGGGTGGCTTTCGGCGCGCCCGTGGACAAGGTCGGGGAAGTCGTCTTCAATACGGGCATGAGCGGTTACCAGGAGATACTGACCGACCCCTCCTATGCCGGGCAGTTCGTCACGCTCACGACGGCCGAAGTCGGCGATTACGGCACAAATCCCGAGGATGTCGAGTCCCGGGCGCTTTTTTTATCGGGACTGCTGGTCAACGATTTGACGGAACCTTCCAATTGGCGGTCCACGAAGTCCCTGGACGCCTACCTGAAGGAGGCGGGCGTCCCCGGGTTGCGGGCGTTGGATACGCGGCATTTGACGTTGCATTTGAGGGAACATGGCAACCAGAAGGCGTATCTGCACGTCTCGGACGAGCCGGTGGACGAGGCGGAAGGCATCCGTCGCGCACAGGCTTGGGAAGGTCTGGACGGACAGGATTACGCTTCAAAGGTTTCGTGCACCGTGCCGTATGAAGTCGCCTGTCGTACGGCGTCCGGCGCGGCGCCGCTGGTCGTCTGCTACGATTTTGGCGTGAAAACGAACATTCTGCGCAGTTTGGCGGACTTTGCGCGTGTTTGGGTCGTGCCGTCCCGAACGCCCGCGGCGGAGGTTCTCGCGCAGAAGCCGGCGGGCGTGTTCCTTTCGAACGGTCCGGCCGATCCCGCGGCGGTCACATATGCGATCGAGAACGTCAAGGCGCTCTTGGGGAAAGTGCCGCTCATGGGGATTTGCCTGGGGCACCAGCTGCTGTCGCTGGCCTGCGGGGCGCGCACGGGGCGGCTCAAGTTCGGGCATCACGGATGCAACCACCCGGTGCGGAACCTGGCGACGGGGAAGGTGGAAATCACGAGCCAGAACCACAATTTCGCGGTTTTGCCCGAGACGGTTCCGGACTGTCTGGAGGTGACCCACGTCAATCTGAACGACAATACCATCGAAGGCGTCCGGCACAAAACCTTGCCGGCGTTTTCGGTCCAGTACCACCCGGAGGCGTGTCCCGGACCGCGCGACAGCGCCTATCTGTTCGCGGCTTTCCGGGATATGATACAGGGGAAGGGACTTTAAGAGGGGAATTTAGATGAAAAAGCAGGTCAAATACGTATTCATAACGGGCGGCGTCGTAAGTTCGCTCGGCAAGGGCATCACGAGCGCGTCCTTGGCGCTTCTGCTGAAAAGCCGCGGCTACAAGGTGTTCATGCAGAAGTTGGACCCCTACCTCAACGTCGACCCCGGCACGATGAGCCCGTACCAGCATGGCGAAGTTTTCGTGACGGACGACGGCGCGGAGACGGACCTGGACCTCGGGCATTACGAGCGCTTTGCGGGCGTGACCTGCTCGAAGGCTTCCAACTACACCTCGGGTCGCATCTATTCCGCCGTTTTGGCGCGCGAACGGGCGGGCGGCTATCTCGGGGGGACGGTGCAGGTCATTCCGCACATCACCGACGAAATCAAGGCGGCCATCCGGTCCGCCGGCGAACACGACTGCGATATCGTGCTGTGCGAGATCGGCGGCGTGTCGGGCGACATCGAGTCGTTGCCGTTTCTGGAGGCGGCGCGGCAGTTCCGGTTCGAGGAAGGGCCTGAAAACACGTGTTTCGTGCACCTCACGCTCGTCCCGTACCTGAAGGCGGCGGGCGAACTCAAGACGAAACCGTCCCAGCATTCGGTCGGACAGCTGCGCGCAATCGGCATCATCCCGGACATCCTCGTCTGCCGGACGGAAATGCCGATTCCGCCGGAACATCTGGACAAACTCGCCATGTTTTGCAATGTCCGCCGCGAGTGCGTGATAGAAGAGAAGGACGTGACCGATTCGGTCTACGCGGTGCCGCGCGAATTGCGCAAACAGCATTTGGACGAACAGGTTCTCAAGCAGCTTCACCTCGACATCTGGCCGATTCACCATACGGAATGGGACAATCTCGTCAAGAAGGCGACAAGCCCCGAATTCGAGACCACAATCGCGCTCGTGGGCAAGTATATCTCCATCCGCGACGCCTACAAGAGCGTGCATGAAGCCCTGCAGCACGCGGGCATGGCGCACAACGCCAAAGTGCACGTCTTGTGTCTGGAGGCGGAGGATGTGGAGAAAGACCCGCATTTGCTGGACGGCGTGGACGGCATTCTCGTGCCGGGCGGATTCGGCAGCCGGGGCATTCCGGGCAAGATCGCCGCGATACGGCTGGCGCGCGAGAAGAAGATTCCGTTCCTCGGGATTTGCCTGGGGATGCAGTGCACCGTCATCGAGTATGCGCGCGACGTCTTGGGGTGGGCGGACGCGAACTCCACGGAGTTCGATCCCAGCACCTCGCATCCGGTCATCGATCTGATGGACGACCAGAAAGGCGTCACGCAGAAGGGCGGCACGATGCGCCTCGGGGCGTACCCCTGCGTCCTGGAGAAGGGGTCGCTCGCGGCCCGGCTTTACCAGACGACCGAGATTTCCGAACGCCACCGCCACCGCTACGAGTTCGCCTACGATACGCCCATGCGCGAGGCGATCGAGAAGGCAGGTCTCAAGGTCAGCGGACGCTCTCCGGACGGGAAACTCGTGGAAGTCGTCGAGCTCCCGACGCATCCCTATTTCATTGCCGGACAGTTCCATCCCGAATTCAAGTCGCGTCCGACCGAGCCGCATCCGCTCTTCAACGGGCTTGTCGGCGCGGCGCTCAAGTACGGTCAGGCGAAAGCCAAGTAAGGAGAATCCATGAAACGGACGGATATTCGCAAGATTCTGATCATCGGCGCAGGCCCGATCGTCATCGGACAGGGCTGCGAGTTCGACTATTCGGGCGTGCAGGCGGTCAAGGCGCTCAAGAAGGAAGGCTATTTCGTCATTCTGGCGAATTCGAATCCGGCGACCGTCATGACGGATCCGGACCGCGCGGACCGCACCTACATCGAGCCGCTGACCGTGGACGCCCTGCACGAAATCATCCGCCGGGAGCGTCCGGACGCCATTTTGCCGACCCTGGGCGGGCAGACGGCACTGAATCTCGCGATGGAATTGGACAAGCGCGGCATTCTGCGCCGGTATCGCGTGGAGCTCATCGGCGCGCAAGCCGACGCGATAGCCCGCGCCGAGGACCGGCAGCTCTTCAAGACGGCCATGCGCGAACTGGGGCTGGACATGCCGCGCTCGGGCAGTGCGCACACGCTGGACGAGGCGCGCGCCGTCGCCCAGACAATCGGCTCCTGGCCGCTCATCGTGCGCCCTGGCTTCACGCTCGGCGGCACCGGCGGCGGCATCGCCCACAATGCGGAAGAGTTCGACGCCATCTGTTCGCGCGGACTGGAGGCGTCCCTCAACAGCGAAGTCCTGATCGAGGAGTCGCTGATCGGGTGGAAAGAGTTCGAAATGGAAGTCATGCGCGACAAGGCGGGCAACGCCGTCATCGTCTGCTCCATCGAGAACATGGATCCCATGGGCGTGCATACGGGAGACTCCATCACCGTCGCGCCGATCCAGACGTTGACGGACCGCGAATATCAGGACATGCGCGACGACTCCATCCGCGTACTGGAGAAGATCGGCATCGCCACGGGCGGATCCAACGTGCAGTGGGCGATAGACCCGCGCACGGGACGGCGCATCATCATCGAGATGAATCCGCGCGTGTCGCGTTCGTCCGCGCTCGCCTCCAAGGCGACGGGCTTCCCGATCGCGAAAATCGCCGCGCTCCTGGCGGTGGGCTATACGCTGGACGAACTGCCGAACGACATTACGCGCAAGACGCCCGCGGCGTTCGAGCCGGCGCTCGACTATGTCGTCGTGAAAGTGCCGCGGTTCGCCTTCGAGAAATTCCCCGGCGCGGATATCGCATTGGGGACGCAGATGAAGGCCGTGGGCGAGGTCATGGCAATCGGGCGCACCTTCAAACAGGCCTATCTCAAGGCGTTGCGCTCCCTGGAGGCGCCCTTGCGCTACCATGACGCCTCGACGTACGACCCGTGGTTCAAGCGCGAACTTGCGGAACTTTCCGCTTTCAGCGTGTATCTGGCCACATTCGCGGACAAGAAATTGCCGGCGGATGTCCTGCGGCAGGCGAAGGTGATGGGTTTTTCGGACAAGGAAATCGCCCAGGCCGTGAAGAGCAGCGAGGACGCCATCCGGGACGAGCGCCGGGCGCTGGATTTGCATCCGGAGTTCCGCGCTGTGGATACGTGCGCCGGCGAATTCGAGGCCGTCACGCCCTACTTCTACAGTTCGTACGGCTGGGACAAGCCGCGCGCGGAAAATGAAGTCCCTTCCGGCAAAAAGAAGATCATGGTCCTCGGGGGCGGCCCCAACCGCATCGGACAGGGCATCGAGTTCGACTGGTGCTGCTGCCACGCGGCGTTCGCGCTCAAGAGCCGCGGCTACGAGGTCGTCATGGTCAATTCGAATCCGGAGACCGTTTCGACGGACTACGACACCTCGGACCGCCTCTATTTCGAACCGCTCACATTCGAAGACGTGATGGAGATCTACGACCGCGAGAAGTGCGACGGCGTGATTGTGCAGTATGGCGGGCAGACGCCGCTCAATCTCGCCCAGCGGCTCAAAAAGGCGGGCGCCAACATTGTCGGGACCTCGCCGGACGATATCGACCGCGCCGAGGATCGCGACTTCTTCAAGAAACTTGTTTCCGATGTCGGCATGAAGCAGCCCCCGAGCGGCATCGCCCACTCCGTCGCCGATGCGCGGCGGATCGCGCGCGAGATCGGCTACCCCGTCCTGGTGCGGCCGAGTTTCGTCCTGGGCGGACGCGGCATGGCGATCGTCTCGGGCGAGTCCGAACTCGACAAATACGTCGCCGAGGCGGTCGCCGCGGCGGAGGGGAAGCCCATACTGATCGACAAGTTCCTCGAGCACGCCGTCGAATTGGATGTGGATTGCGTCTCGGACGGCGAAACGACGGTTGTGGGCGCCATTTTGGAGCATGTCGAAGCCGCCGGCTGCCATTCGGGCGACGCCGCGGCCGTCACGCCGCCGCGTTCGCTCAGTCCGGAGCTTGTGGAAGAAGTCATCCGCTACGCCCGGCTGTTCGCCCGGAAACTGCATGTCGTGGGGCTCATGAACCTGCAGCTCGCCGTGCGGGACGACGGAATCTGGATGATCGAGGTCAATCCGCGCGCTTCGCGGACCGTGCCGTTCGTCTCGAAGGCGATCGGCGTGCCGCTCGCGGATATCGCCGCGCGGTGCATGGTCGGCGAGAAGCTGGCGGATATCGGCTTCACGAAGGAAGTCGTGCCGCCCTATACCTGCGTGAAGGAAGCCGTCTTCCCGTTCGCCAAGTTCCCCGGCGCGGAAGTCGCACTGACGCCCGAGATGAAATCCACGGGCGAAGTCATGGCCATCGACCCCGATCCCGAAATCGCCTACTTCAAGAGCCAGACCGCCGCGGGCAGTCCGCTCCCGAAGAAGGGGACGATTTTCGTTTCGCTGCGCGACGAAGACAAGCCGGAAGGCGTCCGGCTTGCCAAGCGGCTGGCGCAAATGGGATTCGCGGTCTACGCCACGCGCGGAACCTCCACGGAATTGTGGAAGCAGGGCGTGGAATCGAAGGCCATCTTCCGCATTTCCCGCGGACGCCCCAACGCCTTGGATCTCTTGCGGCAGGACGCCATCCAGTGGATCGTCAACACGGTCGAGACCGGACGCGAGGCGAACGAGGACAACGCGCGGCTCCGGAGCGCGGCGATTCGTTCGGGCGTGCCTCTGACCACGACGTTGGCGGGTTTCCGCGCGGCGGTCGCGGGGCTTGAAGAGGACGGTCCCCTGGGCGAAATCGCCGTTTGCACGTTGCAGGAATATCACGCGGAATTGCATGCCGCGCCGACATTCTGAGGAGCGTATGGGAGCGGTTGGCATTGCCTTTTTTGCGCGGGATTTTAAATCCGTGCCCTCTTCGCGAAGGATGAAAAGCGGCGTCTTTGCCTGTTTTGCGTGAAAAAGGGGTGCACAAATCTCAAAAAATATGTTATACTATGCGATGTTTTCCAAGAAGGAAGGATACAACAATGAAGATTAAGTTCGGTAAAGTCACTGAGAACATCACGACGCGCAAGGAGTTTCCGCTCAAGAAGGCGCAGCAGGTGCTGAAGGGCAAGACGGTTGCCGTTCTAGGTTATGGCATCCAAGGCCCGGGCCAGGCGCTGAACATGCGCGACAACGGGATCGACGTGATTGTCGGTCAGCGCAAGAGCACGAAGGCGAACAGCTCGTGGATGCGCGCGAAGAAGGACGGCTGGGTCGAAGGCGAGACGCTTTTCTCGCTCGAGGAAGCCGCCGACAAGGGCGATATCATCATGATGTTGGTGTCCGACGGTTCGCTCCCCGAGGTGTGGAAGAAGATCGCCAAGTACGTGACGCCGGGCAAGTATCTCTATTTCTCGCATGGTTTCGGCTACGTCTACAACAAGCTGACGGGCGTGAAGCCGCAGAAGGGCGTGGGCGTGATCATGGTGGCGCCGAAGGGTTCGGGCACGAGCGTGCGCCGTAACTTCCTCTCGGGTGCGGGCATCAACAGCTCGTTCGCGTTCGAGCCCAACGGCATGAAGGCGAAGGAAGTCGAGGAAGTGACGAAGGCGATCGGCATCGCGGTCGGTTCGGGCTACCTCTTCCCGACGACGTTCCAGAACGAAGTGACGAGCGACCTCGTCGGCGAACGCGGCATTCTGATGGGTGCGCTCGCGGGCGTGATGGAAGCGCAGTACGAGACGTTGCGCGAGAACGGCCACTCGCCGTCCGAGGCGTTCAACGAGACCTGCGAAGAGCTGACCCAGTCGCTCATCCGCCTCGTGGACGAAAAGGGCATGGACTGGATGTACGGCAACTGCTCGCAGACCGCCCAGCATGGCGCGTTGAAGTGGCGTCCGATCTTCAAGAAGGCCACGCTCCCCGTCTTCAAGCGCCTCTACAACAGCGTGAAGACGATGAAGGAGGCGAAGGAAGTCATTCGCGACACGGGTTGCGCGGACTACAAGGAGAAGATGCTCGCCAAGCTCGAGGATTTGCACAACCACGAAATGTGGCAGGCCGGCGCGGCGGTGCGTTCGCTCCGTCCGCACGAAGAGGCCAAGGGCGGTGCGGGTTCCGCCGGTTGGGGTGGCCGCAAGGTCGTCAAGTAAACGGTTTTGCGTAGCTGGAGGTTTTTCCTTTTTCCACTGCGCATTTTAACCACTGTCGGGGCGTTTCTAGGTTAGGAGACGCCCCGTTTTTTGTTTCCTTTGTCCGCGCACGCGAATCCCTTGCTTTCTTTGGGCGGATGTGCTATACTCCCTTCCATCATGAACGAACAATCTTTGGCGACGCAAGGGGCGAACGACTGGGACGCCGCGCGGTACTTGAAATTCGCGCACAGCCGCACCCAGCCAGTGCGCGATCTGGTCGCGCGCGTGACCTGTTCGCCTCGGACCGTCCTGGACGTCGGCTGCGGCCCCGGCAACAGCACGGCCGTTCTCGCCGCGCGTTTCCCCGCGGCGCATTTGACCGGTATCGATTCTTCGCCGGCCATGCTCGCGCAAGCGCGCCAAACGCATCCCGGCCTCGCGTTTCTTCACGTGACGCTGACGCCGGACTGTCCGGAAATCGCCGGGAATTACGACCTTGTCTTTTCCAACGCCTGCCTGCAATGGATTCCGGACCACGCGACGCTGATTCCCGCCCTCTGGCGCCATGTCGCCCCCGGCGGGACGCTCGCCTTCCAGATTCCGCTTACGGACCAAATGCCCATTTCGCCCATCTTGGACGACCTTGGAAGATCCGCGCCGTGGCGCACGTATCTTGCCGGCGTGCATGATCTGGGGACGCTCGCGCAAGACGAGTACTTCGATCTCGCCCGTGCTTTGACGAAAGACTGTTCGCTTTGGCGGACCGATTACGCCGTGCCCGTCGCAGGCGTGGCGGGGCTTGTGGACTGGTACATGGGCTCGCGTTTGCGTCCTTTCGTCGCGGCGCTTCCCGCGGATTTGCGCGACGCGTTTCTTGCGGAGGTCCAGTCCCGCTTTGCCCGGGTCTACACGCCGCGCGCGGACGGAATCGTCCTCATGTGGTTTCCCCGCCTTTTCGCCGTTCTGAACAAGCCGTCATGAACAGGGAGTCCAGCCTGCGCGGCGCTTTTAGATGCCGCTGTTGCGGCGCCTGCTGCCGCATTCCGGACGGCATTGTGCGTGTCTCGGAACTCGAAATCGCCCGCATCGCCGCGTTCCTCGGGAAGTCCGAAGCCGACTTCATCGCCGAGGATACGCTCCTGGCGCCCGACCGCCGCGGACTCATCCTGCGCAGCCGCCCGGACGGCGCGTGCGTGTGGTTGACGGCGGGAAACCTCTGCCGCCTGAATCCGGTCAAGCCCGACAAGTGCCGCACCTTCCCTTTCGAGTGGGTCAATCCCGATTCGGACGCGGTTTGCCCCGCGCTCGCGGCGCTCGGCCGCGCCCAGGCCTGAGAATTGCCGTCCATACAATCACTGCCATTGTACTCACGCCACGGAAGTGGTACAATATCTCCCCGTAGCCGCGCGGAGGGTTTTCGGTTCCCGGTGCGCGCGAAGGAATCAGATGAAAGGACAAAAAGAATGAACGAACGGCAGGAAGTCAACCGTAACTTGGCGCAGATGCTCAAGGGCGGCGTGATCATGGACGTGACGACGCCCGAGCAGGCGAAGATCGCCGAGGCGGCGGGCGCGTGCGCGGTCATGGCGCTGGAGCGCATCCCGGCGGATATCCGCGCGGCCGGCGGCGTGAGCCGCATGAGCGACCCGGCGATGATCAAGGGCATCCAGGAGGCGGTGTCGATTCCGGTCATGGCCAAGTGCCGCATCGGCCACATCGCCGAGGCGCGCATTCTCGAGGCGATCGAGATCGACTACATCGACGAGAGCGAAGTGCTGTCGCCGGCGGACGACCTCTACCACATCGACAAGACGCAGTTCAGCGTGCCGTTCGTGTGCGGCGCGCGCGACCTCGGGGAAGCCCTGCGGCGCATCGGCGAGGGCGCGACAATGATCCGCACGAAGGGCGAACCGGGCACGGGCGATGTCGTGCAGGCCGTGCGCCACATGCGCCGCATGCAGAGCGAAATCCGCCGCGTGGCGTCCCTGCGCGAGGACGAGCTTTTCGAGGCGGCCAAGCAGCTGGCGGTTCCGCTGGACCTGCTGCGCGAGGTGCACGAGAAGGGCAAACTCCCGGTCGTGAACTTCGCCGCGGGCGGCGTGGCGACCCCGGCGGACGCGGCGCTCATGATGGAACTCGGGGCGGAAGGCGTCTTCGTCGGTTCCGGCATCTTCAAGAGCGGCGACCCGGCCAAGCGCGCGGCCGCCATCGTGCAGGCCGTCACCAACTGGAAGGACGCGAAACTCATCGCCAAACTCTCCGAGAACCTGGGCGAGGCGATGGTGGGCATCAACGCGGACGAAATCCAGACCATCATGGAGGAGCGCGGCAAATGAGCAGCGCCGCGAACCGTCCCCGTGTCGGCGTCCTTGCCGTGCAAGGCGCCTTCGCCGAACAGGAGAAATCCTTCCAGGCGGCGGGGGCGGATACCTTCGAGATCCGCGAATTGGCGGATATCGCCCGTCCGTTCGACGCGCTGGTCCTGCCCGGCGGCGAGTCGACCGTGCAGGGCAAGTTGCTGAAGGACCTGGGACTTTTCGCCCCGCTGAAGGAACGGATCGCCGCCGGACTCCCCACTTTCGCCACCTGCGCCGGACTGATTCTGCTTGCGGAAAAGCTGGCGGGCGACCCGACCGTCTGGTTCGGCGAACTCGCCGTGACCGTGGCGCGGAATGCGTACGGACGCCAGTTGGGCAGCTTCATCGCCCGCGGTGCTTACGGCGCCTTGCAGGACGTGCCCATGACGTTCATCCGCGCACCCCGCATCGAGGCGGTCGGCCCCGGCGTGGAGACGCTTTCGACCCACGCGGGCTCTGCGACAGCTGTCCGCCAGGGGGCGATTACGGCGCTCGCCTGGCATCCGGAATTGACGGCGGATACGCGCGTCTTCCGCGATTTTCTCGCCCGCTTGTGAGGGCTCTCCGGGCTCTTGCCTTGTTCGCCCTTAGCGCCGCCAACGCCTTTCGCGGTTTTTCTCCTTTTCTTCCTGCTTCTTCTGCCACTCGATTTCGATCTCTTCGAGGATCGGGCCGCGTGCATCGAAGAGGCGCTTCAGCATCCGCCAGTCGGCGAGGCAGGCCCGCCGCGGCGCAATCCAGCCGATCCGCGCGAGC
>DBKW01000007.1:12195-28396 GCA_002298665.1 Verrucomicrobia bacterium UBA740 | reverse complement strand
CCCGTAACATGCGCATGTTAGATACCGTCACATGCGGGGGGTATGGACAGGGGGTTCCGCGGGGAAAAATAGCCCCCTGCTCCGGTCCCGCCCCGCCCCCTGCCCTGGGTGAAAGCGGGCCGAACAGCGGGGGGAGGAGAGCAGTCGGGTCGCCGGGACACCCGTCCCGTTCGTCTCCGTTGTCCCGGATGTCCCACTCCGCCCCCTCCGCCACCCTTTCATTTTCCCCACGGGGATTTAGGTAAAACCCCGTGGGGATTTCGCCCGGCTCCCGTCGGATTCTTCCTCTCTTTCCGCGGCCTGCGGGAGGGAAGCGGTCACTTCGCCTCGATGACGGACCGAATGCGCGCGAAATCGTCCGCCGAAAGCCCAGTCCCCGAGGGCAGGCAAATGCCGCGCCGGAAGAGGTCCTCCGCGACTTCGCCGCCCAAGCACGGAATGCCGACGCCGTCGAAGACGGGTTGAAGATGAAGCGGCTTCCAGACCGGGCGCGTCTCGATATTCGCCGCGGCGAAGCGCTTGGCGAGTTCCTGCGCTTCCTCTGGCGTGTCCAGGATGGCGACCGAAAGCCAGTGGTTGGAAGTCGGCAGGAGGCGTCCGGGGAAGAATCCGGAATAGAACGCGGCGTTTTCGGCGCGTTTCCGCAGAATCTGCGGAAGTTTCGCGAGCTGGGCGAGTCCGATGGCGGCCAGAATGTTGCTGAGACGGTAGTTGTAGCCGACCTCGCAGTGCTCGTACCACGGCACGGGTTCGCGCGCCTGCTGGGAGAGTTTGCGCGCGTGTTCCGCCAGTTCCGGGGAGTCCGTCACGAGCACCCCGCCGCCGGACGTCGTCAGGATCTTGTTTCCGTTGAAGGAATAGATCGCCGCGAACCCGACGGACCCGGCCGGCTGTCCCTCATAGGTCGCGCCCACGGCTTCGGCGGAATCCATGACGAGTTTGACGCCGATCTTCTCGCACATGCGCACGATCCGCGCATAGTCGCAGCACTGTCCGTAGAGGTCGACGCCGATGACGACGGTATGTTCCGGGTCGTAGACGCGGGAGAGCGCAAAGTCCAGATGGTCGCAGTCGAGGGTCCCCGTCCGGTCGCAATCCACGAGCACCAGTTGGGCGCCGCGGTGCCAGGCCGGTCCGACGGTGGCGATGAACGTCAAGGTCGGGGCGATGACGGTCCACGTCTCGTCCACGCCCAGGTGGGCGAAAATTAGGTCGAGCGCCGCGGTGCCGCTCGAAACGGCCACGCCGAAACGGCGGCCGGCCTGCCGGGCGAGCGCCTGTTCGAAGGCTTCAACTTGCGGTCCGCACGGGGCCACATAGCCGGAATCGAACGCGGCCTGGACGGCGTCGCGTTCCTCTTGTCCGACCCAGGGAGGCGAAAGGAAGATGCGCGGGGGTTGGGTATTCATGGATGAACTCCTTTGTCTTGCGGGATTGCGTGCCGGATCTTGAGAGCCTGTTCGTATTCCGCGCAGGGCGTCCACCCCGCGCGCGTACCGTCGTCCAACCGCACCCAGGCGCCGGCGCTTTCCGTCAGCGTGCAGGAGCCCGGGTCGACCGTCCCCAGAAGACGGGCGTCGCGGCGGGGCGCAAAGCGGATACCCACGAGCGCTTCGCGCGCCGGGGCGGCGGCGGACGCCTCCATGTTCACGGCGACGCGGACGGGCGCGGCATTCGTTTCGGGGGCTTTGTAGTGGAGCGCCACCCCCGGGGCGGACGCAACGGCATAGGCCTTCTTCCGCAAATCGTAGTAGGGAACGGCCAGCGCCGGCGTCGCCGGGGCGCCCGTGGCGCGCGCATATTGACGGTAAACGAGTCGGCTGCGGTGATTATCCCGCAAAACGCCGGGGAACGCGTCCGCCGGAACGTAGCCCTTATAGTCGACCGTCACGTTCAACGTCACGACATCGTTCGTCTCCACCACGGGATTTTCCGCATAGGGACGGATGGAAAGGTCCGTCGCCACAATCCCGGTGAAGCCGGCCGGCCGCCCTTCCTGCGGAAGTGTCCCGATCTCCAGCTGCCGCGTCTGGACCCGCAAAGAAAAGGGACGGCTTGTGGAAAAGACGCTCGCCCCACGGCGCACGCGCTGCTCATACTGGCCGGAAACCGTGAAGGAGACCGGTCCCTTGTAGGGCGCGTCATAGCGCACGGGGAAGCTGACGCGGCGGATGATGGAATTGGTGTCCGCCGTCCCCAGGTCCGTCAGCGGATGTCCCCGGCCCAGGGGCGTCAGGCCGTCCGTATGGGAAACCCCCAGCGTAAGCCCGCTCAGGGTCACGTCCTTCGGGCATTCGACGCTGACGATAAAAGCGAAAGGTTCGCCCACTTGAACGGGCGTGCGGTCGGGGATGACACGCGCGGACAGATCGGGCGCCGGGAGAGCCGCGAAACGGGACGAGGCGCCGAAGCCCGTGTTCTCAAACAGGCGGTCCATTTCGCGCCGCATGCGGTCGAACTCTTCGAAGGGCGAGGACTGCGCCTGGGCGGTGGAGACGACGCACACGCTCCCGATGAGCGCCAAACAGAGGAAAAAGCGCGAAAGACGGACGATTGCGGCCAAAAGAAGAACCAGCGCGACGAGCCCCCCGAGCGCACAGGCGAGGCGTCCGGCCCACGCATACCGCAAGACCGGGCCCAGAACCTGCCGCCAGGCGGGCAATTCGGCGGCCGGATCGCCCGTTTCAAGCGCCTTCGCAACGCGCAGTCCGCGGCGGATGGCGGGCGTCTGCCCGATACGCCACTCCAAAGCGGAATAAATGGACTTCGCCTTGGCCCACCGTCCGTCCAGCAAGGCGCAGGCGGCGGCATTCAAGCGCGCCTCGGGGAAGTCGAACGCGGCGAAAGCCGCCTCGGATGGTTGCGCGCACGCCCGCTTCCAGGCGAAAAGTTCGTCCGCCGAAAGCGCCGCGCCGGAATGCCAGGGGCTGCGGGAGAGATCGACGAAGAGTCCGTCGGGCTGGGGCGTCGAGGCGGACTCCACGTCCACCAGCGCGAGCGCCGCCTGGGCGCCGGGCTTGATGTGCACGGGCAGTTCCTGGGTCGCGAGCATATTCGTCGCGCCCGTGGACGCGTCCACATAGGAGAAAGACAAAGACGGGAACGCATAGCACCCCTCCCGCAACGGACGCACCCGGTACACGAGACGCCGCGCGGAATCCACCGTTTCCGTCTTGGCGCTCTGGTCGTCCACGCGCCAAAAGGCGGAATCCACGTGCGCGGCCAACGCCGGCGGATGCAACGCGGCGAAGTCCGCCGCGCCCAGGAAGTCCACCGTCAGGATGAGCGGATCTCCCACGCGGGCATTGTTGGCGTCCAGAAACGCGCGTGCGACAAGCCGCTCCCCTTGCACGCCGGGGAGCGCGATCACGGCCAACAAGCCGGAGAAAACAGAAGCCAGAAACGTCATATCAGTTTGGTTTTACTTTGAATCGGACGGTCACCGAAGGGTTTTTGGAAAGGAATTCGTAGGAAAGCCCCGCCACGCGGCGAACCTGCGCGGCCGCCTCCAGAACCGAATTGTCCGCGGCGCGGTCGCCCGAACTCTTGACGAGGCGGTAGTTCTTGACCTGTCCACCGGAACCAAACTCGACCGCGAGAAGCATGTCGCCGAGCGTGTCCGTCCAGGGCGGACTGTTCCATTTCGCGTAAAAGGCGTTGCGAATGAGCGAATAGCACCGCTGATTCTCGTCCGCGGCGACCTGGGTCGTGGCGGCGGGTCTGTACCCTTGATTGAGCAGTTCGCGCCAATTTGTGGGACGCTTGTCGGTCTTGCCCGCGTTCCGCGGGGGCGTCCCCTTCTTGACGGCCGCCCGAATCGCCTTCAAACGTTCCTCGCGCGCCCTTTTGCGTTCCCGGGCCAATTGTTCTTTCGTCTTTTGCGGCTGGGGAGGCGTTTCTTTCGGAGGTCGCGGCTTGGGCTGGACCTTCTTGGGCGTCTCTTTCTTGGGCGCCACGATCTGTTCCACGGCTTCGACCCGGGGTTCCGGCTCCGGCGCGGGTTCGGGTGGCGGCGGGGGCGGCTCGGGGGCCGGCTTGGGGTCTGGCTCCGGTGCGGCGACTTCCTTCTCCGGCGGCGGCTCGCTTTCCTTCCCATCCAGATTCTCGTGCACGACCACCGTCAAATCGATGGGGATGACCGTTTCTTTCGGCTTGGACGCCAGCTGCCCCACGAAGAAAAGCGCCGCGAAGAGCACGAGATGCGCCGCGAGCGCCAGGCCCACCGTCTTCGCGTCGATTACGTTCGGTTTCTTTTCTTCGTCCGTGAACATCGTTATTGTTCCACCGTGACAAGCGCCATGCGCCGGATCTTGCAGTCGTAGACGATTTTCACTATGTTCATGACGCTCCCGTAGTCCAAACGCTCGTCGCCGCGCACGAGAACGGGCACGTCGGGATCCGCCGCGGCCAGCGCCAGAAGTTCCTTCTTCAAATCCTGCGCCGTCGTCGGCCGATTATTGAGAAAGAGCCGGTTCTGGGCGTCGATCGTGATCGTATGCGCCTTCTTGTTCTTGGTCGGCAGTTCGTCCGTCTTCGCGCGCGGCAGAAGGATGGAAACCCCCTGCTCCAGCGCGGGTAGCGTCACAATGAAGGTCACGAGCAAAAGGAAGGTCAAGTCGATAAGGGAGGTCATATCGACGGCCGCTTTCGGCTTTTCGCCGCGTACGCGCCTGCGCCGCCGCATGGTTACGCGCTCCTCCCCTGGAATTCGCACGCGATGCGCCCCATCAACTCGTCCGTAAAGCCTTCCATGTCGCTGGTCAAGCTGCGCATAAGTCCGTTGAGGCGGTTGAAGGCGATGACGCCCGGGATGGCGATGAGGAGGCCGACGACCGTCGTGACAAGCGCGGCGGAAATGGACGGCGCGATGGTGGCGAGATTGGCGCTGCCGGCGCTTCCCATGTCGGCGAAAGCGTCCAACACGCCCCACACCGTGCCCAGGAGCCCCAGCATCGGCGCGAGCGCGACCACGGTCGCGATGACCCCCGTGCCGGCTTCCACACGCAGCTCCTCCTCGTCCAGCGTATGTTCGCACGTGCCCCGCACCAGCTCGATTTCGCGCGCGGTGAGCGCCGCGGCCCCTTCGGCCTTGCGCCCGACCAGAAGCGAACGCACGTCCGGCGTCAGGATCTTCAGAAGGCGCTCGCACGTCTCCTTGTAGATTCGCTCGATGCCGCACGCGCCCGACGGACGCCGTGTCAGATAGTGGTCCAGGACGTCTTGCCCTTCCGAAAAGTCGCGCAGGAAACGCCGCGTGGCCTGCGTCGTAAAGCGCAGTTCGCGGAATTTGCCGATGATCGCGGCGACCATGATGACGGACCCCAGAAGTTGCACCTCGACGATGCCCTGTCCCATGAGGTTGGACGAAAGGAATCCGTCCACAAGCGAGTTGGCTATCAGCATTCTTTCTTTCCTTTATACGTTCCGTTTTTGACGGCCGAGACGACCTGTCCCTCCGGCGGCAAATCGGCGCGCGTATGGCCGCAGGCCGCCAGCACCTTGTCCGTCGTTTGGAAATGCGCCTTGCAGTGGTTCATCAGCCAGACGGGACCGTGCTTCTTCACCATTTCTTCCGCCACTTGCCGGACGCGCGGATCGCTCGAGCCGATGGGGATGGCGGGCGCGGGGGATCCGTCCGCCGCCGGGGCGTCCCCAAACACGTCCTGGGACATCTTCGCCATGTCGCGCAGGAAAAGCTCGCGCGCAATGACCGACGCGGCCGCCACGGCGATGTCGCTTTCGGCCTTGTGGCGCTGTTCGACGACGATCTTTTTGCCGCGCGGCTTGAGGGCGCGCGCAATCACAGCCTCCGTCGCGGCGAATTGGTCCACGACGACGCGGGGGCAGTCCGGACGCTTCTCGAGCAGTTCCTCGATCGCCGTGGCGTGCGCCCAGGCCAGCATCCGGTTGATGTTGCGCATCTTGGCGTAAAGCCGGTTGTACGCGGCCGGACCGAGCTTGACGACGGCGTATCCGTCGGGCCCCAGAAGAGTCCGGAGCGCCGCGCCGGCCGCCAAAACCGCCTTGTCCGTCATTTGCTTGCAGTCGCGCGCGCCGATCTTCTTCATTTCGGCGGAAAGCTTCTCGTCCGTATAGCAGCAGCACACCACGAGCGGACCGAAATAGTCGCCCTTGCCCGACTCGTCGCTGCCCCCATGCGGGGCGGTCAGTTCCGGATTGAGGACCTCTTCGTACCCCAGCGTCGCGCCGCCCAGAACCTGGGGCTCCAGCACGAACAAGACGAAATCTTCCGCCTTGCCCCCCTGGACGCACAGTTTGCGCTTGCCGTGCTTCTCCTTTTCGTAGAGCGTCGCGTTGAAATGGTCCCCCTCTATGGAGTACAAGGCGTACGGAACCTCCCGGCGGCGGTAGTTGCCTGTCACGAAAACCCCCAGCAAAAGCTCCTGCTGGTCGTTCGTCAACTCGTATGTGAAGCACGTCTTTCTGGGAAGTGCCGCGCCGGAGGGATCCAACCTATCTGACTCGTAATTCATCACTCTAATTATACCACATCCGCGGCTTCGCGGGAACAGGCTCCGGCGGCTGGAGCAAAACAAAAACGGGCTTGTGGTCCGAGCAGCCCTGCGCGGAAAAGACGCGCGCGCCCCCCTTCGTCGCCCAGCCCCGCGTAAAGATGTAGTCCAGCGCGCTGTCCCGTCCTTTTCCCCGCCCGATGTAGGTCGCCCGCTCCGACGCGGGGAGCGCCTCCAGCGTATTGTGGAAGTTCGCCCGCTCCAAAAGCCCGAAAATCTCCTCCGCGGCGAATTCGGGCTTCCACCTGTCCGCGTTCATGTCCCCGGCGATGAGCAGCGGACCCTTCATCGGGTCCATGAACGAGAGCAGCTGCTTGACGGCCTGCGTCCGCTTGTGGCGGTTGAGCGCAATCTGCTCGGCGGTGCGCTGGCCGTAGTTGGACTTCAAATGCACCACCTGGACGCGCGCCGTGACCGCCGGGGATAGGAGAAGATCCGCCTGCACGGTCCCCCGCGGCGGCGTCCGCTCCTTGTCCCGCCACCACCGGCTCCAGCTGCCCTGGACGACCGGAAGCGTCGTGGCGATCACATCCTGCTGCATGTCGAACCGGTCCCGCCGGCGGTAGGCCGAAATCGCCGCGACGGAAAGATTGGTCCGCTCGAGCGCCGCGCCGACCGCCGCGGTCAGGCGCACGGCCGCCTCGCGGTTGCGGATCTCGTTGAAGCACAGGATGAGGTCGTTCGTGCCCTGCGGATCGAGCGCGCGGACCGCCTCCGCCAGCATCTGGCCGGACGCGGCAATCGTCCGCTCTTCGACTTCCGGCGCGGCGCGGTGTTCGGCACGGTGGGACGGGAACCAGTTCCCGTTCCACGTCCCCACGACGACCGCCGCCAGGAGTGTCGCCCAGAGACTCATTTCGCGAGCGACTTGATGACCGGCGGCGGTTCCTTGTTGTAGACGCGCGAAAACGGCGGGACGGAGTCCTTCAGCCAGACGTTCCCGCCAATCTCGCTGTCGTGCCCGATCGTGGTGTCGCCGCCCAGAATCGTCGCCCCGGCGTAGATGACCACGTTGTCCTCCACGTTCGGATGGCGCTTCACGCCCTTGACGAGCGTGCCGGTCACCGGGTCCTTCTCGAACGAAAGCGCCCCGAGCGTGACCCCCTGGTAGAGTTTCACGTTGCGCCCGATGACGGTCGTCTCGCCGATGACGACGCCCGTGCCGTGGTCAATGAAGAAGCGGTCCCCGATCGTCGCCCCCGGGTGGATGTCTATCCCCGTGCGGGAATGCGCCAGTTCGGCCATGATGCGCGGGACGATCGGCACCTGCAGACGGTGCAGTTCGTGCGCGAGACGGTGCACCGTCGTCGCATAAAGCCCCGGATACGCCACGATGACCTCGCTCTCGGACTGCGCCGCGGGATCGCCCTCGTACGCCGCGGTGATGTCCGTCGCCAGCCGCCGGCGCACCTCGGGCATCGCCGCCCAGAAACCGTCCACTATGCGCAGGGCGTCCGCCTCGGGCGCCACATCGCCCGCCAGGCGCAACAGCTCGCGCGAGATCACCTCTTCACGGCACGAACAATCACCGTAAACACCCGGATACAAATGTTCAAGCAGATGATTGAGGAGAATAGCCACGCGCTGTGTGAGTGTCATAGTTTCTTCCATTTAGGAATGATGTGGACGAATTCGACCCGTCCGGCCTCTAGACGCCGAACTCCCGCGTCCCGCCCCGACAAATCCGGGCGAATGCAAAAGGCGGAATCCGCCAAGAGACGGTCTTGTTCGGATACCATAGGCGTTTAGAGACTCTGTCAAATTCACAATCCCCATATTATACCATATCTGCGGCGCCTTGTGCGGAGAAAAGTCGAAAGACGCCGAAACCGTGTGAATTGCCCAAGTAAATGCTCCCAGTATATGGACATTTACTCGGGCAAACATGGGTTAGGGCACTAAGAGCCGCGAAAAGCTCGTCTCTTCGCCTTTCGTCCGCACCGGTCGCCGGGAAACGAACAAGAGCCCGCTCCGGAAGAGGTTCCAGTCGCCGACGAAGCCCGGAAGAACCACAAGGCTATCCCCGAAAAGGCGAGCAAAGGCTCCTGTTGTGAATTGCAAAGCATGCGGACAGAGGCGGCGGAAAGCCCCCCGTCCACGTGGTTTCAGAAATGCGATCGACCGCCCCGGCCCGGGATGTTTCGTTTGGACGATGCGCTGTTCTATCTGGCTCCGGACTCCATATTTCTCTCCTTTTCAGAAGGTTGTCTCCGCGGCAGACGGCTGGTCCAAAGGGTAAGACCGCGGGAGAGGGCACGCCGCCCAGGCGCCCGTTCCCAGCCGGACTTCAAGAGACCGCGGTCTTTTGGTCGAGAGACCGCGGTCTTTTGCCCTAGAGACCGCGGTCTTTTGTACCTGAGACCGCGGTCTCTTGAAGCTGGCGCGGACAAACGACGCGTCCGTCCCGGGAGATCCGGCGAAGAATACCGCCGATCGCGGAAGATGGCGCAAAGGCGCCCCGGTGCGCATTTCCGCTTCTCTGCTCGCGCGCAAATTTGGTATAATACGGGACATGAGCATGACAGTTGCAGACATACCCGCGGTCAACCGGGCGCTGAAGAAGGAATTCGAGGCCCATCGGGCGCCCATAATCGAACTCGTCCAGGCGCACACGAAGGACCCGTTCTGCGTGCTGGTGGGGACGATTCTTTCGGCGCGCACGAAGGATGCGTGCACGGCCGGGGCGGTCAAGCGCCTTTTCGCGACGGCCCGCGGCAAAATCTTCACCCCGGCGGACTTGGCGCGGCTGAGCGTTCCGGAACTCGAGAGGCTCATCTACCCGGTCGGCTTCTACCACGCCAAGGCGCGGCACTTGCACGCCCTGCCCGCGGCGCTTGCGGAAAAGTTCGGCGGCGTGCTCCCGCACACGGTCGAGGAACTCTGCGAACTGCCGGGGGTCGGACGCAAGACCGCCAATCTCACCGTCGCGGTCGGTTTCGACCTGCCGGCGATCTGCGTGGATGTGCACGTGCACCGCATCTGCAACGGACTGGGGCTTGTGCACACGAAAACGCCGCTCGAGACGGAAATGGCCCTTCGGCGCATTCTGCCCGTGCGCTACTGGAAGACGTGGAACAGCTACCTCGTCTCGTTCGGCCAGACGCGCTGCGACCCCGTGCACCCGAAGTGCGCGGGATGTCCGCTCGCCGCCTACTGCGAACTGCCGCGGCGCCAGACGCAAAGCCGCGTCTTGCCGTAGGTCCGGTCGCGCAGGAGTTCCCAGCCGGGCGTCTCCTCCGCCTTCTGGACGGCCGTCATCTCGGCGACGAAGAGTCCGCCCGGGCGCACGACGTTCTGCCGCGCCAAGGTCGCGAGGACGTCCGCATAGCCCTTTTCCTCGCCCAGCGCGTACGGCGGGTCGGCGAAGGCGATCGTGTAGCCGGGGCCGGCGTAACGGGCGATCCACCGGTAGACGTCGGCCGTCACGAGCGTCGTCTTGCCGGCGCAGCCCTTGGCGACGACGGCGAGATTCGCCTGCAAAACCGCCGCATGCCGGCGGTCCGCCTCGACAAACGCGACCTCCGCCGCGCCGCGCGAGAGAGCTTCCAGTCCGACCGCGCCCGAGCCGGCGAAAAGGTCGAGGAACGCCGCGCCGGCGAGTTCCGGTTGCAGGATGGAGAAGAGCGCCTCCCGGACCCGGTCCTGCGTCGGGCGCACCGCGTCCGTCTTGGGCACGCGCAAGGGGCGCCCGCCGGCGATTCCTCCGGTGATTCTCACGGACGGTACTCCGCGCAGTTGCCGGGCGTTTCCCAGACCCGCACCGCGGCGAGGCCGGCAATGCGCGGGGAGAGCTTCTCGAAGAAGTGCCGCGCCAGGTTTTCCGCCGTGGAACGGTAGGGCAGCGCCACCGTGCGCATGCCCTTGCGCGCAATCAGCGCGGCGATTTCGCACTCGTCGGGACTGGCGGCGGAATAGATGAAGGCGTGGTCGAAATGCGCGCTGACGACGTCCTCGAGGATGGTCTTGAGATCCTTGAAATCAATGACCATATCCGCCGCGGCGTCCGCGGACTGCGCGACCGAGACGTCCACGCGATAGGTGTGGCCGTGCAGGTTCTTGCAGAGTCCGCCATGGTTCGTGAGGATGTGCGCCGCGTCGAACGTTATGGTTTTGGTGACGGTCGTCATGTCAGGCTTCCTCCGTCATGAGACGCAGGAAGCTTTCGGGCGGCGGGCAGGGACGGAAGTCCTTCAGCGAGACGAAGGCGTGGCGCGTAAAGCCGTCCACGAGAATCTTGTCTTCGCCCTTGCGGCGGATTTCGCACGCGAGCTCGATGCGCACGCCTCTGTGGGACTGGACCCAGCAGGAGATCTCGAGCAGGTCGTCGTAGCGCGCGCTCGCGTGGTAGTTGCACTCCGCGTGCGTGACGGGCAGGCCCCAGCCTTCGGCTTCGCACGACTTGTAGGTGTAGCCGTTGGCGCGCATGAACTCGTTGCGGGCGCGTTCGAACATCACGAGATAATTGGCGTAGTAGACGACGCCCATCATGTCGGTGTCGGCGTAAGGGACGCGGTATTCCATTGTGAACTTCTTCATAATTCGATTGCTCCTTTGCGTAAAATCTCGCGTGAACCGTCCGCCGCGACACGGACGACGGTGGACGGAACCCCGCCCGGCGACACGCCGTCGTCGACAACCAGGTCCGCCGAAAGGCCGATTTCCCGCAGGGCCTGCGCGGCATCCGTCGCCGGGCGCCGTCCCGAGAGATTCGCGCTCGTCACGCGCAGAACGCCGCCGCAAAGAGCGAGCAGGCGCCGGGTCCAGGCGTGGTTGGGCACGCGCAACCCCTCGCCCTTCACCACGAGCGTCAGGGCGCCGGGCCAGTAGCGCGCGGCGAGATCCGCCGCGGCGGACGGGAAGCCCCCGACAAACGCCGCGGCCGCGTCGGCGTCCGCGGCCAGAAGCGCGATCGGCTTGCGGTGTTCGCGTCCTTTTAGGGTGTAGAGGGATTCGACGGCCGCCGGGAAGCGCGGACTCGCCGCCAGTCCGTAGACCGTGTCGGTCGGGATGACCGCGACGCCCCCCCTGTTCAGAACCGCGGCCGCCTCCCGAAGCCCCGCCTCGTCGCTCGGCAGGAGTTTCACGCCAGACGCTCCTCAAGCAGACTCACGGCGAGCTGGACAAGGCGGCGGCAGGGCCACTCGCCCTTGCGCCCCAGAAGTTCGCGGCAAACGAGCGAATGGGTGCGCGCGGCAAAAGCGTCCGTAAACTCCTTCACGCGCGGGTAGACGGCGGCTTTGTCCGGCCCGTACTTGAGGCCCAACACAAGCGCCGCGCTCGAGACGGCCCCGCAAATCTCGCGGTTCCCACCCACGCCCGCACCGAGTCCGCAGGCGATTTTGGCGGCCAGTTCGACGGAAAGGCCGAAATCTTCCGCAAAAACGCAAAATACCGCCTGTGCGCAGTTGTAGCCCTGCGCCTGCAGATCCGCCGCGCGTTGGGCACGGGGTGAAGAATCCATCATTCTTTCGTCGTCGCTCATAGTACCTCTATTATATCACACTTTCGCCCGCCCGACCATAGGGCGAAGGGAAACGCCCCCCGCCCCCCGGACAGGTGGCAACGGACGGGAAAGCGGCAACAAATTTGAATATAAAACATCCTTTTACGGCTATTTCGGGCAGATAAAGACGAATTCAAAAGAATGTACTTGCTTTCCGGTGTCAAATAGTGTAGAATAGTGTCACAAAATGTCACGAGCAAACGTCCAGAGTGCCGCCGCGTCGGTCATGCAACCTGCCCAGACCGGGGTTCTCATGGGTCGTTATGAACATGCTCTCGATCCCAAGAAGCGTTTTACGATTCCCAGCGAATGGCGCGCGGCGATGGGGAATCCGGACTATGTGTACGTGATGCCGGATCCCGCATCGCGCTGCCTCAATCTCATTCCGAAGGCGGAAATGGAAGTCCGCCTCGAAAAATTGCGCGAAAAAGCCCTGTTCGACCCGGCGCTCAACGAGGCGCTGCAGACGATCGGCGCCAACGCCGAACAGTTGCCTCTCGATACGCAAGGGCGTATCCGCGTAAGCGACAAATTTCTGGCTTTTGCGCATTTGACGGCGTCCGTCGCGCTCGTCGGCGCGGTCCGGATGATTAAACTTTGGGATCCCGCCGCCTTGCCGCCCGAGGGCGCGGTGGATCAGGCGGCGTTGGGCGCGGCACTCGCGAAGGTTGCGTTTTAAGATGGATTTCTTCTCGCATACGCCCGTGCTCCTCGAGGAGACCGTCGCCGCGCTTCGACCCGGCGCGGGAAAGATTTTCGTGGACGGCACACTCGGTCGCGCCGGTCATACGGCCGCGCTCTTGGCGACGGGCGCGCGCGTCATCGGCATCGACCGCGACGCGCAGGCGCTTGCGGAAATCGCCGCGCGACATGCCCAGGATCCGGACTTCGCGCGTCTCACCTGCGTCAAGGGCGTGCATAGCCAACTCGCCTCGATTGTGCGCGGACTGGGGTACGAAAAGGTCGATGGCGTTTTGCTGGACCTCGGCATCTCGAGTCCGCAGCTGGACGAGGCCGCACGCGGCTTCAGTTTCATGCAGGACGGTCCGCTCGACATGCGCATGGATCGCGCGCAGACGCTGACGGCGGCGGAAATCGTGCAGACGGCGTCCTGCCAAGAGCTTGAGGCGTATTTCTGGGATTATGCGCAAGATCCGCAGGGACGGCGGATTGCGCGTGCGCTTGTCGCGGCGCGCGAGAAAGGCCGCCGGTTCGAAACGACGCGCGACTTGGCGGACTTCGTCGCCCAAACCGTGGGGCGGCACGGCGCGCACCATCCGGCCACACGCGTCTTTCAGGCGCTGCGCTGGGCCGTCAACGACGAATACGGCGAACTGCAGAAGGCGCTCGACGCGGCGTTTTCCATCTTGAAGCCGGGCGGACGCCTCGCGGTCATCACCTTCGAGTCCATTACGGACCGCTATGTCAAACGCCAGTTCCAGGCGCACGAAGGGACGCTCCGTTCGCAACAGGCCGGCGGCGTGAAATGGGAGGGGCTTCTGCCGCGCGTCAAACTCGTCAACCGCAAGCCTCTCGTCGCGACCGATTTGGAAGTTGAACGGAACCCCCGCGCACGAAGTGCCAAATTGCGCGTAGCGGAAATGCTCGGAGAGGAGGAAGCACGTCATGAGAATGAATAAAGTCCGTACAAAAAGAATGTCCAAGATCAAGATGACCACGTGCTACACGGGCGCGTTCACCTTGACGCTTTTCGTCCTCGTCATCCTCTTTTCGTGCGCCAAGACGAATTGCGAGCAACTCATGAAGTCCATCGGCGAGAAACAGCGTTTGCTGGACAAGCGCACGGACGAATTGACGCGCGAAACGGCGCGCTGGGAGGAAATGACGACGCCGGAGAAGATCGAAGTCGCCTTGCGCCGCCACGGGCTCAAGATGGTCTTCGCGAAACCGACGCAAAATATCCGCATGTCCTCCAACGGGACGCCGCGCCCGGGGCAGCTTTCCGTCGCCCGCCTCCGGCAATCCGCCGCGGGGCGCGCCACCGCCAACTACGCGACGCCCTCCCGGCGCTGAACACGCCGCCGCGGCGAACTGGACATGATCAAGCGCGGTGAGAGTCTTCGCTTCTGGTTGCCGGTCTGTTTCCTCGCCGCCTTCGCCGGTTACGTCGGCCAGAAGGCCGTGCGGGGGCATTTGGACGACGAGGCCGTTTCGCCCAAATACACCTTCGAGATGGATATAGACGCGCCGCGCGGGTCGATCTACGCGCGGGGCGGAAAGAACCTGCTGGCGAAGTCCATTCCGGTGTGGGAATACCGGCTGGACCCCGTCGCGCTCACGAACCGCACGGTGCGTCCGCGGGGACGCGCCCCGAAGACGCGCGAGGAAATCGCCCGGACAATCGCCCTGGCGCTGCGACTCGATTACGCCAAGGTGCTCAAAATGTGCCAGGATACGCGCAACCGCTACCAGTTTCTCGCGATTTCGTCGGATACGGACGCGCATGCGATCATCGCCGATTCGCGCCAGGTCGCCGGCGTCGTCATTCTGGATACGCAGATGCGCGACTATCCGCAAGGGCGGCGCCTGTCGCATGTCCTGGGTTCGGTCAACAAGGCCAATGTCGGCGCGGCCGGTCTCGAACAGCGCTACAACAAGGAATTGCGCGGCGTTTCGGGACGCATTTCGGGCGTGCTCGACGTGCGGCGGCGCGAACTCTACGACAAGCGCCGCGAAACGATCGCCCCGCTTCCCGGCGCGGACATCATTCTCACGCTCGACAACAATCTGCAGTACGAGGTTGAGGACGCCCTGCGCTGGGGTCTGCACGAATACGGCGCGGCCGCCGGGTGGGCCATCGTCATGGATGCGCAGACCGGCGAAGTGCTGGCCCTCTCCTCTCTGCCGGACTTCAATCCGCGCTATTACGGACGCAGCAAAGAGGCCGCGCGCCTGAACCGGGCGATCGGCTTCGTCTACGAGCCGGGCAGCGTCATGAAAGTCATAACCGCCGCGGCGGGCGTCGACTTGGGGCTCGTGCGGCCCAACTCGCTCTATTCCACCGACCGCTACGACGAGCGCTACTACAAGCTGCCGGGCGATGGTTCGCACGTCTGGGAGGCGCGCATGACCGTCTCGAACGCCGTCGTCCACTCCTCCAACATCGTCATCGGCAAGCTCGCCTACGATCTGGGCCCCAAACGTCTCTGGACGGCCATGCGCGCCTTTGGCTTCGGCGAGAAAACGGGCCTCGAACTCCCGGGCGAGGAAAGCGGACTCCTCTGGAACTGGAAGCGCTGGGACAAGGCCACCTGGTCGCGCGCGGGAATCGGGCAGGGAATCGGCGTAACCGGCATCCAGCTCGCGAGCGCCTTCCAGACGCTGGCCAACGACGGCGTGCGCATGCGCCCCTACCTCGTGGACGAAATCCGCTCCCATACGGGGGACAGCCTCGTCAAAAACGCGCCGCAGGTCGTCCGGCGCGCCGTATCCCGCCAAACGGCCATTGAAACGCGCCGCATGATGCTCGACGTCGCCTCGCCCTCGGGAACCGCCCGCCGGGGCGCGATCCGCGGCTATTCGGTCGCCGGGAAAACCGGCACGGCCCAGAAAGTGCAGGGACGGCGCGGTTATGCCCCCGGACTCTTCCGCGCGACGTTTTGCGGGATTGTGCCCTCGGGCGTCGTCAAGCGCGACCCGTCGGACGCCGCGCCCGTACCCCCGCGCCTAGTCATACTCGTGACGCTCGACTTCGACGAAAAGCGGCGCTACCACCAAGGCGGCAATTCCGCCGCCCCCATATTCCGCCGCATCGCGACGCAGTCCCTGCGCTATCTTTCCGTCGAGGCCGACAAGCCTTGGGAGCTTGAAGAATACCAGTCGGACGACGAATTCGACAGCCTGATGGATGCGCGCGCACAGGATCTCGTTGAAAAAGACCTCGAGACGGAATGAGTCCGGCGAAGGAATCGTGCGCGACAATCTTCTCGACGCCCCCCCTCCTCACTATACGGTTAATAAACTCCGAGCGGCGACAAAAGCTCCCCTAACGTTCCGCCAGGGGCTTCACCCGCCCCAACCCAACGGTAGGGGTACACGGCCAATTCCCGCGCAAAGCGGGGGCGTCTAACGGGGCAAGCGTGACGGACGGGACACCCGCGACGCGTCCCGCCCCCGAATCCTGCCCATCCTGTAAATCCTGTCT
>DBKW01000007.1:0-12180 GCA_002298665.1 Verrucomicrobia bacterium UBA740 | reverse complement strand
CCCACCGCGGCTAGCCGACGGGGACGCGCCCAACTCCTCCAACGGTTGGGGCCGCAGTCCCTGCGGCCCGTTGCGCCTAGCCGATCCACATGGCCCATTCAAAACGGGCGGCAGGGGACTGGCCGCCCCTACCGTTGGAGGAGTACACGGCCCCCATTCTACATTTTCTACTTTCTCTACACGGTTAATTACGCTTTCTATTTGACAAACTGGACCCCACGCCTGGCATCTCACCAAAATATCCATGTGCCCGGTCCAAAAACAAACGAAGGCCGCGGCGGTTCCAGTAGAACGGGGTGGCCGTTCCGGCGCAACGGTATCGCCGTTCCGGCGCAACGCCATCACCGTTCCGGCGCAACGGTATCGCCGTTCCGGCGCAACAGGGTGGCCGTTCCGGCGCAACGCCATCGCCGTTCCGGCGCAACAGGGTGGGGGTAGGACGAGTAGGACGCGCCCCCTCCACTTTATCTACATTTTCCACACGGTTAATTATACCCCCTGCCCCACCTCTCTGCGTTCTCCGCTTCCCTGCGTGAGCCCCCCCCGTCCCGTGGCCCCGTTTGGTTTTCCCGCGGGAATTTAAGAAAAACTCCACGGAGATTTCTTTTTCTCTCCGTGGAGTTTCCTCCCCCTGCCCTATCGCCCGCGCTACTTGCGCGAGAAATAGTATTTCACCGTCTCACAGGACTTCTTCGGATTGCGCTGCGCGTCCACGATGCCCGCCGTGGACATCCCCCAGAAGCGTCCGGCGCGCGGACCGCAATTCCGGTGGTGCGTCTGGGTGTCGGCGAACTGCCAGATGGCGAAGCCCACGTAGTCCGGATTCGCCCAAAGGACCTCGAAGATGTCCTTCAGGTACTCGTCCTGGAACTCCTCCGTTTGGACCGCGGCGTAAGGGTCGTGGCGTCCGTAGACCGCGCTCGTGCCCGACTCGGAGACCATGATGGGCTTGTCCGGATAGAGCCGGCGGAACCGTTGCGCCGCGCTGTCGAAGCGCGCCTTGACCTGGCGCTTGAGTTCAGCCGCGTCGCCGGGGGTCATGGGGATCGTGCCCGGGTAGGCGTTGATGGCGACGAGGTCGGTGTTGGCGTTGCCGATGTCCTTGTCGATGATGTTGCACGCGAACGTCGTCAGCCGGCCGCTGTCCTCCTTGCGGATCGTCTCGATCAGTTCGTCGATGAGACTCTTGCCTTCGGGACGGTCGCTCGCGCATTCGTTCAGGAAGGCGTAGATGACGACGGAAGGATGGTTGAAGCTCGCGCGCACCATCTGCCGCGTCTGCTCGATCTGCTGGGCGCGAAACGCCGCGTCCTTGAATTCGTCGATCGTGCCGCCGTCGCGCGTGTAGACCTGGCCGTTCCCCCAGCCGAGGGACTCCTCCCAGACGAGCAGCCCCGCCTCGTCGCACATGTCGAGGAAAAGCGAATTCTGCTGGTAGTGCGCCCCCCGCACGAAGTTCGCCCCGAGCCCCTTGATGATCTGGATGTCGCGCAGCATCAGCGACGGACTCGTCGCCGAACCGAATTCCACGTTCTGCTCGTGCCGGTTGACGCCCTTCAGGAAGAGTTCCTTGCCGTTAAGCCAAAGCTTTTTGGCGCGCGCCTCGATCGTGCGGATGCCGAAACGCGTCGCCGGCAGGGGGCGTTCGCCCGCGGCTTTCAAGGCGACGGTGTGCAGATTCGGCTCCTCGGGCGACCACAGCCTGAAGCCCGGAACCGCCACGCGCGCGCGTCCGCCCCGGAACGTCGCCGGGACCTCGTGGACGCCGTCGAAGACGAGCGTCGCGTCGAAATCCGCCTTGCCGAAGTCCACGGCCTCGATTTCCACGAGCCCCGTGCGGTAGTCGCGCGTCCGCACGAAGAGGCGGCGGTTGTCGAACGCCAGCGAAACGCCGTGGTAGAACCCGCCGTAAAGGTAGAAATCGTAGAACGTGCGCGCGAGCTTCATCGTCGACCAGTCCGGACGGTTGTCCAGCGCGGCGAAGAGCGTATGTTCGCCCGCCGCCAGGGGTCCGGTCGGGATCTCCAGGCGCCCGTACGGATAGGGCCAGACGCCCAGCGGCTTGCCGTCCAGGCGAAAATCGCCGCGCAACCCCATGCCGTCCACGATCAGCCAGGCGTTCGCCACGGGTTCCGCGAGCGTGAAGGTTCGCCGGTACAGCCCCGTGCCGCGCTTGAAGCGCCATTTGGGGAGCGCGTCCCAGCACCCGGGCACGCACATCGCGTCCGTCGCGGCGAAATCGGTCCGCGCGACCTCTTCGATGGACTTCCCCTCCTCGAAGCGGAAGTCCCAGCTGCCGTTGAGATCGACCGGTCCGGACGGAGCGGCCCCGAGGGCGGTCGCGCATAGGGCGACCGCAGCCATACAGGCGAGTTTCATCTGCATTCTGCCTTTCTTTTAGTTTCTTTCAGGAAATATCTCAGTCCAGACGCAAGGTGGAGCACGGCGCGACCTTGACCTCGCGCACGTTCTTGCCCTCGCGCACGACAAGCGTCTTCGCGTCCGTCGCGTTCACGATGTAGACGATCGGCCCGCGCGAACGGTCGACTTCAACGACCATCGCCGGGTCGTACACCGCCACGACCTGCTCGTCCTTCCCGTAGGCATAGACGATCGGATAGTTCAGGTCGGGGCGCATCGGGCGCAGCTCGCCCTTCATGATGGTCTCGCGGTGCGCCAGCCAGAAGTCCAGCATCTCGCGCAGCTTGGCGCGGTGCGCGGCGGAAATCTCCTCCAGGCGGACGGAAATCTGCGGCACGGAGAAGAGGATGTTCCAGAACTGCTTGGACGCCGCCTCGGGCGACTCGTCCATGTTCCACATGAGCATGTCCGAATGCACGGCGGCCGGACCGCACGACAGGCGCAGATCCAGCGTGCGGATGCGGTTGGAAAGCACGTCCATCGGACAATCCGCCGCGCGCAGCATGTTGCCGTATTTGAGGATGGCCGGTCCGATGTAGGACTGGCGGAATTCGATCAGCACCCCGGGCTTGATCGCCGCCAGACGCTTGTTGACGTCCGTCATCAGACGGTCGATCGCCTCGGGAAGCGACTTGATGTCCCGCCCGGCGTAGTCCTCCTTCACGGCCGGATCCGCGCCGCGGAAGCCGAACGAATCGATGAAGTCGAGCTTGAGCCCGTCCACGCCCCAGTCGCGGACCGCCTGCTCGTATTTGCCGATCAGGAACTCCCGCACCTCGGGGAAGCGCGGATCCAGAACCGCCGCCAGCATGCCGTGGTCCTCGTAGAGGTATTTGCCCTTGAACTTGGCGAAATTCTTCGACTTGAAGCCCACGTAGGGGACGGAGTACCAGATCATGTACTTCATGCCCATCTCCTGCACCTTCTTGATGTGGCCGGCGAAATCGGCGAAACGGTTCGTCGAGACCTCCCAGTCGCCGCAGTAGGCGTAGCGCCCGCTGTTGTCGTCCGTCTGCCAGCCGTCGTCGATGATCGCCGTTTTCATCCCGTAGGGGACGGCCGCGGCGCATTCCTTCTCGACGTTGGCCGTGTTCACGCCCTGGTGGTAGGAGTACCAGAACGAATAGAGCGGGTCGAACGCCGCGGCCGGAACCGCCGCGGGCCGGTAGGCCGGCATCGTCCCGAACCACGCGAACGCCCCGCGGATCGCGTCCGCGTAGAATATCGGACGGAAATCCAGCCGGAAGCTGACCTTGTAGGAGCCGAGCGGCGCCTCGGGCTCGGAGAACAGCTCCGCCCAGTAGCAGGACGTCGCCGAAGGCTCGTGCACGCCCATGCGGAAGTTCACGCGGCGAAGCGCCTCGGAACAGGCGATCACGCCGCGGTTCTCGTTCGAATCGGAGAAATACGCCAGAACCGGCGCCTGCGAATACAGGGAGGAATTGAACCAGCCGCCCCAGTCCGGCGGAATCTTCTTGCTGCCCGCCGTCGCCCAGCGCCCGACCACGTCCTTCAGCGGGAAATTGCAGGAAACCGCCCACTTCCCGGGGACGGACGGCTTGTCCGCGACCATCGCGAATTCCCACAGTTCCACGCCCTTCTCGGGCGTTTTCGTCTCCACCGAGACCGTCCACCCGGGCAGATCCGTGTAGGTGACGCGTCCCACAAGCGCGCTCGTGAACTCGCCGGCTTCCGCCGCGGTCAGCAAAAGCCCGCAAACCGCCGCGGAAACACCGCGGATCATGCTGTCTGTTCTCATTGCTTTCATCTCCGTTTTCTTGCTGTTCAGGGTTTTCGAAAGGGTTGTCCGCGCCGTCTCACCAGTTGTGGAAGGCGTCGCCGTCGTAGGGGTCGGGCTTCACCGCGTAGGGCGCGACCTTCCCGGGCGTGAAGAGCCGCGAATCCTCCGCGAGCCCGACGTTCAGCTCGTTCAGGATGGTGGACCAGACGCGCGAAAGCTTCTCGCCGTTCCAGAGTCCGTCCACGCTTTCGGGCGCGGGCGGCATCAAGATGCAGTTCCCGAGCCGTCCCATGAGGGCGGGCTTGGCCGCCGCGAACCAGTCCGGCGCACCCGTGTAGACCGGCAGGGTGCGCGCCGTGCGGAAGTAGAGGTCCGCCGCGGCGATTCCGGCGAACGCCGGCTCGTTTTCGGGGGCGGAAGCCCGGTAGACGCGCCGCGGCGTCGCCTGCACCTTCTCCGGCAGCAGGTCGAGCGGGGCGCCCGGCAGGAATAGCGCGGTCTCCACGCACGAAACGACCTGACGGAGGGCGTCCTCCTTGTCCTTCGCGACGGGACCGGCGCCCACGATCAGAACCTGCACGCCGGCGTTGCCGTAGAGATCCCAGGGCTGCAGGCGGCGGCAGGAGACGCCGAGCCTGTCCAAAAGCGCCGCGCCCTTGTCGTCGCCGACGTACCCCGCCCGCTGGGGCCCGACCGGCACGAAGCGGTTGCCCATGTTCCGCAGGAGATTGTGGACGAGATGCGTGGCGGCGGGATCCTTCCCGTAGCGCGCGGTGACGTCCAGCTGGCAGAAGAGGACCAGCCCGTGGTTGCGGCGGTACTCGAGGAGCGACGCGTAGGCGAGGTTGAAGCCGCAGTCCACGATCGTGCGGAAGTTGCCGCGCGAAGGCTTCTTGATCGCATACCCGCTCACCATGCCGCCGTTGCCGCATTTCCACTTGGACCGCGGATAGTGCGGCGTGCGCTCGTCGGAGAGGACGAACGCGGGCATCACGTCCGACGCGCCGCGCCAGTCGTGCAGGTCGGCGTCCGAAAGTCCCTTGACATACGGGCTGCCCGGCAGACGCACAAAGGCGTCGCGCGCGCTGGGGGCGACCATCTCGAAGCCCGGCAGCGCCCCCGCCTTTTGTTCGAACACGAGCACCTTCAGCCCCCGGTCGATCGCGCCGGAAGCCTCAACCGCCTGCAGAAACGCGTTCGTGCCGTCCAGCGCGAGGCTGCCCACGATCAGTAGCCGCGCCTCGCCCAGGTCGCCCAGGCCTTCCACGGGGCGGAACGGGAAGCCCGCCGCCTTCAGGACGGGCGCGGTGCGCCCGGCCGGATCGTAGAGCGCGCAGGCGACGTCGGACCATTCCGGCGCGCGCGCCGCCGGCCAGAACTGCAGGTCCATCGCGTCCGTCTTGACGCACCGCCCGTCCGAAAGAACCTCGATCTCCAGCCGGCCGGTCCGCCGCGTCGCCGTTTCGGGCGCCGTGCAGACGATCGCCTTGCGCTCGAGACCGCCGGCGGCGACCTTGAAGGTGAAGTCGTCCTGCGCGAGGACGTCGTTCCCGCAGCGCAGCTTCCAGCGGCAGGTCAGCTTGCGCGGCGTCACGTGGTCGTTGACCGCCACCACGCTCTTCACGATCTTCTCGCCGGCGAAGTAGGCGTGGTCCTTGTTGGTGAAGTCCTTCGGGTCGCCCGCCAGGAAGACGAGGAGCGGCGCGTAGACCTCGCGGATCGTGTCGTAGAGATAGTCCGGGAGGGAATAGTCCGTCAGAAGATGGCGCTGCGTCTCGCTGGGGCCTTCCGGATTGTCAGGCTTGAGTCCCGCCGTCTTGACCGCGCCGGAGCGGTTCCAGACGACGTTCTGGCCGTCGAACGTGCGCGCGGTGAGCGTCAGGTCGCGCGCCCCCGGGAAGTCGCCGAGCGCGTTCAGGCCGTAGCCCCGCCACGCCTTGACGACCCGCAGATGGTGCGCCGCGACGAGCGCGCGTTGGTTCGGGTTCATGGGCCGCGCGACGGGCTGGGTCCATTCGCTGTAGTAGGGCACCGGATCCGTCTCGCGTCCGTAGACCGCGTCGCCGAAGTAGCGCGCGGCGTGCTCGGGGATGAGCGAGCCGAGCTTGGGGTTGTCGAAGTGCATGAACTGGGCCGGATAGGGGAAGGCCGTCTCGACGACCATCAGCGGCCGGGAATGCCGCGCCGCCCACTGCGCCGGCCAATCCTCCTGTTCCTGCAGGGGGGTGCCGTAGCTCTGGTAGTTCATGGACGTGAAGATCGGGCCGCTGCTGCCGCCGGCGTGCTGGAAGATCTCGCGCGTCGGGTCCAGCGCCCGCATGGTCTTCTCCGCCTGCCGCACGCGCGCGCGCTCGTTCTTGTGCCACGCCGGCACGTAGTCCGTGTCGTTAAGCTTCGCCGGATCCTGATTCCACGAATAGCTGCACGTGTTGAAGTCCGTGTACCACATGATGATGGACGGATGTCCGCCGTAGACGTCGAGGAAGCGCGCGACGTCTTCCGTGTAGGGCGCGAGGGGTTCATCCTCGTAGGGCGGCATGGGGAAGAGGTTGTAGAGCCCCATCGTGTCGCACGCCGCCAGGTACTCCGGCCAGGAAACCTGCGAAAACTTGGCCAGCGGATCGAAGCGCACGGCGTTGTAGTTGATTTCCTTGATGTGCGCGACGTACTGCCCGATCGTCTCGGGCGTCCCGTAGTAGTAGCGCAGGCGCGTCAGCCCCGGACTCGTCCACATCCTGAGGCGCGTGGGCACGCCGTTGAGGAGGATTTCCCCGTTCTCCACCCAGGCCTCGCGGAAGCCGAACGGGCGGGCCGGGAAGGAGTCGATCGCTCGGTCTCTGTCGAGAAGCGTGACGCGCATCTCGTAGACCTCGGGCGTCTCCACGTTCCAGAGGACGGGCTTCTTCCATTCTTCCGTCCACACGACCTTCTGTTCGGGGGAGCCGTCCAGGACGACGTTCCGTTCGGCCGAGTAGGCGACCTGTCCGTCGCGCGCGAACGCGAAGCGCACCCGCGCGGCACCCCTAATCCGGGCGGGGTTGGCGATGCGCGCGCGCAGCGTCACCGTCTTCTGGCGGTAGGAGGAAAGCGCGACGGCCGTCGAGAGGAACATCCCGCCCGGCGCCGTCTCGAGCCACACGTCCCCGAGCGCGATCTCGTTGTGGTCGCCGATGGAAAGCTGCCCCTTCCAGAGCGCCGTGTAGTGCCGGTCGACGTAGACCGTGAGCACGTTGGGCGTCCCGTCCGCCGTCAGCAGGGAGGTGACGTCCAGCCGCCGCGCGTTGGGGATCGTCGTGAAATACTTGCGTCCGTCCTGGCGGAAGGCGCAGATCTGCTTGCCGTTCAGGTAGACGCGCCCGGTGTCGGCGTTCAGATTCTCGAAATTGAGCCAGATGTGGTCGCCCGCGGCGTTTTCGGGCGTCCCGAACGTCCGCTGGTACCAGGCGGCGCGGTAGTGCGTGCGGCCCTTGCCCTTGTAGTTGTCCACGTCGGCGGGCGGCGCGATTTTGCCGTCCTTCAGCTCGTTGAGCCGCCACAGGGGGGAGCGGAAGCTGCCCGGCACGCGCACGTACCGCCAGTCGCCCGTCGGCGGGGCGAGCGTGAAGTCGTCCACCGGCTGCACGCGCCAGTACCCGTTCAGCGTCACGCCGCGGCGGACCCCGTCCGTGCGCCGCTGGGCGTCCGAAAGATCCCACAGGGCCGCCTCGCCCGGCGCGCAGGCAATCCGGTCGCGCCGCTCGAAGAAGGAGCTTTTCGCCAGTTTGCTCTTGGGGACGAACCGCACCCCGGGCGCGACGAAAGCCTGCGCGAAATCGCCGGCCGCCCCGGCGAACGGAATCCGCCCCTGCTCGGCGCCCGCCAGCGTCCAGACGAGCGCCCCGTCTTCGACCGTGAAGGCGGTCGGCACGGGAACGCGCAGGTTGAAGGTATCCGCGCTTTCGAGCGTCTCCGTGCCCGCCGCCGTCTCGAGCACGAGCCCCAGGCGCCCCGACGCGCCCATGGCGGAAAGCGTCAGCCGCGGCGTTTTCTTCCCTTCGCCGGGCGCGAGCGCCACCAGCGGCGCCGCGCCCGCCAGGCGGTTCGTCGCGCAGGCGAAGGCGAAATCGAGCCCCGGGAACTTCGCGGCGGGCTCGAGCGCCTGCGCGTTGCCGTCCATCACCAGGCGGAAGATTTCCGTCGCCGGCAGCGCCGTATCGTAGATGCGCACGTCGTCGTAGACGCCGTCGCCCGTCTTGGCCTTGAACCGGTCGCTCGACCCGTCGCCCAGGGCGAACTTCACCGCGTCCGCACTAGTGCAGGAAAACGCCCCCGGTGCCTTGCGCTGGGCGAAGGGCTTGCCGTCCACGTAGAGGACGACTTCATCGTTCTTGGCGTCCCAGGTGAAGGCGATATGCGTCCAGACGTCCTTCTTGAAGATGTCCTTCTTCAGGATCTGCACCTGCTTGGGCGCCACGACCGAAAGATCCGTCATGCCCCACTGGTTCTTGGTCATGTAGAAGCGGAAAGGCTTCCAGTCTTTCTCCCAGCCGCTGACGATCGTATGACCGCCCGGCTCGTTTTCCGCCCAGTGCGGCTTGAACCAGAACGCCACCGTGCCGGCCTGCGGATTGAACCCCTTCAGCGCGTCCGCGACGAAGCACGTCGCCTGGTCGTAGGCGTGCCGCCGCACGTCGAGCCCCTGTCCCGAGACGCCCTTCGTCCAGGTCTCGCGCCCGTAGACGATGCCCTTCTCCGGCTGGGCCCCCGGCCGCACGAGCGCTTCGCCCGTCCCGTCCAGAGGGAATACGTACAGCGGCTCGGCCGCAATGGCGTGCCCCAGCCCCAAACCAACCCCAAGCGCGAGAACGGTCCGCCAAATGGACCGTGCCCGCCGCCGATTCTTCTCGATCATGCTTGTGTTCAACTTTCTTTGTTCACGCCGTTTAGAAGTATAGCAAATATCCGTTCTCTCCGCAAGGAAAATCCGCCTCAGCGGAAATGCAAGGCGAACCCTTGCGCGACGACTTTCACGCTCAGTCCCGTCATCACCTGCCCCGAGGCGTCCTTTTCCCATGCGAGAAGCACCTTGCGACCGTTCAAAGGTTCCGTCTTCAACGTCCATTTCGCCGCGTCCAGGCGATGGATCCTGCCCGCCGAAATCAAGCGGTAGACGCCCGCCTGCGGCTTCTCGGTCCCGAAATCGACGGTCACCGTGCCGCCTTGGTACGCGTCCACTTCCGCCGCGCCCAGCCGAAGTGCATCCACGACCGTTCCCGTCGCGTCCACCGTAAAGGCGAGATCGCGGCCCAAGCCCATCCCATTGGGCAGAAACGCCGTGTCCGCGGCGAAAACGCCGCCGTCCTCCACCTGCACATGCCGCAACGCCAGTTCATACCCTGGGACCCGCCACTTCGCCGCGAGATACGCCTCCGCCGCCAGACGCTGCACGGCCGTCAGCGCATTCGTGAAGAGCAGAATCTCGCCGTAGATCTGTCCGCCGCAGTTCGCCCCGTCGTCCGTCAGCGTCCCAAGCGCGCGCACCGGAACGCCTTCTCCATTCTCCTTGACGGAGTCGAGCGTGAGAATCTGCCAAGTCCCGTTCAGTTTCCGCTGCTCTTCGGTCTCCGCCTTTGCGCCGTCCAGCCGGACGGGCACATCCGTCCTGTTCAGCACGCGGTCGCCGCCCCAGTTGCGGCAGAAGAAATGCGCGAGCGAATCAAGCGTGGTCGCGCCATCGTCGAACGTCTCACCCTCCTTCAGATCGCTGGCATTGCCCTCATTGGCAAGTTTGTATCCGCCCAGCAGCGTGCCCCCGCCGCCATTCGCACTGCTGTACATCATGACCGTCGTTTTCACCGGGACGGCGCGATTGAACGGCAGGCGGCGATTTTCCGAAACAGTCCACGCCCAATCAGGCGTCTGCCCCTTGGAATCCGCGAAGGCATACTTCTTCTCCAACGTGCCACTCTGCCTACCGAAAGAAAGGACCGCCTGCCCGTTGCAAGCCTCCCGCACGAGGTACGGGTACAGATACAGATAGCCTTTGCCGTACGGATTCAGCCCGTAAAGCGCCGTCTGCCCCGCACGCCGGTCGTTCCAGCGCCGGACAAGCGGATAATCGTTCGTGTAAACGGCGGAATATTGTCCGTTTTTGTCCGCCACGACATACTGCTGCAGCGTATTCGTACGTGCGGCGTCCAGCCACAGGACCGGGTCGGCCGCCCGCAGAACCGCCGCGTTCCCGTATTCCAACTTGCCGCCATTGGCGACCGTGAACGACATGTTGGACGCCGGCTTGTAGAGGTGGGTATCCCCCGCAATCCGGACCGGCCCCGCCGCGCCTTCCACACGCCCGAAATTGCCGCCGCGGAGCGTAACCGCCGAAACGCCCGCCGCATTCGTCGAGACGGTCAGCCGGGGCAGTACGCCCGCCGGGTCCGTCCCTTCCAGCGCAACCGCCCCGAAGGTCCGCAACGCGGCGTTTTCCGACGCCTTCCCGAAGGCGAAAGCGGACGTCCCGTCCGCACCCCTTACCCAAATGTCACCCTCCAGCTCCTTTGTCTTCAGCTCGACGCCGGACGCGAGTTCCAGCCCGGCGCCCGTCCAGGCGTCCTTCTGCTTGCCCGATACGCGCGAAAAAGCGACTTTTTGCGCTTTCGTGACGGCAAGCTGCATGTCGCCAAGCTCCAAACTTCCCGTAAATCCCGTCAAATCGCCCGAAAGAACCGTATGCGGCGCATTCGTCCAGGCGAGTCCGTTGTTCCCGGAATCGCATCTGACGACGCCTTTGCCCGAAATGCGCCCCGCCAAGGTCTTGAAGGCATACCAGTTCTTGAGAACGAGCGTGGAATTCGTCTCTTCCAGCCGGATGGCGCAGGCGAAGACGCCGGAAGCCGCCGACCAGCCCGTAATTCCCTCCTTTATCGTGACCGTGCCCCCGCCCTTCACGACGAGGGTCGTCGTCCCGTTCGTGAGAGCCTTATGGTCATCCTGCAGGAGGGTTTCGCCGTCAAAGACGAGATTCGTACCCGCTTCCACCACATGTTCCGCGGCGGAAACGGAAAGCGCCATTCCAAGTATCCCTCCACAGACGAGGGGGACCTTTTGCCATGTGCACCGTTTCATCTTCTCATTCCGTGTTTTGTGCAATCTGCACAAAACACGGACTTCCCGACTCCTGCAGGATGACTGCCGCCGCTTTTAGGCGACGCAACGCTTGCGCCGGAGCGCGAGCATCCCCGCCCCGAGGAGCAGCATCAACCCGCTCGTCGGCTCGGGCGTGATGGTAAATGTGCCGATCGTCTTGCCTTCGGTCCAGCTGACGAAACTTTTGACATCTACACTGAACGCATTGCCGCCATTGATCGCATTCAGGACATCATCCCACGAGATGATACCGCCACCCGCATTAGCCCATTGGTAACCGGTATTGGACGTGTTGCCGACATAGGTGTCGCCATTGGCGAAGTTAAACCGCAGATAGCCGGCGGTATAGCTTGTGCCATCTTTGGTGAATGTGAACTTGCCGTCCGTACCGGGAGCGGAGACAAGAGAGCCAGAGCCCGTATCGAACCAATTTTTTGAAGCCAGGCCATCCACATCGAGAAAGTTTTTTTTGTCCTCGGAATAGATGCGGCAGGACATCTTGTCCCACGACACGTCAGCATCTGTTTTGACAGTCCACTGGAAGGTGGCGGCCGAGGCGATGGTAGACGCGACCACAACGGCCGCGGCAATCATTGATTTCATGTTCATTGTTTCTTGTTTCCTTTTTGTTGTTTTTGGGGATTTACTTGAGTTTCCCGCACGAACACCCCAGGCGTTCCTGCAAGACTTCTTTGTTGAGAAGAGGATAAAAGAGAAAAGCAATCCGCCGCGGTCCCGTCCGAAACCGCGCCGAATATGGGTAGGGACCGCAGTCCCTGCGACCCGTCCCAGCCCATTGGTAGGGGCCGCAGTCCCTGCGACCCGTCCCAGCCCATTGGTAGGGGCCGCAGTCCCTGCGGCCCGTCCCAACCCATTGGTAGGGGCCGCAGTCC
>DBKW01000057.1 GCA_002298665.1 Verrucomicrobia bacterium UBA740 | reverse complement strand
TACAACGAGCTCTTCAAGGGCCCCTGACGCGGCGGAGGAGTTTTAACACAGAGGCTCAGCGGCACAGAGGCACAGAGAAGAGGAAGAGATTTCAACCGTGCAGAAAATGCAGAGAATGTAGACGAGGGATCGCGCGGAATTTTCAGACAGGATTGCCAGGACTGTGGGGCCTCTCTGCGTCCTTGGCGTCTCGACGTGAGATACTCCTCCTCCCCGGCGGTCCGACGCCACTGCCGGGGAGGCGCGGAAACAAAAAAGCGGCCCCAGGCCTATTTCAGCAGGGCGGCGAGCGTCTCGCCGGGCGCGGCGGTTTGTTGGACGCGGTCCAAGAGCGCGAAGAGCATCTTGCGTTCGTCGGAGGCCAGCGCGGCGAAATCCTCGAAGCGCGCGGCAAAGTCGCACGCCCAGGCGTCAAACCGCCGGCGCTCCGGCGACGCGTCGTCCGCCAAGTAGGGGTAGCTGCCTTCCTGAATCCACTTCTGGACCTCTTCTTCCCGGTCCTCCTCTTTCCGGACGGCGAAGTGGGCCCTCAGCGTCTTGCGCGCCGCCTCGAGATAACTGCGAACCTCGGGATCCAATTCGTCGAGCGCAAGCCTGTTTTCGGCCTGCAGTTCGACAAGGCGCGGCGCGATGAGATAGGCCGTGAAACTCACGCCCGCGGGTCGTACGCCCGCAGCCGTCTCGTGCAGGCGAAAGCCGTCCGGATCCGACAACACGAGCCTGCCGGCGCCCGTGAAGCGGCGCCGCCACTCGATGACGGCCAGTTTCGCTTCCGCTCCGTCCGGAAGGGTCAGGCGGTAGGTCGTCTCCTGCTTCTGGACGATGAGGGGCGTGACGGGGATGCCGCTGAAGTAGATGCGCACATTGGGATAGCTCTTCAGATAAAGCGCGAAATGCGCGGCCAGGGCCTGGACCGTCTCTTCGACTTTGAGGAGCGCCGTCGCCGCCGGGCGCACGTCCGTGATATAGACTTCCGTCCCCGTCGCCGGACCGGGCGGCAAGGCGTCGAGTGTGAATACGCCCGGGTTCGCGAGGTCGCCGGCGATTTCGTAGGAGAGCAGTTCGCCGCCTTCGCGCACCGTCGTCCGCCACGCCGCGCGGCTGCCGAGCGCAAAGGCCTTGAAGCGGCCGCGCCCGTGGCGTCCGTGCAGCGCACGGTGCGAAAGGCGCGTCTGGGCCTTGCCGCGCTTCCAGCTGCCGCCCAGCGAGCCGAAGGTCGCGTCCGCCTTGAGGATGTCTATGCCCGTGCCGTCGTCCGAGACGCGGATGGCGTCGATTCCCTGCAGGGCGTTCTGGACGAGATCGACGCGCACCTCGTGCGCATCCGCGTCCAGCGCGTTCCAGATGAGTTCTTCGAGGGATGCCAACGGGGCGCCTTTGGCGAGGGAGGCGATATGGTCGGCTTGCGCCTGGACATAGACGAACTTGCTCATGGAATTCCTTCCTATTCTTTGTTGACGGGGAAGTCGAACGGTTCCGTCCGCCCGTCGGCGGTCACTTTTTCGATCTTGAGGCGGATGGCGTCCAACTCCTTGCGGCAGCTCTCCACGAGCGCGCGCCCTTCTTCGAAGGCCTTGAGGGACTCGTCGAGCTTGAGTTCGCCCGACTCCATCTTGCGGACGATGAGTTCCAGTTTTTTGAGGTTTTCTTCAAATGTCATGTGTGTGCCTCCGTCAGAAAAAGGTCATCTGGCCCGGGATGTCCGAGAGTTTGCGCCGCGGCTTGCGCGCCGCCTTCGCCTTGCCGTCCACGTCGATTTCGCTGGCCTCGAGATTGCCGAGGATTTCCGCCGCGCGCTTCACGACTTCCGCCGGGAGGCCCGCCATCGCGCCCACATGGATGCCGAAGCTCTTCTCGGCGACGCCTGGCACGATGCGGCGCAGGAAGACGATGCGGTCGCCTTCCTCCTTCACCTTGACGGTGTAGTTCTTGATGCCGGCGAAGCGTTCGGCGAGGTCGGTCAATTCGTGGTAGTGGGTCGCGAAGAGCGTCTTGGCTTTCGCTTCCGCCTTGCCGTGCAGGTACTCGGCCACCGACCAGGCGATGGAAATGCCGTCGAAGGTCGACGTGCCGCGCCCGATTTCGTCCAGTATGACGAGCGAGCGGGGCGTGGCGTTGTTCAGGATGTTGGCGGTTTCCTGCATTTCGACGAGGAAGGTCGAGCGTCCGCGCGCCAGATCGTCGCCCGCGCCGATGCGCGTGAAGACGCGGTCCAGGACCCCGAGGCGCATTTCCGCCGCCGGCACCCAGCTGCCGACATGCGCCATGACGGCCAGCGTCGCGACTTGGCGGATGTAGGTCGACTTGCCCGCCATGTTCGGTCCGGTGATGAGATGGATCTGGTCCGTCGTGCCGTTCAGGAACGTCGAATTGGGGACGAACGGTTCCGCGTCGGGGAGCTGCTCGATTATGGGATGGCGCCCGTCTTTGATGGAAAGGACGTCCGACTCGTCCACCGTCGGGCGCACGTAGCCGGCCGCGAGCGCACGGTCCGCGAAAGCGAGGAGGACGTCGAGTTCGCCCAGCGCCGCGGCGGTCGTCTGGATCTCGGAGGTTTTCGCCGCGGCCGCGGCCAGCAGTTCGCGGTAGAGGGCCTGTTCGAGGGCGATCGCGCGATCCTGGGCGCCGAGGACCTTGCGCTCGTACGCCTTCAGCTCGGGGGTCGTGTAGCGCTCGCCCGTCGTCAGCGTCTGCCGGCGCTCGTAGTTCGCCGGCGCCAAGGCGACCGTGCCCTTCGGAATCTCGATCACGAAGCCGAACGTGGAGACGTGCTTCACCTTGAGTTTCGGGATGCCCGTCCGCGCCTGCTCGCTCGCCTGGTAGTTGGCCAGCCACTGGTGGCCTTCCGCCGCCAGGGCGCGGATTTCGTCCAGTTCGGCGTTGTACCCGGGCGCGATGAACCCGCCGTCCGTCAGCAGAACCGGGGGCTCGGCCACAAGCGCGCGGTCTATGAGGTCCACGAGCCCAGCCTGGCCGGAGAGACGCGCCGCGCACGCCGCCAGCAGGGCGTCGGGCACCGCCGCGGCCGCCGCCTTAATCTCGTCCACCGGACGGAGCGAAGCGGCAAGCGCCCGCATGTCGCGCGGATTCGCGCGCCCGGCGTCCACTTTCTGGACGAGCCGTTCCAAATCGCGTACGCCCGCCAGCAGTCCGCGCAGCCGCCCAAGCGCGGCGCGATTCCCGACGAGCGCCCCGACCGCGTCTAGGCGCGCATTGATTCCGGCGACGCGCGCGAGCGGGCGGGCGATCCAGTTGCGGAGCGTACGCGCGCCCATGGGGGTCTTCGTCACGTCCAGGACGCCGAGGAGCGAGGCGTTCTTGGCGACGTCGCCTCCCGGCAGAAGCTGCAGGTGGCGAATCGTCCCGCCGTCCAGGACCAGCCCGTCCGCGGCATTCTGCAGCCGAAGCCGCCGCACATGGCCAAGCGCATGATGGAGCGTCGTCCCCACATAATAGAGGAGGGCTCCGGCCGCCCCGACCGCGTCGGGCTTGTCCGAAAGGCCGAACCCTTCCAGCGACAGCACGTTGAAATGCCGCGTGAGGCAGTCCAGCGCCGCGTCGTAGGAGAACGTCCATTCGTTGTTCGCGTCGTGCGCCAGCATTTCGGCGGGGCGGACGATTTCCAGCGCCTCGCGGAGTTTCGCGTCCGTAGCGTACTCCTCGACGAGGAACTCGCCCGTCGCCAGATCCAGGAGCGCGAGGGCGTGGCCTTTCGTCGCGCCCACGTAGTTGTTGGCCGTCTCGTCCAGAAGCCCGTCTTCCGTCACCGTGCCGGGCGTCACGATGCGCGTAATCTCACGGCGCACGAGCCCCTTGGCGGTTTTGGGGTCCTCGACCTGGTCGCAGAGCGCCGCCGTCAGGCCCGCGCGGATCAGCTTCGCCAGATACGCGTTGATGGCGTGGTACGGCACGCCGCACATGGGCAGGTTGTTGCGATGGGTCAGCGTCGCGCCCAATACGGGCGAGGCGCGCACGGCGTCCTCGCCGAACATTTCGTAGAAATCGCCCAGCCGGAACATGAGTATGGCCCCGGCGGGTATCTCGCGCTTAATGGCCAGATACTGACGCATCATCGGCGTCAGTTCGTCAGCCATTGGGCAACTCCTTGGCGTGCCGGACCGCCCAGCGCGCCTGGCGGGCGACCCCCAGCAAAAGCGCCGCGTCGTCGCGCGTGAACACGCCGCGCGAGAAGACGCGATGGAAGCCCTGCATGAAGTGCTCCGTCTGGACGGGCTCCATGAAGCCGATCTCCACGAGCATTTCGGCCCAGTTCTTCATGAGCTGCATCTTCTGCGCCTGGGGCGCGGGCGGGGCCTTCTCGTGGGGCGGCACATAGCGTCCGGATGCCGTGAAGAACTCGTAGCACGTCACGAGGACGGCCTGCGCGAGATTGATGGAGGTGTATCCCTCGTCCACCGGAATGCGGATAAGGTGGGTGCATTGCGCCACCTCCTCGTTTAGGAGGCCCTTGTCCTCGCGTCCGAAGACGAGCGCCACGGGGCCCGTCGCCGCGATGGAGAGAAGGTCCGCGGCGCAATCGCGCGGGGCGCGCACGTGCTGCCGATAGAGGCCTTCGCGCGCCGTGGTGCCCACGACCGCCACGCAATCGGCGACCGCCTCCTCGAACGTGGAGAACTCCTCGCGATTCTTGAGGACATCCGTCGCATGGACGGCCAGACGCTCGCCTTCGTCCCAGGAATTCTGCAGGTTGGGGGCGGCCAGGCGCAAATGCCGAATGCCCATGTTGGCCATGGCGCGGCAGGCGGAACCCACATTGCCCGTGTAGAGCGTGCCGACGAGCACCACGCGAATATTGTCCAGCGGATTCATGCTAGCGCGCCTCCTTGCGTGGACTTTCGCAGACTATGCCGCGGTAGACCTCCAGATAATCCGTGCGGCCGGCGACCTCCACGCGGCGGTAGACCGTGCAGGAAAGACCGTTGGCGTGGAACATCCACTTGTCGTTGTCCGTCTTGTACATCGTCCCCGAAGGCAGGACGTTCATGCATTGATAGGCCGTGAACGACGTTCCGTCCGGAAGCGCAACCTCCACCACGAGGCGCGACGTCAGCGTCACTTCCTTGCCCGTGACCGGCCACAGATAGGTCGTGGTATGGTCTTTGTCCAGCCGACCGTAGTGCACCGTCACCTGTTCGCCGTCCTCGTTGGTGAACACGTTCGTCTGGAATATGCGGGCGGAGACGCACGCCGAAAGACACAGGGCGCAGACGAGTGCGCCCATCGCCGAAAAAAGCCGTTTCATAGCGCCGCCAATTTCTTCGCCACAAGACCGCCCACGAGTTTCGGATCCGCCTTGCCTTTCGACAGCTTCATGACCTGGCCCACGAAGAACCCGGCCGCCGCCTTCTTCCCGGCTTTGTAGTCCGCCACGCTCTTCGGGTTCGCCGCGATCGCCTGGTCCACGAACGCCTCCAGCGCCGCCACGTCGCTGACCGCGCCCAGCCCGCGCTCCTTCACGAGGACTTCGGGATCGCCGCCCTTCTCGAAGAGCTCGGGCAGAAGTTCCTTCACCGTCGGACCGTTGATCGTCCCCTTGGCGGACAATACGACCAGGCTCCGCAAGGATTCCGGCGAGAGGGCGCTTTCCGCGACGGCCTTGCCCGTCGTGTTCATGAGGGCCATCACGTCGCCCATGAAAAGGTTGCAGAGGAGTTTCGCCGTCTTGGCGTCGAGCCCCTTCGCCGCGGCCTCGAAGAAGTCGGCGTTGGCCTTGTTCTGCGACAGAACCTCCGCGTCGTATTCGGCCAGCCCGTACGCCGCCGTCATGCGCGCGCGCCGCACTTCGGGCTTCTCGGGCAAAAGCGCACGCCACGCCTCGATCTGCGCGTCCGAAAGTTCGACCGGCACGAGATCGGGCTCCGGGAAATAGCGGTAATCGTGCGCGTTCTCCTTTGTGCGCATGGACGCCGTCTCCAGCGCTTCGCCGTCCCACCGGCGCGTCTCCTGGATGATCGGTATCGCGTGCGCCATGCATTCGCGCTGGCGGCGGGCTTCGTACTCGAGCGCGGCATGAATCCCCTTGAAGGTGTTCATGTTCTTGATCTCGACTTTCGTGCCGAGCTTCGTCGCGCCGACCGGGCGGATGGAGATGTTCACGTCCGAGCGCATGTTGCCCTCTTCCAGATTGCAGTCGCTCACGCCGGCGTAGACGAGAATCTCCTTGAGCGCCGTCAAGTAGGCGATCGCTTCGTCCGCGGACGAAAGGTCGGGCTCCGAGACGATCTCCATGAGCGGCGTGCCAGCGCGGTTGAAGTCCACGCCCGAACTCGTCGCGTAGTGGTTGATCTTCGCGGCGTCTTCCTCGAGATGGATATGGTTGATGCGGATGAACTTCTTCGTGCCGTCGGCGCGCGTGATTTCCACGCCGCCGCCCAGACACAGCGGGTGGCCATTCTCGGAAATCTGATAGTCCTTGGCCATGTCAGGGTAGAAGTAGTTCTTCCGGTCGAAGGTCGCATGGCGGTTGATCTCGCATCCGAGCATCAGTCCGCTCATCACCGTCAACTTGATTGCCTCCTTGTTCATGACAGGCAATGCGCCCGGATAGCCCAGACAAATGGGGCAGACATTCGTATTCGGCTCGCATCCCGTCTTGAGCAGGCACGAGCAGAACATCTTCGTCCGCGTTTTGAGCTGGACATGCGTCTCTAAACCGATAGTATTCTCGAATTCCATGGCTATATTATATCAAATAAACGTGACTTTGCGCGACTCCTCGTTGCCGGGCGCGTGCTCGAAGCGAATGTGTTTCGCCGTTGCCGGGACGAGTTCGCCGGCGCGATCGGGCCACTCCACGACAAGAACCGCGCCCCGGGCGAGATAGTCCTCCCAGCCGATGGCCTCCACGTCGCCCGCGTCCTTCAGGCGGTACAGGTCCATATGGACGAGCAGCTTGACCGGCTCCTGCGCGCCCGCATGCTCCTGGACGATGCAGAATGTCGGCGACGTGACGCGTCCCTTGACGCCGAGCGCGGCCGCCAGTCCTTGGGTGAACGTCGTCTTGCCGGCGCCTAGATCGCCCTCGAGGCAGACGACATCGCCCGGACGCAGCGTGGCGGCGAATTTTTTGGCCAACGCCCATGTCTCTTCGACGCTGGAAACCTCATATGAGCCCGTCATCTTTCAACTCCTTGAATGCGCGACGCATGTAATCGTTGCAGAACGCGCAGCTGTGCGGCATGCGAATCAGATTCCACGGCAGATGCCCATACTCCGCGCCGTAGATCACAGGTTCGTCCTTCTTCACCGGCGACGGCTCTCCGCGGAACACGTCCAGATAGGCGCCCGCCAGCCGCTCCGTGCGCAGGGCGTCCAGCAGCGCGCGCTCGTCCACCGCATTGCCGCGCCCGACATTCACAAGTACCGCGCGCCGCGGCAGTTTGTGCAGAACATGCGCATCCACAAGATTGTCCGTCCCCGTGTCGCCCGGCAAAGCGCAAATCAGCCAGTCGGCGTCCGCGAGCGCCGCGGGCAAATCGCCCATGTTCGCGCGATGAAAGCCCGCCACGGACACGCCCAATCGGGACAACTTCTCGCCGATCGCGCGGCCTATCAGGCCATAGCCCAGAACGACCGCTTTCGTTCCCTCGACCCGGTAGCATTTGTCGCTCAGGGCGACGCGCGGCCAGAATTCACTTCGTTCGGGACGGAAAAAGCCGCGCGCCCAAGCCAATATGAACCCCGCAACCGTCTCCGCCATGATCGGACCGTGAAAGCGGCCAAAGTGGACCGTCACGCCCGCAGGCGCCGTCGTCTGGGGGAGTAGTTCGCGTCCGGCCCCGGGGGTGGCGAGCAATTTGAGATGCGGTGCGCGTGCAAACCATTCGGCCTTGAAAGACCAGACAATCGCTTTCGTAGCACGTGGCAGTTCACGCAAAAAGGCGCGTTCCGATTTCACAACCACGACATCCGCAGAATCGCCAACCAGTGTGCGCAAATAGGCGGCATCCGCCGCGTTGACCGAAAAACATTTTTCCGGCCAGGCCACCCACACAAGCAATGTCTCTTTCGGCTGCGTCATGATTGGGAATAAAAAACGCCGCGAACGTTTCTCGCGTCCACGGCGTTTGTGCGTTGGCACGAGGCGAGATTACTTGACCTCGACTTCCGCGCCAGCCTTCTTGAGCTGCTCGGCGATCTTCTCGGCTTCGTCCTTGGCAATCGCCTCTTTGACCTTCTTCGGCGCGCCATCGACCATGTCCTTGGCGTCCTTGAGGCCGAGACCCGTGATCGCACGGACTTCCTTGATGACCGCGATCTTGTTCGCGCCCGCCGCCTTGAGAATGACGTCGAATTCCGTCTTCTCTTCAGCAGCCGCGCCGGCCGCAGGACCCGCAACAGCGACAGCCGCCGCCGCGCTCACGCCCCACGCTTCCTCGAGCGCCTTGACGAGTTCGTTGATTTCGAGAACCGTCTTGCCCGACAGTTCCTTGATGATTTCTTCGTTTGTCATTTTATCTGTTTCCTTTTTACTTCAACCCGTGGCGTATTTCATCCAAGGGAAATATTGTTTCAGGCTTGAGCAGGCGCTTCGGCCGCGGGAGCTTCCGCCGCGGGAGCCGCCTCGCCGCCCTTCTTGGCTTTCTCCGAAAGCACGCGCGCCAGACGCGTCGCCGGCTCCTTGAGGAGCATGAGCAACGTCGCACGGAGCTGATCCTTGCCCGGAATCTTCGAGAGCGCTTCGACCATCGCCGCATCGACAATCTTGTTGTCGTAGTCCGCGCCCTTGACGGACGCCTTGCCCGCGGAATCCTTCACGAAGTCCATGATGGCCTTCGCGACGGCTGTCGGTTCGCCATGGCCGGTGATGACGGCCGTCTGGCCGACGAACATCGCCTTGACATCGTCGCTCCAACCCTTCTCCTGCGCGACCTTGGCGAGGAACGTGTTCTTGACGACCAGCATGTGGCTGTCGAGCTTGCGCAACGCCGCGCGGAGCTTGGACGTCGCCGCGACCGTCACGCCGCCGTGGTTGATGATGAAGCAGTAGTCCGAATCCTTGACGCGGTTGACTACTTCGTTGAGGATAGCAATCTTTTCAATTCTCATTTCGAATGATCTCCCCGTTATTCGGCATCCGCCGAAGCAACCACGGGCACGCCCACTCCCATCGTGGAAGCAATCGTCACCGACTTGATGAACACGCCCTTGACCGTAGCCGGCTTGTGCGCCTGGACCGCCGCGATGACCGCCTTGATGTTCTGGACGAGAGCTTCCTCGGCAAAGCTGCGCTTGCCCGCGACAACCGCGAGATTGCCCGTCTTGTCCATGCGGAAATCGACCTTGCCGCCGTGCGCTTCCTTGACCGCCGTGGCCGTATCGTCCGTCACCGTGCCCGTCTTGGGGTTCGGCATGAGACCGCGCGGACCGAGGACGCGCGCGCACTTGCGCACTTCCTTCATCGCTTCGACCGTCGCGATCGCGACGTCGAAATCGCACCAGCCCTCTTTCTGGACCTTCTCGACGAGGTCGGCGAGACCCACATAGTCCGCGCCCGCCGCGCGCGCCGCTTCAGCCGCGTCGCCGCCCGCGAAGACCGCGACTCTGACCTTCTTGCCCGAACCGTTGGGGAGCTTCACGACGCCGCGAACCGCGGTATCGCCCTTCGTCAGCTCCTTGCCGAGATGGAAATAGACGTCGACCGTCTCGTCGAACTTCGCACCGGCGTTCGCCTTCACGAACTTGACCGCCTCTTCAATGCTCACGGGCTTCTTGGGGGCCTTCTTGAGCGCGTTGAAATACTGCTTGCCGTGACTCATTCAACCACCTCGATTCCCATGTTGCGCGCCGTGCCCGCGATCATCTTCGCCGCCTGCTCGGGGTCGTCCGTGTTGAGGTCGGCCTTCTTCATCTCCACGATCTTGAGGAGCTGCGCCTTCGTGACCTTGCCGACTTTGTTCTTGTTCGGCACGCCGCTGCCCTTGGCAAGACCCGCTTCCTTCTTGAGGAGCACGCTCGCCGGCGGCGACTTGAACTGCAGCGAGAAGCTGCGGTCCTGGTAAACCGTGATGATGACAGGAATCACGAGACCGGAATCTTTCGCGGTCTTCGCGTTGAACTCCTTGCAGAACTGCATGATGTTCACACCAGCAGAACCGAGCGCAGGACCCACGGGAGGCGCGGGATTCGCCGCACCGGCCGGAATCTGGAGCTTAACTACGCCAGTAACCTTCTTGGCCATTTATGCCTTTTCCTTTTTCGTGCGGCTCCTCCCGGGGATCCTTCCCGGTCAACGGACCGCAAAACCTGCGTCTTACTCGACCGGCGCGAAAGTCTCCTCGACGGGGACTTTCTCCACCTGCCAGTACTCCGCGTCGACCTGGACCTGCCGGCTGAAGATTTTCACGTCAACCTTGAGCTTGCCCTTGTCGGGATCCACCATCGATATCTGGCCCGTCATGCCTCTGAACGCGCCATCTATCACCTTCACCGTCTCGCCGACGGAGAAATCAACCTTCGGACGCTCCACCGGCGGCGCTCCCGCCGGACGGTTCGAGAATATCGCGTCCACTTCACTCTGCTTGAGCGGCACCGGCCGCTCGCTGCCCACAAAACCGATCAACCCGGGGGTCTCGCGCAAAAACTGCCATGTGCGCTCGTATATCGCCGGACGGCCATTCTCGTCCAAATCGCGAGACTTGTCGTAAAGCGCCAACTCGCACAGCACGTACCCCGGGAAAAACATGCGCGTGCGCTTCGTCGTGCGTCCGTTCTTCTTCTCGACTATGCGTTCGGTCGGTATCTCGCACCGGCCGACATAATCCTCCATGCGCTCAAGCTTGACGCGCGCCGTAATCGACTTGCGGACCTTGTTCTCCTGCCCCGTGAGCGTATGCAACACAAACCACTGCTTGTCCATTCTTCTCCGCCTCAGACCTTAAGCAACTTCAAACCAAACTCGATAACCTTGTCGAATACGAGCGTGGCCACGGCGAGAATGAAAATGAATGAAATAACAACGAGCGTGGACTCCCAGAGTTCACGTTTATTGGGCCACGTCACCCGCTTGGCTTCTTCGCCGACGCCTGTGAGATAGGCTCCCGCCTTCTTGAAGATCTCCATCTTGTCCACTCCCGGTACTGATTGGCAGGGTAGGAGGGAATCGAACCCCCATAGGCGGTTTTGGAGACCGCTGCACTGCCATTGTGCTACTACCCTAGATAAAGGACCCGATTACTTCGTTTCCTTGTGCGTCGTACGCTTGCGGCAGAACGGACAGAACTTCACTTTTTCAAGGCGCTCGGTCGTCGTCTTTTTGTTCCGAGTCGTCGTGTAGTTGCGCCGCTTGCAATCGCCGCAAGCCAAAATCGCTAAATCCCGCATTTTCTTCTTTCCTATTCAAGTTCCATCCAGTGAAGCCCGCCCGCCGCCCCCGGCCGACCACATGCGGCCGGGTTTGCGGGCAGGCATCCCACAGAAGAATCGATCGTCTTACTTGATCACCTTCGAGACCGTGCCGGCGCCGACCGTGCGGCCACCTTCGCGGATAGCGAAGCGCATCTTCTCTTCGAGCGCCACAGGCGCGATGAGCTTGACCGTGAGCTCCACGTTGTCGCCCGGCATGACCATCTCAACGCCCTCGGGGAGCTGGATGTCGCCCGTCACATCCGTCGTGCGGATGTAGAACTGCGGACGGTAGCCCTTCATGAACGCGGTGTGGCGGCCACCCTCTTCCTTCGTGAGGACGTAGACCTGACCCTTGAACTCGGTGTGAGGCGTGATGGAGCCCGGCTTGGCGAGAACCTGACCGCGCTCGACGTCTTCCTTCTTCGTACCGCGGAGGAGCGTACCGATGTTGTCGCCCGCCTGACCCTGATCGAGGAGCTTGCGGAACATTTCGACGCCCGTGACGGCCGTCTTCGCCGTCGGCTTGAGACCGACGAGTTCGACATCGTCGCCAACCTTGATCACGCCGCGCTCGACACGGCCGGTGACGACCGTACCACGACCTTCGATCGAGAAGATGTCTTCGATCGGCATGAGGAAGGGCTTGTCGAGTTCACGGGTCGGCTCGGGAATGTAGCTGTCGAGCGCGTCCATGAGTTCGTCGATGCACTTGCAAGCCGGATCGTCCGCGCTCTTCGCCTGGGTGGCCGGATAGGCCGCGCCGCGGATGACGGGCGCGTTGTCGCCGTCGTAGTCGTACTTGCTGAGGAGCTCGCGGACTTCCATCTCGACGAGATCGAGCATTTCCGGATCTTCGACGAGGTCGCACTTGTTGAGGAACACGACGATCTTCGGCACGCCGACCTGGCGGGCGAGAAGCACGTGCTCGCGGGTCTGCGGCATCGGGCCGTCAACGGCCGAAACGACGAGAATCGCGCCGTCCATCTGCGCCGCGCCCGTAATCATGTTCTTGACGTAGTCGGCGTGGCCGGGGCAGTCGACGTGCGCGTAGTGGCGGTTCGGCGTCGAGTACTCGACGTGGGACGAAGCAATCGTCAAAATCTTTGTGGCGTCGCGGCGGCCGGCGGACTCCGAAGCCTTCGCGACCTGGTCATACTTCACTTCTTCGCAGAGGCCCTTGAGCGCCTGCACGTGCGTGATCGCGGCCGTCAATGTGGTCTTACCGTGGTCGACGTGGCCGATCGTGCCGACGTTCACGTGCGGCTTACCGCCGCGGTTGAATGTTTCCTTTGCCATTTTCTTACTCTCCTGTGAGTAGTTTCTCTTTTTGTCCCTCTCCGCGCTGGAGCCACCTAGCGGAATCGAACCGCCGACCTCTTCCTTACCAAGGAAGTGCTCTACCTACTGAGCTAAAGTGGCCTCTCGCGAGATGAAAACTCAATTAGTATACCAAAAATCGCGCTTCTGTGCAAGGGGGAACTTCGTAAATCTTCATTTTTTCTCCTCCTTGTGTCCTTTCTTGTCGATTATAGACCTTCCTAAGCCCCTTGCCCGGTGCCGGAACCTCTTCCCGCGGGGTTTTCGCCTTCCCCCCACGGGGTTTCCCCGCCGGCCCCGCGGATGCGCATCTTTGTCCGGACTACCGTCCCCGACGCCCTTCCAGGTTCCGCACGACGACCGCGCCCAGCAAAATAATCTCCCAACTCATGTACAGCCAGGCCAAGACAAGCGGAAAAAACGCAAAAGATCCGTAAAGCGCGGACGATTTGGCGAGCCCGATCTGCAAAACGGCGCAAATCTTCACCCAAATCGAGAAAACGGCCGCCGCGAAAAGTCCGCCCCGCACGGCGTTGCGCGTCCCGACCGGACAATTCGGGATAATCTTGTAAAGTGCCGCGAATGTCGCCGCGATGAAGAATGTGGACACTGTAAAGCGCACAATCCGCGAATCGACCAGCCAGACGAGTCCGCTGGAGAGGGGAGCGAGGCAGGCGGGGCCTTCAAGCAGGACCGCAACGTCTTTTACGGCTTTCGCCAACGGCGAAGCCGCGGAAAGAGCCAGCAACGGGGGCAAAAGGAAGGCCAAGATAAGGTAGAGTCCCAGTCTGCGCCAGAGGGGGCGCCCTTTTTCGAGTCCCCAGATCTGGTTGAAACTCAATTCGATCATGCCTACGGACCGGATAACCGTCCAGAAGAGCAGGAGGCACCCCGCCCACCCGAGCGTTCGCACGTCCAAGCGGTCCATTTGCGTCAAAAGCCGATCGGCGAGCGTCCGGGCCTGCCGGCCGATAAACTGCGCCCCGGCGCGGCGTTCTTCCCGTTCCTGCGCATCCGCCGCGGCAAGTGCCGCGAACTCCGTATCCGGAGCCTCCTCCACGTCGCGAATCAGGCTCTCCACATGTGCGTCGACCTGCTCCCGCACATAATCCCCCGCGCCGCACGCTTTGGCGCATAGAAGCAAGACGCATAAAAGCGGCATGAACGCGAGCAGCGAGAAATAGGTCAGCCCCGCGGCGTGCAAAGCGCAATGGGCGCGCGTATAACGCGCAAAGACGCCTTTTACGGCGTCTCGAAGCTGAGAATAGGCCCTTTTCACGGACATTTTAGAGCAGAAACCCCGTCAACCAACCCAGGAATGTCCCGACTAAGTAGAGCGTTCCTAAAATTGCGAAGTTTTCGCGCCAATCGCGGTTTGTGCGGAACAGGACCAAGAGCCCGACCCCGGACCCCGTGAAGGAACTCGCCATCAGGGAACCCGCGCTCATCGCACCCGACAGGTAAAGTTTGGTTCCGACGACGCTCACGGCGCAATTCGGGATAAGCCCGAGCGCGCCGCCGGCCAATTCGCCCACAAACGGCGTCTTCAAACACAGGGAGTCGAGCGCCCCCTCGCCGAAAAAGTGCAGGACGAGCTCGACGCCGCCCGAAATGAGCACGATGAAGAGGAATATCTCGCCCGTATGGATCAGGGCCGGCAGAAGTATGCCGCGGTGGTCGTGGCAGTGGCAGTGGCTGTGCGCACAAAGGTCCGCGACCTCGACCGGACGTCTAAAATAGCGGCAAACGGCCAAAACGCCATTGATCAGGAAGCCCGTGAGAATGGCCGCGGCGATTTTGAGCCCGACGATCTTCGCGAGCAGCAGGCTCGGAAAATCGGGTGTCGCGAGCAGGACGGGAATCAATTCGTCCGCCGTGGACAGGAATACGGCAATCAGCGTACCGACCGAAATCACCCCGCCGGCATAGAAACTCGCCGCCGCGGCGCTTATTCCGCACTGCGGCACGGCCCCGGCCAACGCCCCGATGAGCGGACCGATTGCACGGGAACGCCCGAGAAATCTCCCGAGCGCCCCGCCGGCATGCGCCTCCAACGCCTCCAGGACGAGATACGTCACAAAGAGGTACGGCAGAAGCGACAACGTTTCTTCGACGAACTCTATCATTCTGCCGAAATTGCGCCGTTCGGACAACACGCTTCGCAAGCGCCGCAATCCACGCACTTGTCGGGGTCGATCGAGTAGGTCGGACCCGCCTGGATTGCATCCGCCGGGCACGCCGCCTGGCAGCAGCCGCACCCCACGCACTTCGAAGCATCAATCTTATGAGCCATTTTAATATCTCCTTATTTGGTTTAGATGCATTAAATTATACCAACTCTCGCTCATTTATGCAACCCTCTCGCATCAAATCGCCGTTTTTGATATAATGTTAACCATGAAAAATCATTTTGCCAGCAGGGAGAGATTCTGCGCGGACATCCAGTGCCGGGCCAACCGCAAAACGTTGCAAGAGGCATGTGCGCTATGAATGCCGCGTTCTTCGATCTGGACGGCACGCTTATAGACTCGCGCCGCGACTTGGCCGCGACGGTCAACCATACCCGCCGCGACCTCGGCCTCCCCGAATTGCCGGAAGTGGAGGTCCTGCGGAATGTGGGGCTGGGCGCCAATTATCTGCTCGCCCATACAATCCCCGAATCTGCATGCAAACCGGACGAACTCAAGCGCATTTTCATGTCCCACTATGCCGAACATATGCTGGATTCCGTTACACTCTATCCGGGCGTGCGCGCGACCCTCGATGAACTTAAACGCCGCGGTTGGCTCCTCGGCATAAATACGGCCAAACCGGCCTTTGCAGTCAAGGAAATCCTCGCCAAGTTCGGCCTCCAAAACCTCTTCGGCAACGCTGTCGTAGCAGGCGGAGATTGCGCGGAAATGAAGCCGAGCCCCCTGCCCTTGCAGGAATGCGCCGTACGGATGGGCGGACATCGTCTGTCAGCCCGTGACTGGATGGTGGGCGATAATTGGACGGATATGCAATGTGCCGCGAATGCTGGCATAAAAGGAGCCTTCTGCCTCTTCGGCTTCGGGAAACTAGCCGAATCACGCGCCACAATCAAAATCTCGCACTTTAGCGAACTGCTCGACTATCTCAAATAGGCGCCCAGCCTGCTTAATGACAAAAAAAAGGCAGAGACGCGAATCTCTGCCCAACTCAACAAAAGAAAGGAAAATAAAAAAGCCGGCAGCGTCCTACTCTCGCACGGGCGAGTCCCGCACTACCCTCGGCGAAGGAGCCCTTAACTTCCGTGTTCGGAATGGGAACGGGTGTGACAACTCCTCTATGGCCACCGGCAAAAAGCCGTCAGTCGGGGACT
>DBKW01000058.1:24814-25035 GCA_002298665.1 Verrucomicrobia bacterium UBA740 | reverse complement strand
GCGCGTTGTGGAATCGGGCGTTCCCACAGACGTGCAAGCCGGAAGCTGGAAGCCTGCCACGCACGGCTCAACGGCAGCGAGCTTGTCCGGCGCACCAAAAAGAAGAAAGTCCGCCCGAATGCGGTTTTTGCATCCGCGGCCGTTCCGGCGCAACGGCATCGCGGTTCCGGCGCAACGGGGTGGCGGTTCCGGCGCAACGCCATCGCGGTTCCGGCGCAACG
>DBKW01000058.1:14414-24780 GCA_002298665.1 Verrucomicrobia bacterium UBA740 | reverse complement strand
AAACTCCGAGGGGCGACAAAGGCTCCCCTAACATTCCGCCACTCGCTTCGTCTGAAAAACCGAAACAACAATATGTGTCAGATTGCTTCGTAAATGCGCAGAGCGTTTTTGACACCTCGCAAGCAACGAAAGGAGACCAGACAATGTGCTATTCTGTAGTGTCGAACAGGACAAATCCGATGGCCGTCCTGTTCGTCGTCGACCAAGCGGGTGCGATGTGCGGGAGGATGCCAAGGACCGGAAACTCGAAGGCAGACCAAGTGGCGGCGGCGATCAACAAGATGTTCGCCCCGCTGATTGCCATGGCGAAGAAGCAGGGCGGTGTTCGCGGCTACGACGAAGTCGGTGCGACCGGCCATGGCCGCAAAGGCGTGTACAACGTCCTGCAGGGATCGTTGTCGTCGCAGATTCTCAAGTTGATTTCAAAAATATCAGACAATCTAGGGGCTAGTTACGCGAACCCAATAGAATGAAAGGATGGAGCCGATGATCAATGTCGTTTCAAGGGCACTTTGCTGCTTGCTTTTTTTCTGCGCGGGATGCCGATATGCGTTGCAAGAGGAGCGATCCAATGACTTTGCCGAACTCGTTATAAAAGGAGATGCCAAACAGGCGGCGCGGTATTGCGACTATCCTCTTCGCGTGAATATTGGGGCACTTGCCCCGAAGATCCGCAATGAAGCCGAGTTTGTGAAGTGGTTTCCGATTCTTTTTGACACGAAGGCGCGAGAGCTCCTGGCGCACGCAAGAAAGGAGAGCGGAGGATGGAACTTCCACAATTGGCGGGGCGAAATGTTCGGGGATGGGCAGCTGTGGCGTGATTTCGAGTCGAAAAAGGTGACAACCGTGAATGAGATTTCCGACAGTCTATTCGCCTGGTGGAAGACGCAGTATCAAAACGATCTCGCTACGCTTGCGCCCGAATATCGAAAGGGCTGTGTGTGGTCGGCTTGTTATTTTAGGTCGACCGATGGAACTTGCTACGGACGCGTCGATTCGCTCGGCGAGCCGTGGACAATCGAAAAGGGAGTTGGGGCGAGGGTCAGCGACAAGTTTCGGATCCTGCTCTTCAAGCGAGGGGAGAAGACGAGCGGGCGACCTTGGCGGGTGTTTGTTTATGATGCGAAGGAAGACAAAGACTACAGCGGCAGATACTATGGCGACATCGAATCTAAAAAGAACAAGTTTATGTTTTGGGAAAGCCAGACCACCCAATTCCCTGCTGATTACGGGCTTGCATACATCGATGAGAACGGTAGAAAAATCGTTCTTGAATTGGATGCTTGCGATTGGCCTCCTAGAGAATAAGGAGACCTTAAATGAAGGCGACGGAATTACATCTTCCACACAGAAATAGCAGTAACTCAAACAATAACTGAAAAATGGATGAAGGAACAGCGTTGTTGATCAACTTCATAGCCGGATTTTTGGGCCTGGCTCTGCTCATCCTGGCTATTTACGGCTGGGTCAAGCTGTATGCGGCGATTATCTCGACCGCACGTTCCCTTGAAGCCTTGCTGGCCATTGCGCAACGGACCGAAAAACGCGAACTGAAAGCCCGCGCCGAGGCAAACATCCCGCGCGTACTCTAACGCGGTCGCGTTAAAATCGAAAAGCCTATGGATGTGTGTTTTTGTGTCCGGGTTGGGAAAGCAAGGGGCGAAAACGGCTCCTTTTGCTTCGTCGAAAACAGAATCGGAAGCCAGGGAACGGCGCGGACGGGGGCGATTTAGAAGGCATTTACTCGGGCAATTCACATTCTCCGTGACAACTTAAAAAATGCTATTGACCGCGCACGCCGAATTATGGTATACTATGTCCTCGAAATCGCATGTGGGGATATAGCTCAGTTGGTAGAGCGTCTCAATGGCATTGAGAAGGTCAGGGGTTCGACTCCCCTTATCTCCACCAGATTATCCGTCTGGATCGGGCTATCAACCGACTGCCCGAACGGTAAGGAAAGAAAAGGATACTACAATGCCTAAGATGAAAACGAAGAAGTGCGCGGTCAAGCGCATGAAAATGTCGGCCAAGGGCAAGGTTCTGCGTTCGCAGGGCGGCAAGAGCCACTTGAACGGCTACAAGTCGCGTGCGCGCAAGCGTAATCTCCGCGGCACGACAGTTACGGATCACACAGTCGAAAAGACCATGCAGCGGATGTTGCAGGGCAATTAAGGAGATAATAGACCATGCGTGTTACTAATGCACCTGCTTCCCGTGAACGCCGCCGCCGCCGCCTAGAACTGGCGAAGGGCTTTTATGGTGCGCGTTCGAAACTCTTCCGCACGGCGACGGAGGCTGTGGACCGCGCGATGCGGTTGGCGACCGAGCATCGCAAGCTCGCCAAGCGCAACTTCCGCCAGCTTTGGATTGCCCGTATCAACGCCGCGACGCGTCTCGAGGGCATCAGCTATTCGAAGTTCATCGCCGGTCTGACGAAGGCGGGCGTGACAATCAACCGCAAGATGCTCAGCGAAATCGCGATTCAGGATCCGGCCGGATTCAAGACGCTCGTCGAGATTGCGAAGAAGGCCTAAGCGGCATCCGCGGCGAAAGCCTTAGGGGAGACGGACTTTGACCGGGCGGTCAAGGTCCGTTCTTGTTTTGTATGACGCGTCCGGACGGGCGCTTGGACGCGGGAGGGGCGCATGCCGGGTTTGGGCGGAAATTCGTTTATCTATTTTCCCCTTGCAGAGGAGGCGCGAATATGATATACTATGTGCGTTTCAATTCACCGAACATGGAGAATATAGCAGAATGGTAAAGATTAGAATGCGTCGCACGGGTTGCACAAACCACGCGACCTACCGTATTGTCGCGGCCGACGAGCGTTGTCCGCGCGACGGCAAGTTCCTTGAGATCCTGGGCTGGTACGATACACAGCTCAAGGACGAGAATTTCAAGCTTGATCTCGAGCGTGTCGAGCACTGGCTCTCGAAGGGCGCCAAGCCCTCGACGACGGTCGCTTCGCTCATTCGCCGCGCGAAAAACCCGGCGCTCAAGCCTCACCACGCGCGCAAGGCGCAGCCCAAGGCTGAGCCGAAGAAGGAGGCCTGATAATGGGTATCCAGATTCTCGATAAGATCAACGCCGAGCAGACGGCGAAGCTTGCGGAAAAGAATTTCCCCGAGTTCCACACGGGCGACATCATTCGCGTCTCCATCAAGATCAAGGAAGGCGACAAGTATCGCATCCAGGATTTCGAGGGCAAGGTTCTCGCGATCGACAACGGCCGCAAGAACGTGACGGGCAACTTCACGGTCAGCCGCGAAAGCTACGGCGTGCGCGTCGAAAAGCTCTTCCCGTTCAACAGTCCGTGGATTCAGGCGATCAAGGTCGTCAAGAAGACGCCTTCGTGGCGCTCGAAGCTCTACACGGAGCGTACATTCTGCTCGCACAAGGCTGTGCGCAAGCTGAAAAAGTAAGTACAACAATTCGGTGACGAAACACGGGCGGCGGTTCTTTAGGGATCGGCCGCCCTGTCTCTCTTGAGAATGGACAATCATGGCTTCCATAAATTGGTTGACGGTCGGTCTTTTGGTGGCTTCCAACTTCGTCATGGCGTGCGCCTGGTACGGACATCTGAACTTTCTCGCGAACAAGCCGCTCTGGCTGGCCATACTCGTTTCGTGGAGCATTGCGCTTCTGGAGTACTGCCTGGCCGTGCCGGCGAACCGGATAGGCGCGCGGACCATGTCGCTGGAGCAGCTCAAAGTCACGCAAGAAGCCGTGACATTGCTCGTTTTCATGCCGTTTTCCGTTTTCGTCATGAAGCAGGCCATCAGCTGGAACTACCTCGCCGCGCTCGTCTGCCTCGTGGGAGCGGTCTACTTCATCTTCAGGGGATAGCGCGATGCAATTGGAGTTGAACGGGCTCGCCGTCGCCTGCATTATCGGGGACCGTCCGTACGAGCGGACGCTCGCCCAGACCCTGCGCGTGGACTTGGCGTTGACGCTGGATGCCCAAGCCGCGCGGACGGATGCGCTTTCGGACACGGTGGATTACGCCGCCCTGACGGAAAACGTGCGCCGGACGCTGGTTTCGGCCAAATGTTGGATGATCGAGCGTGCGGCGAAGCTTGTATTGGACGTCTGTTTTGCCGAGGAACGGGTCCATAAGGCGCGTGTGCGCCTGACGAAGGCGGGTGCAGTGGCGCATTTGGAATCCGCCGCGGTCGTGCTCGAAGCGACGCGCGCGGAGTGGCGGAAAGGAGTCTTCTGAATGGGAAAAAAGACGAAAAAGCTTCCGGACTATGAACTGGCCGGGATCGAGACGATTGCCCGCGGCGTTTGCATACTGGAGGGGAAATTGCTCCTTTGCCGCGCCAAAGGCGGAAAAACGACCTATTTGCCGGGCGGCCACATCGAGTTCGGGGAGACGGGGCGCGAGGCGCTTTGCCGCGAAATCAAGGAAGAACTGGGACTTGAGGCGAAAACCGGCGCTTTTCTGGGCGTCGTGGAGAACGCTTTCCTTCAGAAAGGCAAGCCCCACGCCGAAATAAACCTCGTATACGAACTTTTCCTGGACGAAAAGGCGGCGCGGACGGCCACGGCGCAGGAGGATTGGATCGAGTTCGAATGGTGTCCGCTCGCGGAACTCGGCCAGGCGCACGTGTTGCCGTCCGTTTTCGAGGTTTTGGCGGAAAATCCGCACGCGCATTTCGAGGTTTGAGCATGCTTCACGTGACAGCAACCCCTATCGGGAACCTGGGCGACCTTTCGCCGCGGGCGTTGGCGGCGTTCCGGCAGGCGTCGCTGATCGCCTGCGAAGATACGCGGCGAACCTGGCAGCTTTTGACGCATTTCGATGTGCCGCGGCCAGACATGATTTCCTATCGCCAGGGGAACGAGGACCGTGTCACGGAGACGATTCTCGCGGCGCTTGCCGCCGGGAAGGAGGTCGTGCTCTGTTCGGACGGGGGGTATCCGGGCATTTCGGACCCGGGCTACCGCCTGATCCGGACGTGTGCGCAGCAGGGGATCGCCTACGAGGTGATTCCCGGGGCGAGCGCCGTCAACGTCGCCCTGCTGATGAGCGGACTTTCCACCAGTTCCTTCACTTTTCGCGGCTTTCCGCCGCGGGGGCCGGGGGCGCTCCGCAATTGGTTCGCGGAAGACCGCGACCGGGAGCACACGCTTATTTGCTATGAATCGCCGTTTCGGATCGCCGCGACCCTGCAGGCGGCGTACGAGGTTCTGGGGGACCGCGAAGCGGCGGTTTGCATTGAGCTCACCAAGCTCCACGAGCGTGTTTCGCGCGGCTATTTGAGCGATTTGGCGAAAGAATACGCCAATTTGAAGGTAAAAGGCGAGGTTGCGCTCGTCATTGCCGGGAACAATCCGAAGTTCTGCCGTCCAGTCGCGGAGTAGCCGCGGCGCCTTCCCCGCGGGGAATCGCCGAGACGGGGTGGCGGTTCCGGCGCAACGGCATCGCGGTTCCGGCGCAACGGCATCGCCGTTCCGGCGCAACGGGAGCCCCTAGCAGGCGGACGGCGTCCGTTGTGCGCGGGATGGTGGGCGGATTCTTCCGCCGCGAGAAGATGAGAACCGAACGGAAAATATCCGAGAAAGTGTCCAACGGCGTCCGAAAATATGGTATAATATGTGAGTAAATCCGAAAAGGAGTCAAAGATGATTTTGTTGCTTGGTTCAGAGGCTTATTCGCCGTTCAGGATGGACGCATTGAAGGACGCCATCGCGAAGCTGGATCCGAAGTTGGGTCCGGTCGCGATAGACGCCCGGTGGGTGTACGCCCTGGAGCTGACGGCGGAGGCGTTCGACGCCGAAGAACTCAAGCGCGCGGCGATTCTGCTGAACGCCGAAGGGGACTGCCCGGGGGCCGACTTCTACGTGACGCCGCGCAAGGGCACGATTTCGCCCTGGAGCTCGAAGGCGACGGACATCTTCCGGAACTGCGGGCTGAAGAGCATCCTGCGCGTGGAGCGCGGCATCCGGTTCAACGTGAAGTATCTCGCCCCGCAGCCCTGGCACGAACCGAAGGATCTGCGCCTCTCGCCGGGCGCCGCGGCGCTTTACGACAAGATGACCGAGGGCGTCTACACGGACCTTTCGGACCTTTTCGCGGAAGGCGAACCGCAGCCCGGGCGCACGTACGACGTGCTGGCGAAGGGCGTGGAGGCGATCCGCGCGGCCAACGAGGAGCTGGGGCTGGCGATTTCCGAGCCGGAGATGGCGTATCTCGCCAAGAGCTTCGCCGCGGCGGGGCGCAATCCGACGGATACGGAGCTTGTCATGTTCGGACAGGTCAACTCGGAGCACTGCCGCCACAAGATTTTCGGCGCGGAATTCATCATCGACGGCAAGAAGCAGAAGCATTCGCTCTTCGAGATGATCAAGAACACGCACAAGAAGCGTCCGCTGGATACGCTCTCGGCCTACTCGGACAATTCGGCGGTGGTGAAGGGCTTCCCGACGGACGTTTTCGCGACGAATCCCAAGACGCACGCCTACGCGTTCCGCAAGGACGAGGTCGACCAGCTCATGAAGGTCGAGACGCACAACCACCCGACGGCGATTTCGCCGTATCCGGGCGCGGCGACGGGCGTCGGCGGCGAGATCCGCGACGAGGCGGCGACGGGCACGGGTTCGCGCACGGTGGCGGGCCTTTGCGGATTCATGGTCTCCGACCTGCGCATACCGGGGTATCCGCAGCCGTGGGAGCGGGTGTACGCGGACTTCCCGAAGCGGCTGGCCACGCCGCTGCAGATCATGACGGAAGGTCCCCTGGGCGGCGCGGCGTTCGGCAACGAATTCGGGCGTCCGCAGCTGTGCGGGTTCTTCCGCACGTACGAGGGCGAGGTCGCGGGCGAACTGCGCGGCTACCACAAACCGATCATGCTCGCCGGCGGCATGGGGGTCATCCGCCGCTCGCAGGTCCTGAAGCAGGACGTGAAGGTCGGGGCGCTGATCGTGCAGATCGGCGGGCCGGCGATGCGCATCGGCCTGGGAGGCGGCGCGGCGTCCTCCATGATGACCGGCACGAATTCGGAAGCGCTCGACTTCAATTCCGTCCAGCGCGGCAACGCCGAAATGCAGCGGCGGTGCCAGGGCGTCATCGACACGTGCGCGGCGCTCGGACGGGCCAACCCGATTTTCTCGATCCACGACATCGGCGCGGGCGGACTCTCGAACGGGTGCCCCGAGCTCGTGGAAAAGACGGGCGGCAAGTTCGAATTGCGCGCGGTGCACAACGAAGAGAAGTCCATGAGCCCGATGGAGATCTGGTGCTGCGAGGCGCAGGAGCGGTACGTGCTCGCGCTGAAGCCGTCCGCCCGGGCCTTTTTCGAGGAATTGTGCGCGCGCGAGCGGTGTCCGGTCGCGTTCATCGGCGTGGCGACGGGCGACGGACGCCTGGTGCTCGAGGATACCTACTTCCACAACAACCCGATCGACATGGACATCCAGGTGCTGCTCGGCAAACCGCCGCGGATGGTGCGGGACGTCCAGCATGTCCAGGCGCGCCGGGAGCCGACGAACTTCGCGGACGTGAAGCCGATGGAGGCGCTCGGGCGCATCCTGCACCTGCCGGCGGTGGCGGACAAGACGTTCCTCGTCACCATCACGGACCGTTCGGTCACGGGCCGCGTGGCGCGCGACCAGATGGTGGGCAAGTATCAGCTTCCCGCGGCGGATTGCGCGGTGACGACGATGGGGTACAAGACATACGAGGGGCAGGCGATGTCCACGGGCGAACGCACGCCGGTCGCGCTTCTGGACGGTCCGGCGTCGGGGCGGCTCGCGATCGCGGAAGCGCTGACGAATCTGGCCGCGGCGGACGTCGGGTCCATCGGGCAGGTTCGCCTGTCGGCGAACTGGATGGCGCCGTGCGGCGACCCGGGGGAGGACGCGATCCTCTACGATACCGTGAAGGCGGTCGGCCTGGAGTTCTGCCCGAAACTCGGCGTGTCGATCCCGGTCGGCAAGGATTCGTGCTCGATGCACACGACCTGGACGGACGCGGCGGGCGAACAGAAGAAGCAGGTGGCGCCGCTGTCGCTTGTCGTGTCGGCGTTTGCGCCGGTGAACGACGTGCGGCTCACGCTCACGCCCGATCTGAAGGCGGATCCGGAAGGCGAATCGTCCTTCCTTATATATGTGGACCTTTCCAACGGGGAATATCCGCTCGGGGCGACGGCGCTCGCGCAGGTCTACGGGCAGTTGGGCGATTCCGCCGCGGACGCGGACGCCACGCTTCTGAAGCACTTCTTCAACGCGATGCAGGAGATCGTGAAGAGCCGGCTCGCGCTCGCCTACCACGACCGCAGCGACGGCGGTCTCGCGGTCACGCTCGCCGAAATGGCGATCACGGGCGGACGGGGTCTTGTGGCGAAACTGCCGGATGGCGACGTCCTGGAACAGCTTTTCAACGAACAGCCGGGCGCGGTTTTGCAGGTGGGCGAAAAGAACGTGAGCACCGTTCTCGGCATCTTCCGCAAGGCGCGCGTGCCCGCTTCGGTCGTGGGCGCCGTGTCGCGCGCGCTGCGGACGTTCGACGTTTTCGTCGGTTCGCGGCAGGCGATCAAGACGGACATCACCTGGCTGCGGCGCGCCTGGAGCGAGACGACCTATCGCATGCAGGCTTTGCGGGACAATCCGGTCACGGCGCGGGAGGAGTACGACAACGGTCTGGACGAGACGGACCCGGGGCTGACCTTCCACTTGACGTACGATCCGGACGAGAAGATCTCCGCGCCCAAAGGGTCCGGAAAGCCGCGCATCGCCGTGTTGCGCGAGCAGGGCGTGAACGGGCACATCGAGATGGCGGCGGCGTTCGCGCTCGCCGGGTTTGACGCGGTCGACGTGCACATGTCGGATCTGATTGCGGGCCGGACCGACCTCGCGGACTTCCAGGGGCTCGTCGCCTGCGGCGGGTTCAGCTACGGCGACGTGTTGGGGGCCGGCTCGGGCTGGGCGCGCTCCATCCTCTTCAACGACAGGCTCAAGGCGATGTTCAAGACCTTCTTCGCGCGGCCGGATACCTTCTCGCTGGGCGTCTGCAACGGTTGCCAGATGCTCTCCCAGTTGAAGGACATCATCCCCGGCGCCGAGAATTGGCCCAAGTTCGTGCGCAACATCTCCGAGCAGTTCGAGGCGCGGTACGCGACGATCGAGATCGAGCCGTCGCCGTCCATCTTCTTCAAGGGCATGGAAGGTTCGCGCCTGCCGATCGCCGTGGCGCACGGCGAAGGGCGCGTGTGGACGGACGGGACGGTGCCGTCGATCTGCGCGGCGCACTATGTGGACGGGCGGGGGCTGGCCACGACGCGCTACCCCTACAACCCGAACGGCTCCATGGGCGGGCAGACGGCGTTCACGACGGCGGACGGACGCGCCACGATCATGATGCCGCATCCGGAGCGCGGTTTCCGCGCCTGCCAACTGAGCTACAACCCGGGCGTTTTCAAGGTCGACGGGCCGTGGATGCGGATGTTCCGCAACGCCTATGCCTTCGCGAAGGCGCAAATGAAGTAAAAAGAAAGAACAAAAAGATGAACGAGATTCCCTACAAGACCTATTTGAGCGAGAACGAATTGCCGACCGCCTGGTACAACATGCGGGCGGACATGAAGCAGAAGCCGGCGCCGATGCTGGATCCGGCGACGCACGAGCCCGTGACGGCGGAGCAGCTCGAGAAAATCTTCTGCAAGGAGTGCGTGCGGCAGGAGTTGGACGACAAGACGGCCTACTTCCCGATTCCGGAAGAGGTGCTCAAGTTCTACAAGATGTACCGTCCCTCGCCGCTGATCCGCGCCTACTTCCTCGAGAAGGCGCTCGGGACGCCCGCGCACATCTACTACAAGTTCGAGGGGAACAACACCTCGGGCTCGCACAAGCTCAACAGCGCGATTGCGCAGGCGTACTACGCCAAGGCGCAGGGCATCACGGATGTGACGACCGAGACGGGCGCCGGGCAGTGGGGCACGGCGCTTTCGATGGCGAGCGCGTTTTTCGGGCTCAGGTGCCACGTGTACATGGTGAAGTGCTCGTACGAACAGAAGCCGTTCCGCCGCGAAGTCATGCGAACCTACGGGGCGGACGTCACGCCGTCGCCTTCGATGAAAACGGCGATCGGGCGCAAGATCAACGCCGAGCATCCGGGGACGACCGGGTCGCTCGGGTGCGCCATCTCGGAGGCGGTCGAGGCGGCCGTCACCCTGCCGAATGCGCGCTATCTGCTGGGCAGCGTCCTCAACCAGGTCTGCCTGCAGCAGTCCGTCATCGGACTCGAGACGAAGACGGCGTTGGACAAGTTCGGCGTGAAGCCGGACGTGATCATCGGGTGCGCGGGCGGCGGATCGAATCTCGCCGGGCTTATCGCGCCGTTCATGCGCGAGAAACTGCGCGG
>DBKW01000058.1:13036-14303 GCA_002298665.1 Verrucomicrobia bacterium UBA740 | reverse complement strand
GGCAGCGGGTTCATTCCGTCCGCGAACCATGCGGGCGGTCTGCGCTACCACGGCATGAGCGCGACGCTGTCGGAGCTCTACCACCAGAAGATGCTGGAGGCGGTCAGCTATGAGCAGACGAAGGTCTTCGAGGCGGCGACGTATTTCGCCCGCGTCGAGGGTACGCTGCCGGCACCGGAGTCTTCGCACGCCATCCGCGCGGCGATCGACGAGGCCCTGCGGTGCAAGGAGACGGGGCGCGCCGAGACCATCGTGTTCGGTCTCACGGGCACAGGCTACTTCGACATGTACGCGTACGCCGCGTACAACGACCACACGATGACGGACTACATCCCGACCGATGCCGATCTCGAGAAAGGGTTCGCGGGGCTGCCCAAGGTCTGAAGCGAAGGGATGTCGCCTAGAGAGTGACCAGCCCGACATATAAAGCAGATTGTCTTGAAAGTCCTTTATCTATTCATTGATGGCGTGGGAATACGCCCGCCGGCAACGGACAACCCCGTAAACGCGGAAGTTTGTCCGATGCTTCAGCGGCTCATCACCCGGCACGGCAAGCCGATAGACGCGTGCCTGGGCGTCGAGGGGCTTCCGCAGTCCGCGACAGGGCAGGCGACGATGTTCACGGGCGTGAACTGTCCGCAGGCGATGGGACGGCATTGCGAGGGGTTCCCCGGGCCTTCCCTGCGGGCGATCATCCAGACGGACAATATCTTTCTGGAACTCGCGAAGCGCGGGAAGAAGGTCAAGTTCGCCGACGGTTTTCTCGTGGAGAGCGCCGCGGAAATCGCCGCGCGGCGTTTCAAGAGTGTGACGACGGTCATGGCGCTTACGGTTCCGGAGACGATTTCGACGCTTGCGGATGTCCAGAACGACCGGGCGCTGATGCAGGATCTGACGCGGGAGACGATACAGGATCGCTATCCCGACATTCCCATTATCACGCCCCAGCGCGCGGCCGCGCAACTCTACGGTCTCGCGTCCAAGAACGACTTCACGCTCTTCGAGTTTTTCCAGACGGACGTCTCGGGGCATTCGATGGACTATGTGAGGGCCTGCACGGTGTTGCGCACGTATGACGCCTTTTTGACGACGCTCGTGCGTTTCACGGAGGCGGCGGGCATCACGCTCGTCATGACGGCGGATCATGGGAACATCGAGAACATGAGCGAGCGCGGGCATACGCGCAATCCGGTTCCCTTCATCGTGTACGGTCCGGGAGAACGGGCGATACGCGCGCGCGTCGCGTCCCTGGCCGATGTCACGCCGG
>DBKW01000058.1:0-12936 GCA_002298665.1 Verrucomicrobia bacterium UBA740 | reverse complement strand
GCGCTTTGTTCGAGATTTATGAGGGTATTTCCGGAAAACCCGATATTGTCTCCATCGCCTGGGAGCGCGAGGAGGGCAAGGTTTACCGTTACGATTTGCCGATTCCCAAGCGCCTCGACCCTGAAGCTCTCCGCACGGTTGCGCATGTCGTCGAGCGCATAGCGAAGTTCATCGTCTGGGCGGCGGGCGGCTGGAAGCTTTACTTGGCGGGTCCGGACGAAATCGTGCGGCCTATTGCGCGGGCCTACACGCCCAGGGGGGCGCGCGCGTTCGACTGGGATTTCTTCACGTCCATTTACGGGCGCCCCGTGGAAGCGGTCGTCGTGCCGCATTCGAAGATGCCGGAGATGACGGAGAAGCCGCAACGCGTGAAGACTGTCGCGGACGGATGCCGCATCGGGTTCGACCTCGGCGCATCGGATTTCAAGATTTCGGCGCTCAAGGACGGCGAGGTGGTGTTCTCCAAGGAGTTCCCGTGGGATCCGCGAAACGCGCCCGACCCAGCCTACCATTATGCAAGAATAACGGAAGGCTTGAAGGAAGCCGCGGCGGCTCTGCCGCGGGTGGACGCAATCGGCGGTTCGACGGCCGGGACGCTCGTCGGGCAGAAGATGGGCATCGCCTCGCTCTTTCGCGCGGTCAAGGAGCAGAATCCGGACAAGTTCCCCGAGGCGCAGAATCTCTTCTTCCGCCTCGAGAAAGACTGGGGCGTGCCGTTCGCGATCTACAACGACGGCGACGTGACGGCGCTCGCGGGCATGATTACGATGGGACGCAAGGGCATTCTCGGCGTGGCGATGGGGTCGTCCGAGGCGGTGGGCTACGTGGACCCGAAAGGCGCGATGACGGGACGGATCAGCGAGCTTGCGTTCGCGCCGGTGGATTTCAATCCGAAAGCGCCGCGTGACGAGTGGAGCGGCGATGCGGGCGTCGGCGCGATGGCGTTTTCGCAGCAGGCGGTCAACTGGCTTGCGGAAGCCGAGGGGTTCGCGTTCCCGGAGGAAATGGCGCTCCCGGAGCGTCTGAAAACCGTGCAAGCGGCCGTAGAGAAGGGCGATGCGCGCGCCGTGCGCGTCTTTGTCGAGATCGGCCGCTTCCTTGCGCACGCGATTCCCTGGTACCACGAGTTCTACGATTATTCCAACATGATGGTTCTGGGTCGCGTGACCTCGGGTCTGGGCGGGGAACTTATCCTGGAGACCGCGCGCACGCTCCTGAAGGACGTGTATCCCGAGTGGGCGGAAAAGATTGATGTCTTCATGCCGGACGAGACGGCTCGCCGCTTGGGGCAGTCGGTCGCCGCGGCGCAGATTCCACAAATCAGGAAGGGCAAACGCTGATATGGACGGCTGTACTTGTTCCGCCGGAGACTTGGCGCAGAAGGCTCGAGCTCTCGGCATTGAGGACGCGACGGACATCTCGCGCTACGGCGCGGGCCACATCAACGACACATACAAGGTCGAGACGGCGCACGGTGCGCGCTACATCCTGCAACGCGTGAATACGTCGATTTTCGATCCGGTCAAGCTCAAGCGCACGATTCTGCGCGTCACGGAGTTCCTCAAGTCAAAGGGCGTGCCCTCGCTGGAGGTCGTCGCCTACGAGAATCCGTGGCGGATCTTCAAGTTTCTGGAGGGATACACCTCGCACGAAGTCGTAAGCGAGCCTTCGCAGGCGTATGTCGTCGGGCGCGCGTTCGCGAAGTTCCAGAATGATTTGGCGGACATGCCCGGACCGCGGCTGGACGAGATCATTCCAAGGTTCCACGACACGCCCGACCGTTTGCGCCAGCTGGACGACGCCCTGCGGGCGGATGTCAAGGGACGCGCGGCTTCCGTTGCGGCCGAATGCGCGTTTGTGGACGCCCGCCGTGCGCAGGCCGGACGGATCGTGTCGCTCATGGCGTCCGGCGAAATCCCCGAGCGGGTGACGCACAACGACACGAAGATCAACAACGTGCTGACGGCCCCCGACGGAACGGCGGTCGTCGTCGATCTGGACACGGTCATGCCCGGGTCCGCGCTGTACGACTTCGGCGACATGGTGCGCACGGCGACGGCCGCGGCGGCGGAAGACGAAAAAGATCTGTCGAAAGTGGGTTCCAAGGTTGCGTACTTTGAGGCCTTGGCGAAAGGCTATCTGGAGGGGGCCCAGTTCCTCAACGAGGCGGAACGCGCGAACCTTGTTTTCGCGGGCCAGCTGTCCACTTTCGAAGTCGGCGTCCGTTTTCTGACGGACTATCTCGCCGGCGACACCTATTTCCACATAGACTATCCCGAACACAATCTTGTGCGTGCGCGCAACCAGTTCAGGATGGTCGAATCGCTGGAATCGCAAGCCCCGGCGTACGAGGCAATCATTAAAAGCATACTAGAAGGAAAATAAGTACAAATGAAAAACAAGAAATTGTTTTTGGTGGTCGCGCTCGCAATGAGTGCGGCGGGTGTTTTTGCGGAGGCCGCCGGCGGCAGTCCAGCGGGCGCGGCGGCATTTCATCCCGAAGAGCTCTCGCTTGCGCACAAGATGACGCTCTTGGCGTTGCAGGTCGGGCTTATCCTGTTCGCGGCGAAGATCGGCGGCGTTTTGGCGACGCTGCTGAAACTGCCTTCCGTCCTCGGAGAACTGGCCGCCGGCGTTTTGATCGGCCCCTGGTGTCTGGGCGGCATCGGTTTTGGCGACGGACTCTTCAAATACGGGCTTTTCCGCGGCGCGGAGCTCCAGATGATCGCGGACGCGACGGGCAATACGCCGTTTGCCGTGACACCCGAACTGTATGGCATCTGCACGATCGCGAGCGTCGTTCTCTTGTTCCTCTCGGGCATCGAGACGAATCTCAAGATGTTTCTCAAGTTCGCGTTCGCAGGGTCGCTCGTGGGCATCGGCGGCGTCGTGGCGAGCTTCCTCTTCGGCGACCTGTGCGCCGTCTATTTCCTGCCCAAGTTCCTGCCCGACACGTTCGGCTACATCGCGAACGACGTGGCGACGAAGGGGCTTCTGCACGCGGTCATGGATCCCGCGCCGATGTTCATGGGCATCATGAGCACGGCGACGTCGGTCGGCATCACCGCCCGCATCCTTTCTGAGCGCCGCAAGATGGACAGCGCGGAAGGCGTGACGATCATGGCCGGCGCTGTAATCGACGATGTGCTGGGCATCATCGTCCTTGCAATCGGAATGGGCATCATCGCCGCGCAGGCGAAGGCGACGAGCGCCGGCGGGCAGGGCGTCCAGTGGGCCGCCATCGGCATGGTGGCCTTGAAGGCGTTCGGCATCTGGCTGGGCGGCACGATCGTCGGCATTGTCCTGGCGCGGCGCATTTCCTGGCTTCTGAAACTCTTCAAGAGCCCGCTTTCCATCGCGACGTTGGCGTTCGGTCTTTCCCTTATCATAGCCGGCGCGTTCGAGGCCATGGGCCTCACGCTTATCATCGGCGCGTATGTGATGGGTCTTGCCTTGAGCCGCACGGACATCAAATATCTGGTCCAGGAGAACCTGCAGCCCGTCTACTCCTTCCTTGTGCCGGTTTTCTTCTGCGTCATGGGCATGATGGTCGATTGCCGCGCGCTTTGTTCGCGTCCGGTTCTGGAGTTCGGCGCGATATACACCGCGCTGGCCATTTTGGCGAAGGTGATTGGATGCGCCATTCCTTCCCTGTTCTGCGGATTTAACGTCCGCGGCGCGGTGCGCGTCGGCGCAGGAATGATTCCGCGCGGTGAAGTGGCTTTGATCATTGCGGGAATCGGCGTGTCGACGCTGGTGAACGGCAAGCCCATCTTGAGCCCCGAAGTATTCGGCATCGGCATTTTGATGACGCTCGTCACGACGCTCGTCGCGCCGCCGGCGTTGGTGGGCTTGTTCGTCTCGCACAAGAGCGGCGTGCGCCATCCGAAGGAATCGACGGCGGGCTCGCGCGAAATCTGCCTGGAGATGAGTTCGCCGGAAGTCGCGGACTACATGCTGGAGAAGCTTGTCGCCGAATTCCGTTCGGAAGGCTTCTTCACCTGTCTGCTGTCGCAGGAAAACGCCATCTGGGAAATCACGATGGACGGCATAGAGATTGCGTTGCACCGTGAGGAGAGCCGTATTTGCGTCCAGTGCACGCCCGCCGAAGAAGCGATGGTGATGACCGCCTGGATGGAAGTCGCCAGCCACATGAACGATCTCGCGCGTGAAATCGCCAAGCCCATCCGCAAGGAAGAGATGAACAAGATGCTCGAGTCGATGAGCGCGCCGGAGAAAGGACACGAGGGGGTGCGGAGCTATCTGCGCCACTTTGTGATGATTCCCAATTTCGAGGCCGCGACGAAAGACGAGCTTATCCGCAAACTCGTGGCTGAAATCGCGCAGGCCTGCCCGCAGCAAGTTCCGGACACCAACGCCGCGATAAACGCCGTCATGAAGCGCGAGGCGTCCATGCCGACTGGACTTGACCATGGCATCGCCGTTCCGCACGGCCGCGACCCCTCCATCAAGGGCATTGTCGGCGCCATAGCCATCATTTCGCCGACCTGCTCCATCCCGGACTATGAGACGATAGACAACAGCACGGTTCGCCTGGTCGTCTTGACGCTCGCGAATGATGGCGGACAGACGCCTTATCTTAAATTGATGAGCTATATCTCGCGCGCACTTCGGGCGAACGAGGGGTTTGCACAACTGGTGACCTGTCAGACTGTGGATGAGATGCGTCAATTCTTCAAGAAGGTCAAGTGACGGCGTCGGATACCATAGCGGCGATCGCGACACCACCTGGAAAGGGAGGTGTCGCGATTGTTCGTGTATCGGGACCTGCCGCGTGGTCTGTTTTCCGGAAGTTGACGGGGCGGGAGCCCTGTCCGGGACGGGTGAGCCACGGGGCATTTTCATGGGAAGGGCGCATTCTTGATGAAGGGCTTGTTCTCGCTTTCCAGGCGCCGCGGTCCTACACGGGCGAGGATGTTGTGGAGTTTCAGTGCCATGGCGGGCGACTCGCGCCGCAACGCGTGCTGGGGGCCTGTTATGCCGCGGGGGCGCGTCCGGCGGGGCGGGGCGAATTTACGCGTCGCGCCTTTCTCAACGGCAAGCTGACCTACGAGCAGGCGCAAGGCGTGCTGGATCTCATCGACGCCAAGACGGAACGCGCTGCGGACGCGGCGCTTATCAGTTTGTCCGGCGGCGGCGCGCAGCGTCTGCACGCTCTTTATTCGCGCATTCTCGACCGGGCGGCGCAGGTCGAATATGCGCTGGACGTGGATGAAGGCGAGCTGCCGCCGGATTTCTGGTCCCGTCTGCAGGCGGACTGCGCGCAATGCGCCGCCGACTGTGCGCAGGAAGGCGTGCGTCACCGCGAGAAGCGCATCTTGCGCGAAGGGGCTCTCGTCGTTCTGGCGGGGCCCCCAAATGCAGGGAAAAGTTCGCTCATGAACGCGCTGCTCGGCACGGAGCGGGCAATTGTCAGCGCCATCCCGGGGACCACGCGCGACACGCTGGAAGAAGGACTTGACGTGGACGGGTGGCCCATCCGTCTGGTGGATACGGCCGGATTGCGGGAGACGAAGGACGCCGTGGAAGCGGAAGGCGTGCGCCGGACGCAGGGCCTCGTGCAAAAAGCGGATATTCTGCTGAACTTGGATCCACACCCCAAGGGAGCCTGTGCGCCGCATGAGATCCGCGTGCACGCCAAATGCGACCTTGGCAAAGGCGAAGGATTGAACGTTTCTTCCAAAACCGGCGAAGGACTTGACGCCTTGCGACATGCGCTGGCGGCCAAGCTGGTGGCGCGGCTATCGGCGAACGAGGAGGGGGCGCCTGAAGAAAACGAGAGGACGTGCGCGGCGCTTTTGGGGGCGCAGGGTGCGCTGGACGAGGCGTGCAGGCAGTCCGTCGCCCACGATGCCGTATTGGTCGGCAACGCCTTGCGCCAAGCCTGCTCCTGTTTGGGCGAGTTGACGGGCGCCGTCTATTCGTCGGATATGCTGGATCGCCTGTTTTCCAGGTTTTGTGTCGGGAAATGAGGACAAATTCGGTAGGAAACACACTAAAACATGGAGGTGTCGAGATGAATAGAATCGTGCGCGCAGGACTCGCCATGGCCCTTGCTTTGGGTTTTGTTTTAGTGGCCTGTGCCGCCGGGAAGGCGCCGAAATACGTATTTTTGTTTATCGGGGACGGTATGTCCGTTCCCCAGCGCATGCTGGCGGAGGAGTTTTCGCGCAAGGCGGGGGAGGGGCCGCTTGCCCTGAACGCGCTTCCCGTCCAGGGAATGACGCGCACCTGTTCGGCCGACTCGCTTGTGACGGATTCCGCCGCGGCGGCGACGGCGATGGCGTGCGGGGTCAAGACGCGCAATGGCGTGCTGGGTCTGGATGTCGACGGCAAGTCCGTTCCTTCCTGCGCGGTCGCGGCGAAAGCGGCTGGGCGCAAGGTGGGCATTCTGACGACGGTCACGCTGACGCACGCCACGCCGGCCGGATTCTATGCCCACCGCGCCCATCGGGGCGATACGGAGGGCATTGCAAAGGATCTGGCGGACTCGGGATTCGACTTCTTTGCGGGCGGCGGCCTGGCGGTCCGGACGGATGCGCCGTACGTCTACGCCGCGGAAAAGGGCTATCATATCATTTCGAACCGCACGGATTTCCTGGCGTTGAAGTCCGGGTGCGGCAAGATTCTGACGCGGTTCACGAACGGTCCGCTCTCCTATGCGCTCGACCGCAAAACGCCGGATGCGGAGCCGTCGCTGGCTGAATTGACCCAAAAAGCGATAGACGTCCTTTCGGGAGACGCCGGTTTCTTCATGATGATAGAAGGCGGCCGGATAGACTGGGCCGGACACGCGAACGATGCGGCGACCAATTTGCGGGACGTCCTCGCGCTGGACGAAGCGGTCAAAGTCGCGCTGGCCTTCCTCGACCGACACCCCCATGACACGCTCGTCGTGGTGACGGGCGACCATGAAACCGGCGGACTTTCCATGGGATTCGCGGATACGGGCTACGCTCTTTACATGGAGCGGCTGGCCCATCAAACCATGAGCGTGGGCGTATTCGACGGACTCTTCCGCAAGATGCTGAAAGAAAAGCCCCTGGCGACATTCCAAGAGGTCCAGCCTCTGGTCACGCGCGCATTTGGCCTACAATTCGCGCCCACTCCCGAAAAGGAGCTGGCGCCCCTGCTTCTGACGGCGAAAGAGGCGGAAGAACTCCAACAGGCGTTCGCGCATGACAAGCGCCTCTTCGCAGCGCAGACGCGGGAGAATGCGTCATACGATGGACCAAAAACGTATCTCCTGGGCGGCGCCTGCCGGCGGATTCTCGCCCGCAAGGCGGGAGTCGGCTGGACCACGGGGGCGCATACGGCCCTGCCCGTGTTGACGACGGCGAAGGGCGTTTGCGCGGAGGCGTTCGCGGGTTTCTATGAGAACACCCAAATCGCACATATTCTCAGGAGCTTCTATACGCCCGTCCGCTAAAACGGCGCGCACCGCCCTCGTTGCCCTCGCGTTCCTGGGCGGGACCCTGGCCCTCTGGCTCCTCCCCACCATCCGCCCCTACGTGGACGATACGCGGCGTGCGCGCGTCGCACGCGTCGTGGCGGTGGACAATGCCGATCTGCTTACGCAGGGACTGGTCGAATTCGGCACGCAGCATCTGACCGTGGACCTCAAGGGCGTTGCGTACAAGGCCGAAAACGAAATGCGCGGCCAGCTGGAGCTCGACAAGAAGTTCGCGCCTGGGGACAAAGCCCTTGTCATCGTGCCGCCCGACCTCGCGCCGGACAGCGTGCTTGTCGCGCGCGACCACTGGCGGCTGGGCTGGGGCGGCGTGTTTTTCGCGGCGTTCGCGGCGTTTCTCTGTCTTTTCGGCGGGTGGGTCGGCGCCAAAGCCCTGTTCAGCTTCCTCTTTAGCTGCCTTGTCATTTGGAAGGTCCTGATACCGCTTGTCCTGGAAGGGTGGTCCGCGGCATTTGTGACGTTTGCCGTGACGGCGTGCCTGACGGCGGTCATCATGTATCTCGTCGCGGGATGGACGCGCAAGGGGCTCGCCGGGTTCCTCGGGGCGATGCTGGGCGTCGCCGCTTCGTTTGGACTCGCCCACGTCTTCGGACGCCTCATGTCCGTCACAGGCGCGACGATGCCGTTTGCCGGACAGCTCCTCTATTCCGGCTATCCGCACCTCGATTTGCGCGCCATTTTCATGGGGGCCATCGTCCTGTCCTCCTCGGGCGCAGCCATGGATCTGGCCATGGATATCGCCGCGGGCGTCGGCGAGGTGAAGCGGCACAACGCCGCGCTCGGATTCCGTGCGCTGTTGCGTTCGGGCCTGCGGATCGGGCGCAGCGTGGTCGGTACCATGACAACCACGCTTTTGCTGGCCTACTCCGGCGGCTACTTGACGCTCCTCATGGTTTTCGCCGCCCAAGGGACGCATCCGGTGGACTTTCTCAATTCGACGCTTGTCTCCGCCGAACTGGTCAAAACGCTCGTCGGCAGCTTCGGACTCGTCCTTGTCGCACCCTTTACGGCCCTTGTCGCCGCGGCGCTGTTCGCCGCGCCCAAGCGTCCCTTTTCGTGCGCCTACGCCTCGCCTAGCTGATGCAGTCGCGTTCCTTTCCGTTTGCTCTTCCGTTTGCGTAGGGGCGCCGAGCATGTCTATATCTTATCGAAATAGATGGTTTCGCGTCATTTTACGCAACATATAACTTTCCCGTTGACTTACCTTAGGCTAATTTGATACAATATCCTCAATCTTAGCGCAGGCTAAGACACTTAGCCGGAGCGAACCGGCGGAAAGAGATGAAACGGCATGCCTTTGGCATTGATAAAGATTGGCGAACGCGCGCGCGTGATGTCCATTTCGGGAAATGACGCGGTGCGGAAGCATTTGGGCAGTCTCGGGCTGATCCCCGGGGCGGTCGTGACGGTCATACAGCTTGCAGACGGGAACATGATCGTGGGCATCCAGGACAGCCGCATCGCGCTGAACGACGAGTTGACGCGGCGGATACATGTTGAACCCCTTTGATTTTCGAATGGAAGAAAGGAATTCTCCTATGACACTAAGCGAACTGAAAGTCGGCCAAACGGGGCGCGTTGCGCATCTTCTGGGCGAAGGCGCGGTCAAACGCCGGATTATGGAAATGGGGCTTACGAAAGGAGCCGAGGTCAAAGTGCGCAAGATTGCGCCGCTCGGCGACCCGATCGAAATCACGGTGCGCGGCTATGAACTGTCCATCCGCAAGGACGAAGCCGCCAAGGTCGAACTTGCATAACTTCAAAGAAAAACATAAAATGTCGATAAAAATAGCATTGGCGGGCAACCCGAACTCCGGCAAGACGACGCTGTTCAACGCGCTGACGGGGTCCAACCAGTACGTGGGCAACTGGCCCGGCGTGACGGTCGAGAAGAAGGACGGCCTCCTGGAAGGCACGAAGGACGTCATCATCCAGGACTTGCCGGGCATCTATTCGCTTTCGCCCTACTCGCTCGAGGAGAAGGTCTCGCGCAAGTATCTCGTGGAGGAGAATCCGGACGGCATCCTGAACATCGTGGACGGGACGAACATCGAGCGCAACCTCTACCTTTCCACCCAGCTGGCCGAGCTGGGCATCCCCATGGTGATGGCCGTCAACATGATGGATATCGTCAAGAAAAACGGCGACAAGATCGATTTCGGCAAGATCGCGAAGGCGCTCAACTGTGAAGTCGTGGGCATCAGCGCCCAGCATGGCACCGGATGCCGCGAAGCCGCGGCGGAAATCGTCAAGCTCGCGCGCGCCGGCAAGAAGGGCGAGGTTCCCCACGTCTTCACCGGCTCGGTCGAACACGCCATCGCGCACATCGAGGAGTCCATCCAGGATCGCGTGAAGAAGACGGCCATCCGCTGGTATGCGATCAAGGTGTTCGAACGGGACGAGGAGATCGTCAAGTCGCTCGCGCTCCCGGCGGACGTCCTGGCCCACATCGAGAGCCACATCAAGGATTGCGAGAAAGAGCTGGACGACGACGCGGAGTCCATCATCACGAACCAGCGCTACGACTTCATCAAGAATCTGATGTCCTCCGCCCTGACGAAGAACCAGGAGCGCCGGAACAAGGCGACGCTGTCGGACAAGATCGACAAATTCGTCACCAACCGCATTCTCGCCTTGCCGATTTTCATCGTTTCGCTCTGCGTGATGTGGTATCTGGCGGTGGCCGGGGACGGTCCCGGGGCGCGTTTGACCGACTGGGCCAACGACGGTTTCCTGGGCGACGGCTGGCATCTGCCGTTCACGACCCACGAAGTCGACGGCAAGGACTACGAGACGGCGTGCGCGGACTACGCCAAGGCCGAGGCCACCATCTCCGCCTGGGAAGCCGGCGAGAAGGAAGCTTCCGTCGAGGACGAAGAGACGGGCGAAATCGCCGAGGAGTGGCCGGTTGACGAGAAGGTCTACGCGGCGGCCAAGCAGGTGAAGGAGCCCGATCCGGCCGACTACGGCGTGTGGGTGCCGGGCATTTCGGCGCTCATCTCGGAGGGGCTGGAGAAGATCGGGGCGAGCGACATGGTCAGTTCGCTCGTGAACGACGGCGCCTGGGGCGGCGTGGCGACGGTTCTGGGCTTCGTGCCGGTCATCACCATCGTCTTCCTCTTCCTCGCCTTCCTGGAGGATTGCGGCTACATGGCGCGCGTGGCGTTCATCATGGACCGGCTCTTCCGCAAGTTCGGTCTCTCGGGCAAGTCGTTCATTCCGATGATCGTGGGCAAGGGCTGCGGCGTGCCGGCCGTCATGGCGGCGCGCACAATCGAAAACGAGCGCGACCACCGCATGACGGTCATTCTGGCGACGTTCATCCCCTGCGGGGCCAAAACGGTGATCATCGCCATGTTCGCGGCGATATTCTTCCGCGACATGTGGTACGTCGCCGCGCTCATGGACATCATCGGCATCGCGATCATCGTCCTCGGGGGCATCGCGCTGAAGAAGTCCCGCGCCTTCGCGGGCGAAGCGGCGCCGTTCGTGATGGAACTGCCCGCCTACCACATGCCGACGGTCAAGGGCGTGCTCATCCACACCTGGCAGCGCGTGAAGGGCTACATGCTCAAGGCGGGCCTCATCATCTTCCCGGCCTGTGTGTTCCTCTGGTTCATCATGCACTTCGACTGGTCGCTCAACCTGCTCGCCGACGAGCAGATCGACAAGTCCATCCTGCACGACCTCGGAACCTGGATCGCCTGGATCTTCGCGCCGCTCGGCTTCGGAACCTGGCAGGGCGCCGCGGCGACGGTTTCGGCCGAAATCGCCAAGGAGCAGGCCACGGCCACGCTCGGACTCGTCGCGGCCAACATGGACGGCGCCACGACCGCCGCGCAGATCGCCAACCTCTTCAAGTCGTTCAGCGACTACCCGAAACTGGCGGCCTTCTCGTTCATGGTCTTCAACCTGTTCATCCCGCCCTGCATGGTGGCGATCGCCGCGACGTTCCGCGAAATGGGCTCCGCCAAATGGGGCTGGTTTGCGGTCGCGTTCCAGTTCTTCGTGGGCTACGTCATCGCCCTCTCCTGCTATCAGATCGGCATGCTGGTCGCGGGCGGCGTCTTCACGTTCTGGACCGCCGCGGCGATTCTCGTGGATCTCTACTGCCTCTGGGCGATCTTCCGTCCGGCCCGCAAGGTGGAGGCGTAAACCATGAACGTCGCATCGATTCTCGTGCTGGCCGCCATCCTTGTCTTGTCGGTTTGGGCGATAGTCCACTGTCGCCGGCATGGCGCGCCGTGCGAGGGTCGGTGCGGCGGGGCTTGCGCGGCCTGCCCCCACAAGTGCCGCGGAGCGGAAAGCAAGCGGAAATAATACGATTTCCCCCTCTGTTAGGGGGGAGTAAACAACAAGTAGTATAAACAGTAAAAAGTAAAGGATAAATCAATAAATATGAACTCAAAGCACATGATGTCTTTCTTCTGTGCAGCCGCGCTTGGCGGCAGTGTTTACGCCGAAGCCGCGCCGGTTGAGGTGGAGAAGGATGACGGATTGCCCGTATCGGCGGAAGTCTCGGTCGCGTTCGACTCGAAATTCATGAGTTACGGTCTCGTCGACAACAACGACCCGATTGTCACGCCCGCGGCGGCGGTCACGTTCCTCGACTTCCTCACCTTCGAGGTGTCGGCGATCTTCGACACGTCGGACTACGGCAGCAAGGCGGGCTACATGAACCGCACCGGACGCTACATGGAACTCGACCCGGGCGTGAGCGTGGGCTGGTCGTTCTTCGAGGGCGAGTGGTACCAGCTCGACACGGCCGTCGGCTACGCCTACGAGTACCATCCGCGGTCCATGAAGAACCGTCCGCGTTTCGACGGGGACAATCCGGGCGCGGATACCCAGTTCGTCACGGCTGAAATCGGCCTGCCGAACGTCCTGCTCGAGCCGGTGTTCGCCTATGAACGCGACATCACGCGCGACAACGGAACCTACCTCAGCGTCGAGATCGGCCACTCCTTCACGCTCGTCGAGGGCGCGACGGAAGATGCCGACCCCGTGCTCGAGTTCCGCCCCTCGGTGGCGCAGGGCTTGGGCAACAAGAAGCGCGTGGCGGGCTATCTCTCCACCGCGGACGACGAACCGCTCCGCAAGGCCGGCCTCATGGACACCTGCGTGAAGGGCGAGCTTACGTGGGCGATTTGCGACCACCTGTCGCTCTCGGGCTATGTCGCCTACTATGGCTACCTCTTCAATGCGGATATCCGCGATGCGGCGCGCCGCTACGAGGCGACCGGCCGTACGACGGACAGCTACAATGTCGTGGCGGGTCTCGCGCTGACGGCAAGTTTCTGATAGAGAGTCCTTGTCTCTGTTTGGTTAGATTGCCGTGGCGGCGGTTTCCGTCCGGCAGATTGGGGGTGCGTTTCGGCGCACCCCCGGTTTTTTGGCGACGGCGGACGCCACACGGGACGATCGCGACGGACGCGACATCCGCG
>DBKW01000011.1:6152-6332 GCA_002298665.1 Verrucomicrobia bacterium UBA740 | reverse complement strand
CACGGTTAATTACCCCCCCCCCCGTCAGACCCGGGACGGATCCAAGGAACGGACAACGGGTGATTAGGGTATCTTCAGGGCAGGCGGGCGACACATCTTCAAGAGACCGCGGTCTTTTGGTCCGGAGACCGCGGTCTTTTGCCCCAGAGACCGTGGTCTCTTGCCTTAGAGACCGTGGTC
>DBKW01000011.1:1104-6125 GCA_002298665.1 Verrucomicrobia bacterium UBA740 | reverse complement strand
CCGCGACCGGTCCTGCCGGGAGGAAGCCGGTTCGCCTGTCGAGGCAAGGGGAGAAGTCACCGAAGGACTTGTATTTCGCCGGTTAAGTGGTAAAATGGCGGGGGCAAACGCGACAATATCAAGACGAACGCGGCAACCCCGTGCCGCGTCCCGGTTGTCCCGCTCGTCCCGGATGTCCTGCCGGCCGCCTCATGCGGACACCGCACGACGCGAAGCGCCGCGGACAGGAATCAATCCGCCAACTTCTCGTATTTTTTGCCGTCGAAGGAAATGTCCTTGCCTTCGCAGAGCCATTGCGTCAGCTCCTGGAGCTGCGTATCGTTCAAGCCGTCTTTGGGTTGGCGGAGCTTCTCGACATGCCCGTCCACAAACACGACATGTGCGCACTTTTCGCCCTTGCCGGCCTTGTGGTTGAAGCCGATGACGTCGCCTTCCCAGTGCTGCAGCGCGCAGTCGTTGTACTTCGATTTGGAGGTGGAAGGCGCGTAGTTGCCGTTTACCGTGCCGTCGAAGGGCATCTCCGCGAAAAGCAGGCGCCGGTCCGCGCGCGTGACGCCCTTGTACTTCCAGCCGCTGACGCCCGAATTCATCACATAGCTCCAGAGCGGACGGAACGCCGGCGCGACCGCGTCCACATGCTCCGGGCAGACGTAGGCCGAACTCGTCCCCGACAGGTACTTCCACAAGACGCCGTTCGTCAGGCTGTAGATGCGGTCCGTCTCGCTTTCGTGGTAGGTGCTGATTTCCGTTCCCCAGGCTTCAGACTGCGAAGGGAACATTCCGCTGGACAGCCAGCTCACCCAACCCGGCGTTTCGTCGTACCAGTTGCCGTCGTCCACGTCGTCCAAGAGATAGGTGCTTGAACTGGATTGCGGCAGCCACGTGCTCGCGGAAGCGTAGAGCTGGCTCGCGCTCGCGAGATTCTTGAGGTTCGTCAGGCACTTCGCCGCGCGGGCGGACTCCGACGAGCCCGAGAACGAGGCGATCAGAACGCCCGACAGGATGCCGATGATGCCGATGACGACGAGAAGTTCGACCAAGGTGAAGGCTTTTTTCATGTCTTACTCCAGATTTTTGTAGAAAAGCACGCGCGTCCGGTGCGGATAGCCCGGGCAGTCCGTACCGGTATTCCCGACCGGATTCGGGTCGCGCCAGACGAGCGCCACGGCGCGTCCGCCCAGCTGCGGCGGGGTCGCCCCCACCGCGGCGCCGCCCATCATGAGCGGTTCCGCCCGCACGAAGACGAGGAACAGCTGCTGCCGCACCGCGAAGCATTCGCGCCAGAAACCGTACAGGAAGTCGCGGTCCGCCTTGTAGAGCCGCGCTTTGCCGAGGCCGAGACCGCCCAGCATGTTCGGCTCCGCATCGTTCATCAGGTCCGCCAAGATCTCGTCCCAGGACCTGGTGGGGGATTCTTTTTTGTATTCATCGCGCACCTCCTGGCGGAACTTGTCGGCGAACTCCTCCAAAATCTCGCGCGGAATCTGCGCCGCGGTCTCCTGATTGTCCTTGGACCAGGTATAATCCTCGTTGAAGACCGAAGCGCCGCCTTTTTTGCCATTTAAATAATGCCCCGCGCACTCGCTGACAGTACCGACAGTGTTCGTGGAAGCGCGCTTCCAGTCCAGCGGGGTATTCGCGAAAACGCCGCGCAGGACTTCGATGTTGTCGGTGTAGGGATTCACCTTCTGTCCCTGATAGCTCGCATGGAACAGGAGGTTCGACTCCAGGTTGACCGGGTCGTTGAACATCGGGTCGTAGTTCTTCCAGAACCGCCCCTTGTGGCACGGGCTTGTCGGCAACGACGTCCCGCCGCCCGGAATCTCCAAATCGCCACGGATTCCATTATTGGGGCCCAATTCCGTCACCCAGGGCAGATTGGCGAGCTCATAGGGACTTTGCAGATACCCGGCGTCGCTCGTCGCGAAAAAGATATCGTTCCCGGAATTCCCGAACGCATTGCCATTCGCCGCTTTCCACGCCGCGCGATTGCAAGTCGTGCCCGACGCAAACCAGTTCTCCGGCGCATAGTTGTAGCGCGGATCGGACACGAAATACGCATTGTCCGGCACGGAGACGTCGACCCCTCCCGAACAAAGATTGTTGAGTTCCTCAAGCGAAGACAGCGGCATCTTCGCCATTCCCGCGCCCGCCCCTGCGGTCTCCAGGAGCATCAACGGATACGGTTGGCCGAACGCGGCTCTTAACGCGGCTCTTAAGTCGTCCGTATGCTCGTCGCTACCGGCCATATTCGGATTCTGGATCTTGTCGTCGTCCACGCACGCCGGCACCATGTCCACGACATTGCCGTCCTTGTCAAGGACCCGCAGCCAAACCGCCGCGTTCAGCTGCAGCTTGCCCAGCGGGAGGCTCCCCGTCCAGACGGTGGACCGTTTGTGCGCGACACTCCCGTCCGCGTTCAAAATCGGCAGACCCAGTGTAATCGCGCACTTGGAAATGTCGTCCTTGACGGAGGGATCCGTAAACTCGGGAACCCATTTGTAGGTCTCCGGCTGGCCCAGCATCGGACGTCCGGTCGATTCCGCCTTCTGCGTCCACGTATACTTGACCGTGAGAAAGGCAATCTGCGACAAGGCCTCCGCCACCTGCGCGCCGCTGAAGTTCAAGGTCGCCTGGTCGTTGACCGTCCCCTGGAGCGGATCGCCCGCCGTGGGCGCGGAGAACGAAACTTGCGTGTCGTTCATTTTCATGCTCATCACGCCGTCCGCCGTCAGTTGGCTGTCTGGAATATCCTTGTCGAGACGCAATACGCCGCCGGCGTTCCCCGTCCGCAGGGAGGGCACGCCGTCCGTCAGGAAAAACGCGAAGCGACCATCCATCGTCCAGCCGGTGGCGTCCCGCTCGTCCTTGTGGGCGAACGGGAACGCGGCGACCGCCTTCGCCCCGCCCGGCGTTTGCAGCCGTTGATCCATCGCGAGACGGTATGTAATCGTCGCCGTGACCTTGCGCGTATCCGTAGCTTTCGTCGGAGGCGTGGCCGGTGCAGGATCATCGTTCGGGAGCCGCAGCACGACCTGTTTGTCGTCGACCGGATCGCGCGACAGATTCATCTTGCCCGACATGGGCATCATCTGGAAGCCGCAAATCATCGGCGCGCGCTCGACCGTCGGGATGGCGAGCGACGTCGGGACGCGATCCGGATCCAGATAGTCGCACAGCGCGGCAAGACCGACCAGCCCGAGGTAGGAATTCCAGATACTGCGATTGTAGTCCCTGAAGAGCGAGTCCAAACTGTTGGGTATGTCGCCCGCGGCGAAATGGAAGGGTTGGGCATTGGGGGACGCCAGATCGTAGGCGTCGCCCGCTTGGCCGTTGCCGTTCCAGACTCCCTCGTACGCGTCGTCCGCCTTGTGGATGTCGTTCGTCGGGAACCAGCCGTCCGTCACGAGGGGCATGAGGAGCGGATTCCACTTGCTATCCTGCTTGTCCACCTTCAACTGCCCGTTGCCTTCCAGATATTCGTTGCCTTCCAGATATTCGTGGAACCAGCTCTTGAACGGACCGTAGGAAACCTTCCCCAGCGCGAGGGAGAGGTCCGCGACCGAGGTCAGCGGCAGCTTGCTATTAAAGGTAATATTAATGTCGTTGCCGACATCTCGCACATTACCTTCCAGCAAATTGTCCCACTTCACCCCGTCCGCGACATTGTCGAACAGGTAGGAGAGCGTGATGCGGGTGTTCGCGGCGGAGGAGCGCGGCTTGCCGGCGAACAGGCGGTTGACGTCGAGGTAGTCCGACACGTCCAGCGCGAGATAGGCGTAGCGTCCGGCGTCGAAGTCGAACGACTGCCATTGGGCGGTCGGCGTGCGGCGTCCGTAATACCGCGCCTCGCCCATCAGGGGCGCCGGCACGTAGGCGAGCCCTTCCAGCGACAGGACGGACACCGTGTTGCTGGGATCGACCAGCCCGTCGTCCGTCTTGCCGGCGCTCGTCATGTTCGTATTCATGAAGACGCGTCCGATCCAGCCGTTGCAATTCGTGTTGGCGCGCGTACACACCTCGCTCCCGAGCCCCGGGTGGGGATTGTCGTTGACGGCGTGGTCGATGTCGTCGATCGCCCGGGCGAGGGCCGCCTTCACAAGTTCGCGCGAAGACGTCGCGCGGCGCAGATAGTTGGACGGCAGCCGCGCCCGGCGCATGTACGCCGCGAAGGCGATGGCCGAGACGGTCATGAACGCCAGCATGCCCAAAACGACCAGAAGCGCGGAACCGCGCCGCGTGGAAATCTTTCTCATTTGCGTTCCTCCTCCGAAAGACGATACATGTTGGGGACGCTGAAACTCGTTTCCATGCCGCCCGTCGCGCTCTTGATCGTCGACGCCGCCGAGCCTTGCGTGATGCGCACGCGGTAGGGCTTGCCCCACGGGTCCAGCACCTTGCCGCCCGCGTTCACCGCCGCCATGAAGAGCACGGGGATCGTGCCCTGGACGCGCTCGTCCTGCCCCCTGCCGAACAGATCGGGAAAGTTCCCGACCGTCAGCTCCTGCCAGCCGCCCGACGCCGCCAGCGCACTGCCCTTCTTGAAGTTCTCGGACGCGAGAATGGCTTGGTTGATGGTTTTCACCTCCGCCAAGGCCTTCTGCCGCCGGGCGCGCTCCTGGGCGGACGAAACAGACATCGAAAGCGCACCCAAAAGGACCGCGATCATGCCGACTACGACCAGAAGCTCGACGAGCGTGAAGCCGCGCGCGAGTCCGTCCCGTTTATTTGTTGAGTAATGCATCGACAGGGTTGCTCCAGATGTTGTCCCAGGTCTCCTCGTAGTTGCGGTCGGGGCCCGCACTCTCGACATTGACCGAATAGGTGTTGAAACTGCCGCCCGAACTGCCGCCCGAACTGTCGCTTCCGATATTCACCCGCGTCCCCTTCTCGACGTCCGACACGGTCAGGAACGCGGCGTTCATCCGCCCGATGGCGCGCGTGCGGAGCGAGCCGTTCTTGTCCCAGAGCGACTGCAGGGCGTACAGCTGATTGTTCCAGACATACGCGCTGTCCGCCTG
>DBKW01000011.1:841-1039 GCA_002298665.1 Verrucomicrobia bacterium UBA740 | reverse complement strand
CCAGGCCCGTGCGCCAGGCGATGGACGACTGGTTGAAGATCATGGTCAGAATGGTCATCAAAAGCCCCAAAAGAAGGCTCGCCACCAAAAGTTCGATTATCGTAAATCCGCGCTTCACGGCATCCTCCCCTGGAAACGCACTTCCGTATAGTAGAGGGGTGCGGCCATCAGCTTGTCGTCCGACTCCGCCGCCCGGAA
>DBKW01000011.1:0-634 GCA_002298665.1 Verrucomicrobia bacterium UBA740 | reverse complement strand
TTCTTGAAGGTGTCCCAGGTCATGTTGGTGTCCGAGAAATAGCGCACGAGAGGCGAGATCACCGCCTCCGCATAGGCGGCGGACGCGACATCGTCCGTGCTTTGCTGGCTCTCGCGGAATCCCATCGAGTAGAGCCCGACGACCGCCAGGACTCCCGTCGCCATGATCAGCATGGCGAGGTTGATTTCCATCAGTGTAAACGCGCGGCGCATGTTCATTTCTCCACACCTCCTAATCGACGCTGGCGTTGGAATCGCCTATCTTCACCGCCTGCATGCCGCTCGGCGCCGGACGCAGATTGCGGATATCCACGGTGTCCGAAAACGTCTCGTTCCAAGCGTCCTCCAGCGGGTCGAATTCATAGTTGAAGACCTTTATCTCCGTGACGGGGCTGCTCGTCTTGTCGCTGTACGACGAACCGAAGATGTAGTTCTTGGGCAGCTGGATCTCCTCGAAGGCGAAACCGTAGGCGTCACCGGTCTTCCAAGATACGTCATTTTTTTCAATCACGCGGAAGCCATACGGCTGGATTTCCGCGCGCTTGAATTGGTTCGCGTCGGGATCGTCCGGCAAGCGGGCGTCGACGTACACGGCAAAGTCCTTGTTGGCCTCCGTATCGGGCGCGATCAGGCTG
>DBKW01000041.1 GCA_002298665.1 Verrucomicrobia bacterium UBA740 | reverse complement strand
ACGACATGATACACTTTTCGGTTTAGAAGAAGGCTTGAAGGGCAATTGCGGGTTTGGGCGGTTTTTGGTATAATATTTAGCCTATATGCAGAGATTTGAAACAGCGCAGACAAAAGCCGCGGTTTTGACCGAGGCGTTGCCGTACATCCAGGCGTTCAAGGGCGCGATGGTCCTTGTCAAACTGGGCGGGTCGGTCATGGAAATCGAGGCCAATCTCGAGTCCGTGGTGGACGATATTGCCTTCATGCGGGCGATCGGCATGAAAGTGGCCATCGTGCACGGCGGCGGCAAGGCGATTTCGCGCGCGATTACGGCGTCAGGCCACGAGCCGAAATTCGTCGCCGGCCAGCGCGTGACGGACGAGGAGACGATGGAGATCGTGCGGCGGACGCTGAACGGGACGGTGAACCCCGACCTCGTCGCGCGCCTGTCGAAGCGCGGCACGAACGCGAAGCCCCTGCACGGCAACTGGCTCTTCCAGGCGCGCAAAATCACGGAACCCGACCGCGGCTTTGTCGGCGAGGTCGTCGCGGTGGATACGCGCCCGGTCCTGGAGATGATGGACGCGGGCATCGTGCCGGTCATCACGCCGCTGGCGACGGGGGTCGCCGACGGCCACCTCTACAACGTGAACGCCGACGTTTCCGCCGCGGCGCTCGCCCAGGCGCTCAAGGTCCTCAAGTTCGTCCTCGTCTCGGACGTGCCGGGGCTCCTGAAGGACCCGTCCGACCCGCGGACCTTGCTCTCGACGCTGCATCTGGGCTCCATCGAGAAACTCAAGGCGGACGGGACGATTTCGGGCGGCATGCTCCCGAAGATCGTCAGCTGCGAGAAGGCCATCCGCGCCGGGGTGCAGAAGGTGCAGCTCGTGGACGGCCGCATGCAACACTCTTTATTACTTGAAATATTCACGCGTGAAGGCGTGGGAACGGAGATAACAGAATGAGCAACAAGACGCAACCGATACTCGACCTCTACAAGAAGGTCATGATGCCGACCTATGCACCCACCACCGTGCTGACGAGCGGGAAGGGCGTGACGGTGCGCGATGCGGACGGGCTCGTCCTCTACGATTTCACGAGCGGGATCGGCGTGCACAACGTGGGCTATTCGCATCCGAAGGTGGTGAAGGCGATCCAGGAGCAGGCGGCCCGCCTGACCCACTCCTCCAACCTCTTCGCGAACGTCCCCGAGACGGAACTGGCCGCGAAGCTCGTCGCGCTTTCCGGTCTCGAGGGCAAGGTCTTCTTCTGCAACTCGGGCGCGGAGGCGAACGAGGCGGCCATCAAGCTCGCCCGCAAGTGGGGCCAGGCGAACGGCGGACGCCACGAGATCGTGACGATGCGCCGCGGCTTCCACGGGCGGACGCTCGCGACGGTGGCGGCGACGGGCCAGGCGTGGTGCCAGGAGGGGTACGACCCCCTGCCGACCGGCTTCGTCTATGCGGACTTCAACGACCTCGAGAGCGTCAAGGCGGCCGTTTCGGACAAGACCGTCGCGATCATGCTCGAGGCGGTGCAGGGCGAGGGCGGCGTGACCCCGGCGACCGAGGAGTTCATGAAGGGCGTGCGCGCGCTGTGCGACGAGAAGAACCTGCTCATGATCTGCGACGAGGTGCAGTCCGGCATGGGGCGCACGGGAACCTGGTTCGCCTGGCAGGGCTACGGCGTCAAGCCCGACCTCTTCACCCTCGCCAAGGCGCTCGCGGACGGCCTGCCCATGGGCGCGCTCGTCTCGAACGCCAAGACGGCGGACGTGTTCGGCCTTTCGGACCACGCCTCCACGTTCGGCGGCAACCCCGTCGCCGCGGCCGCGGCGAACGCGGTGATTTCCGTCATCGAAGAGGATGGGCTCCTTGCGCGCGCGGCGCATGTCGGCGAACTCCTGCGCGCGGCCCTGCAGGAATTCGTGGACGCGCACGACAAGCTCCTCGAGGTGCGCGGCAAGGGCATGATGCTCGGCCTGGTCGTGGACGGCGACCCGGCGAAGGTCGTGGACGCCCTGCGGGAGCAGGGTCTGCTCGCCCTGACGGCCAAGGGCGGCGTCGTGCGCTTCCTGCCGCCGCTCGTGCTGAAGGAAGAGGACCTGGAAGAGGCCGTCGACATGATTTCGGACGCGCTCGACATCGCGCTCGAGGACTGAGGACTGCGAAAATGGCGGAAACGAACGAATATCGCGCGCAACGGCTGCAGAACATGCAGGCGCTGGCGGAACTCGGCTACGAACCCTACGGGCGCAAGTACCCCCACGAAGACCTCGCGAAAGTGCGCGCGGCGTTCGCCGAAGGCGTGCGCGTGCGCGTGGCCGGACGCCTCATGACGATCCGGCGCATGGGCAAGATGAACTTCTGCACCATCAACGACGGCACGGACAAGTTCCAGCTCATCTTCAAGCGCGACGAACTCCCCGAGACGGCGTTCAAGGCGTTCAAGCTCCTGAACCTGGGGGACATCATCGGCGCGGAAGGCGCGCTCTTCACGACGCAGAAGGGCGAGAAGTCCATCGTCGTCGCGGACTGGACGATGCTCGCCAAGGCGCTCGAGCAGCCGCCGGAAAAGTTCCACGGCCTCGCGGACCAGGAGGAGCGCTACCGCCGGCGGTACGTCGACCTCATGACGAACGACGAGACGCGCGCGCGCTTCGTGACGCGCTCCAACCTGCTCATGGAGACGCGCAAGTACCTGTGGTCCAAGGGCTTCATCGAGGTCGAGACGCCGATTCTGCAGGCGCAGGCGGGCGGCGCGGCGGCCAAGCCGTTCGAGACGCGCTTCAACGCGCTCGACCAGCACATGGTGCTGCGCATCGCCCCCGAGCTCTATCTGAAGCGCCTCTTGGTGGGCGGGATGAACAAGGTGTTCGAGCTGGGCAAGGACTTCCGCAACGAGGGCATCGACCGCTCGCACAACCCCGAGTTCACGGTGCTCGAAATCTACGAGGCCTACGGCGACCGCACGTCCATGGAGGCGATCATCGAGGGCCTGATCCCGCATCTCTGCGACACGGTCATCGGTTCGCGCCGGATTCCCTACGGCGAGAAGAAGGAAATCATCGATTTCAATCCGCCCTACCGGCGCGTGGCCTACAGCGACCTCGTGAAGGACCTCATGGGGGCGGACTGGTTCGAGCTGGATTTCGCCACGCAGCTCGCCAAGGCGAAGGCCAAGGGCAAGGAGACGGAGACGAACCTCGAGCTGGACGGCATAACCGACACGCTCATGCTGACGCACGAGGTCTACGACAAGCTCATCGAGAAGAACCTGCGCCAGCCGACCTTCGTGACGCGCCTGCCGCACGAATTCGTGCCGCTGGCCAAGGCGTGCCCGGACGATCCGGCGCTCGTGGACGTGTTCGAGTTCGTCGTGGGCGGACGCGAACTGTGCCCGGGCTACACCGAGCAGAACAATCCCCTCGAGCAGCGCAAGGCCCTCGAGCACCAGGCGGGCGAGGATACGGAAAAGATCGACGAGGACTTCATCTCGGCGCTCGAGTGCGGCATGCCCCCGACGGGCGGGCTGGGCATCGGCATCGACCGTCTCGTCATGCTTCTGACCGGGTGCGACGGCATCCGCGACGTGGTCCTCTTCCCGCAGATGAAGAAGGCCTGAGCCGCGCCGCAAGCCGCGTTCGAATTGAAAAGCCTATGTACATCAAATTGACACGAACGGACAAGACCCCCGTCTGGATTCAAAGCGTCTTCATCGCCGCGCTCGAACCGCGGCGCCAGGGCGGCACGATCGTCGTGCCGCTCGGGAACGACCTGGACTACGAGGTGACCGAGTCGCCCGAGACGATTCTCGCGCTGCTGGAAGGCACCCCGACGCCGACCGTCGCGCCCGTGCCGGCCCCCCGCGCCCCGCGCGCCGTGTTCACGGACGTCATTTCCGAAACCGAGACGGACGAAACGCCCGCGGCGGAAGAGCCGCCCGCCGAACCCGCGGCGCGCGCCCCCAAGACCCGCACCCGCACGGCGACGCGAAAGACCGCCGCCAAGCCCAAGGCGAAAGCCCCCGGGGCGGACGCCCCGGCGACGGAGCTGGGGGCCGAACAGCTCGAGCGCCTGACGAAGATGGCGCCCGGCTCGGTGCACAAACTGCGCAACACCCTCGAGACCCAGTTCGGCGCGGCGAACGCCGCCGCGACAATCGCCGCGCTGGAGAAGAAGGGTCTCTTCAAGATTTCGCGCGACCGCGTCGTGTGGCAGACCGCGCAGACGAACGCAGATGCCAGTCAGCAAGCCTAGGCTGCCTTTCGTCGTCACCGCCGGACCGACGCGCGAATTCCTGGACCCGGTGCGGTTCCTTTCCAATCCCTCCACCGGGAAGATGGGCTTCGCGATCGCCGCGGCGGCCGCCCGGCGCGGGCACCCCGTCACGCTGATCGCCGGACCCGTCGCACGCCAGACGCCCAAGGGCTGCGCGCGGGTGGACGTCGTTTCCGCCCGGGACATGCTCGCGGCGGCCGAGACGGCGCTCGCGGCCTATGGCGGCGAGGCGGTTTTCGTCGCGACTGCCGCGGTGGCGGATTGGCGTCCGGCGACATGCGCGGCGCAAAAGCTGAAGAAGGGCGAGATGGACGGCACGCTGCAGCTCGTGCGCAATCCGGACGTGCTGAAAAGCGTGTGCGCCGCGGTGAAGGTCGGTTTCGCCGCGGAGACGGACCACGTGCTCGACGAGGCGCGGCGCAAGTGCCGCGAGAAGGGTCTCGCGTTCATCGTGGCGAACGACGTCACCGAACCGGGGAGCGGCTTCGCCGCGGATACGAACCGCGTCTCCTTCGTCTACGGGGACGGACGCGTCGTTTCGCTGCCGCGCCAGACCAAGCGGCGGCTGGGAACGGCGATCGTGAGGGCGTGTGAAGACGTTTGTCCTTAACGGCTGGTCCGCGAGCGCCGCGGCGTGGGATTTGTGCACGTTCCCGCGCGCGGCGCTTTTCAGCTACACGGACCAGCTGGACGGGCTCCCCGAGCAGGCTTTGGCGCGGGAGGAGGCGGTCGTTCTCGTGGGCTGGTCCATGGGCGGCAGTTCGGCCCTGCGGCTCCTTTTGGCGCATCCGGAAAAAGTCAAAGGACTCGTCCTCGTCGCCGCGACGCCCTGCATGATGAAGGCGGAGGGGTGGGACGGACTTTCCCCGCGGCGGCTGGAAGCCTTGCGCGTAGGCGTGCAACTGACGCATGGCGCCGGGTTCTTCGGCACGCCCGCGGGCAAGCCCAATCCCTATGCGTGCGATAGGGACGCGAACCTCGCGCGGGGGCTCGACTATCTCGCGCGGACGGATCTGCGGGCGGATTTGACCGCGGCGTTCGGGGCGCGGCCGTATGCGGGCCCCGTCAGCATTTTCCACAGCCGCCGGGACGGAATCGTCCGTCCGGGAAACGCCGTCTTTCTGAAGAATCTGTTCCCGTCCGCCGAACTGACCTGGGTGGAGGGGGGCGAACACGCGCTCCCGATCCAGATTCCGGAGCTGATAGACCGTGCCGTCGCCCGCGTCGCGGGGGGCTGCGGGCGGGAGTGTGCAGGCGTATTCTGAAAACCTTGTCAAGTTTTTTCTAAAATTATTTTCGCTTTTCGCCGGGGACGGAACCACCGGGGATGGATGGGACGAGCAGGACGGGTGGGACGAGTAGGACGCGGCGGTTTGGCGGGGGCTTTTCGGGGCGATTCGGGGGTAACCGGCACCGCGGGGGACGA
>DBKW01000045.1 GCA_002298665.1 Verrucomicrobia bacterium UBA740 | reverse complement strand
CGCCGGAACGGCCACCCCGTTCTACTGGAACGGCCGCGGGTGCAAAACCACATTCGGGCGGCCTTTCTTCTTCTTGGCGCGCCGGACAAGCTCGATGCCGTTGCGAATTGCGCTAATAAGTTCTGTACTTTGCGCAAAATAAGTGGTATACTTGATTGCAGTAAAAGTCAGAAAGGATTGAGCGATGGAAATCAAACTGATAGTCACGCTGAACAAGGAGTTGATGAGCTTGAAGTTCGTCGACCAGAAAGAGATTACGATCGGACGCGATACATCCAATACGGTCGCGCCGCTTATGGTGGAGGGACTTTCCCGCCGCCATGCCCGTATTTTCTTCGAGGGTGACAAGTGGTTTGTGGAAGACTGCGGCAGCACAAACGGATCCTACAAGATGGGCGTGAAGCTCGCGGGACGGTCCGAACTGAAAGCGCTGGATCTCCTGCAGTTCGGCAAGCTTGAAGTTTCCATCGTCAGTTTCGGCTCCGCCGACGCGTCCGCGGAAACGTCGCTACCGAACGCGGCGGCCTCCAAGACGCTTGTGATGTCGCGTCCGGCGCCTGTCAATCCGCTGGGCGTGAAGAAGCCCGCGGCGCCTGCGGTTGCTCCCGCGGCGGAGAAGCCCGCCGTGCCAGTGGTCCCCGCGGCGGAGAAGAAACCCGCGGCGGAAAAGAAACCCGCGGTGACGCGGCTTGTCAAAATCGAACCGATTGTGGATCTGCCTCCGGTCGACTCGGTCAAGGATTTGCCGCCGGTCGAGGAGGTCGCGGATCTTCCGTCCGACGCGCCGGCCGCCGCCGCCTCGCCGCTTTCGCCCATCACGCCCGTGTCGAAACCGGGGGTGCGTCCGGCGCTGAAGCCGGCGATCCGTCCCGTGCTGAAGTCCGGGGCGAAGCCCGTGCTGAAGACGGGGTTGAAGCTGCCGCCCAAGCCGGGTCTCGGCGCGGGGTTGAAGCTGCCGCCGCGTCCCGTCCTGAAAACGACGTTGAAAAAGCCCGTGCTGCCGGCGAAGTAATGGCGTCCGCCGACGAGATCCGTTCGCGGATGCGCGAACTGTGCGCGCGCCTGAACGCGGCGTCCGCCGCCTACTACAACGGCCAGCCGGAGGTGATGTCCGACCACGAGTGGGACGCGCTTTTCGACGAGCTGAAGGGCCTCGAGGCGCGCACGGGGATTGTCCTGCCGGAGTCGCCGACGCACCATGTCGGGGCGGACGAGACGGCCGGGCGCAAGGAGGCGCACGAGTATCCGGCGCTGTCGCTGGCCAAAACGAAGAGCGTGGCGGACGTCGTGAAGTGGGCGGAAGGGCGGCCCATCTGGCTTTCGTGGAAGCTGGACGGGCTGACGCTCGTCGTGACGTACGACGGGGGGCGGCTGACGAAAGTCGTGACGCGGGGCGACGGGACGATCGGGACGAACATCACGCACCTGGCGGCCGGCATCGCGGGCATTCCCGCGCGGATCGACGCGCCGGGGCATCTGGTGATCCGCGGCGAGGCGGTCATTTCGTACGCGGACTTCGAGGCGTTTCAGGCGACGGCGCGCGAGGAGTTCGCCAATCCGCGCAATCTGGCGTCCGGCTCGCTGTCGCTCAAGAATGTGGAGGAACTGAAGCCGCGGCACTTGCGGTGGATTCCGTTCACGCTCGTGCACGCCGACGAGCCGATCCGCTCGTGGGGGGCGCGGATGGACTATCTGGCGTCCATCGGCTTCACGGTCGTGGCGCACGAGCGGATCGACGCGCCGACGCAGGCGAATCTGCAGGCGGCCCTCGACGCGTGGACGGCGCGCGTCGTGGACCGGGAGAATCCGTATCCGGTCGACGGGCTCGTCGTCGTCTACGACGACACGGACTATGCGCGGACCGGGTCCGTCACGGGGCATCACGCCACGCGGGCGGGGCTGGCGTTCAAGTGGCGGGACGAGGAGGCGACGACGGCGCTGGACCACGTGGAGTGGAGCTGCGCGGTGAGCGCGATTTCGCCGGTGGCGGTGTTCGCGCCGGTTTCGCTCGAAGGGACGACGGTTCGGCGGGCGACGCTGTGCAACATATCGGAGTGCGAACGGCTGGGCGTGGGCGGTCCGGGGACGGAGCTTGTCGTCATAAAGGCGAACAAGATCATCCCGAAGGTCGTGCGCGTGGCGCGGAAGGTCGGCGATTTCGCGATTCCGGCGCGGTGTCCGGTCTGCGGGGCGGCGACGGCGGTCGTGGAGTCGGAGGGCGGCACGCGCAAGCTCGTGTGCACGAACGCGGAGTGTCCGGCGCGGACGCTGGCGCGGTTCGTCCGTTTCGCGTCGAAGGACGGGCTGGACATCGACGGGCTGGGCGGCGAGACACTGGCGAAGTTCGTGAACGCGGGGTGGATCAAGACGCCGGCGGACATTCTGCGGCTGGGCGCGCACGCGGGGGAGATCGCCGCGCTGGAAGGGTTCGGCGAGAAGAGCGCGCGCAACCTGTGCGCGGCGCTGGAGAAGGCGCGGCATTGCGAGGCGGTCCGTTTTCTGGTGGCGCTGTCGATCCCGCTCTGCGGTCCGGACGTGGCGAAGAAGCTTCTGGGGAGCGTGGGATCGGTGCGGGAACTCGTGGACAAGGCGCGGATCTCGGCGCCGGACGCGTTCGCGACGATCGAGGGGATCGGGCCGGCCAAGAGTGCGGCGTTCGTCGGGTGGATGCAGGCGCCGGCGCACCGGGAGCTTGTGGACGAACTGCTGGGCGAGATGGACCTCGAGATGCCGGCGCGTCCGGCGGGCGGGGCGTGCGCGGGGCTGACGTTCGCGATCACGGGGGATCTCGTGGACTACCCCAACCGGGCGGCGCTCAAGGCGTACATCGAATCGCAAGGCGGGAAAGTCGCCGGGAGCGTCTCGGGCAAAACGAGTTTCCTGATCAACAACGACGCGCAGTCGGCATCCGAGAAGAACAAGAAGGCGCGGGCGCTGGGGATTCCGATCCTGACGGAAAAAGAATTCGAGGCGCGATTCTGCACTTGACTTTCCACCCCAGAAAATTGTAGAATATTAGTTAAATCATAGGAACAAAAGGAAAATAAATATGAAGAAAATGTTAGCATGTGGCTTGGCGGCCATCGCGTTCGCGGCGGCGCCGGTTTCCGCGCAAGAGACTGTGTCGCAGGAAGCGGTAGGTTGGACGCCGATCGCGGTGGGCATCGCGACGCCGGTGCAGCTTCCGTGGGGCGTGAACATGTGGGACGTCTACGGATTGGACATCAATCTCATCTTTTCGGACGCGCCGTTGATGTACGGCCTGAATCTGGCGGGCGCGGCGACATTCACGCGCACGGAACTGCGCGGCGTGCAGGCGTCGGCGTTCGGCAACGTGGCGCTGGGCGACGTGTACGGCGTGCGCGCGACGATCGGCGTGAACTACGCGTGGATCGGCGAGACGTACAGCTGGGATCTGGGCGCGGTCGGCGCGACGCGCAAGTTCAAGGGCTTCAGCTCGTCCCTGCTGGGCAACTACCACGAGGAGTTCTGCGGGCTCGAGACGGGCATCGTGGGCAACTTCGTGCGCGGCGAAGCGACGGGCGGCCAGATCGCGGGTCTGGCGAACTACGCGGACAACGTCCACGGTGCGCAGCTGGCGCTCGGGGTCAACATGACGCGCGTTCTCAACGGTGCGCAGATCGCGCTCGTCAACTATGCGCGCGAGTGCCCCTCGGGCTTCCAGATCGGGCTGGTCAACATCATCATCGACAACAAGGTCAAGGTTTTGCCTTTCGTCAACGGCTTCTTCTGATAGGTTTGCCGTGAAGAATCCGCAATTTCTCAAGAAACCGACCGCGGGGGCCGCAAAAGCCCCCGCGCGTTCCGAGAAGAAGCACGGTCTGGGACGCGGGCTGGACTCGCTCATCGCGGCCAAGCCGCCGGAGGCGGGTCCCGGAGCGGCCGTTCCCGCCTTGCGCGAGGCACCGGCGCGCGCCGATACCCCGTTCGAGCTGCCCATAAACGAGATCGCGCGCAGTCCGTACCAACCGCGGCGCGATTTCAAGGAAGAGGAATTGCGCGAGTTGGCCGAATCGCTGCGGAACAACGGGCTCGTGCAGCCCCCGACGGTGCGGCGGAACGCGGCGGGCAAGTGGGAGCTTATCGCGGGCGAGCGGCGGCTGCGCGCGGCCCAGCTCGCCGGGTGGGAGCGCATCCAGGTCGTGGTGCGCAACGTGGACGACCTGACGGCCGCGGCGATGACGACGACCGAGAACCTGCAGCGCGAGGACCTCAACCCGATAGAGGAGGCGGTCAGCTACAAGACGCTGCAGGACCAATTCGGGCTGACGCAGCAGGAAGTCGCCGAACGCGTCGGAAAAGGGCGCGCGACGGTCGCGAACGCGGTCCGCCTGCTGGAGCTGCCGGAAGAAGTGAAGGCGCTGGTCCAAAGCGGCCTGCTTTCGACGGGGCACGCCAAGCTGCTGCTGTCCGTGGACGACGAGAAGCAGCGCATCCTGTTCGCCCGCGATTGCGTGAACGAGCAGTTGACGGTGCGGGGGCTCGAGAAGAAGATCGCACGCCTGCGGGAACCGGTCAAAGAGGTCCAGAAGGGCGAGAGCGATCTGCCCGAGGCGTACGTGCGGACCCTGTGCGACAAGTTGCGGCGGCATCTGGGGTGCGCCGTGCGTCTGACGAGCGGCGTCACGCACGCGAACGGCAAGCATTCCAAGGGCGTTCTGGAGATCGATTTCTTCGACAACGACGAACTGGATCGCGTTCTGCGCATGATCGGCGTCGAAATAGACTAATCCATGTTCCTCGGGTCTTGTCTAGTTCTGGGCGCGCTTGTCTTTTCGCCGGCCGAGGCGAAGGCCGCGCACGCGTGCGCGGCGGGTCTTGTCGAATCGCATACGCCGCGGGACGCGGGCACGCCGGGCGGCCGGCGCGCGGCGTACTACTTGCTGGACGCCGTCAGCTCGACGGGGGCGGACGCGGTACTGGACCGCTTCGAGGCCGAGACGCCCCGGGGCAGGAAAACGATGGTGAACGTGGAGTCTGCGTTCGTCGTTTCGGACGAGGCGGAGTGGATCATTCTCCTTTCGCATTACGACACGAAGCCGGGCGTGGACTGTCCGGGGGCGGACGACGGGGCGAGCACGTCGGGGCTCCTGGTTTCGCTCGCGGGACTTCTCTACCGGAACCGTCCGACGGCCTGCAACGTGCTTTTGGCGTGGGTGGACGGCGAGGAGTGCATGGAGTCGTACGGGGAGAATGACGGGCTCTGGGGGTCTCGGCATTTGGCGGCCAAGATGAAGGCGCGCGGGGCGAAAGTCCGCGCGGTGCTCTGTCTGGACATGTTGGGCGGAAAGGATCTCGTCGTTTCGGTTCCCAAGAACGGGCACGCGGGTTTGCGGCGGGCCGTCGCCCGGGTGGCGCGGCATTTGGGCAAGTCCGATCGCGTCAGGTCGGCCCGGGATACGCTCATAGACGATCACGTGCCTTTTTTGGAGGCCGGCTACCGCGCGGTCGATCTGATCGGGATGTCGTCGGCGCGGCCGCTTCCCTACTGGCACACGCCGCACGACACGGTGGACAAGCTGTCGGAGGAGTCGCTTCTTTTCGCCGGCGAACTCGTCACGACGCTGCTTGGGGGGCTGGCGCGTTGAGGAGGGTTCGCGCAACGCGGCTAACGCGGCAGGGAACGAATTTGAACGGAGTTTAACTTCACAATCCAAGGAGAGAAGAAATGGACGCGAAAGCATGGGAAAAAGTCGATGAACTCATCGACAAGAACCAGACAAAGACGATAAAAGAACTGTTTGCCGAGAATCCGGGCCGCGCGAAGAAGTTTTCGCTCGAGGCGGCGGGGTGGTTCCTGGACTATTCCAAGAACCGCATCGACGCGGAGACGATGAAGGCGCTGCTGGCGCTGGCGGAAGCCTCCCATCTCAAGGAAGAGATCGAGAAGATGTTCACGGGCCAGAAAATCAACGTGACGGAGAATCGCGCGGTGCTCCACACGGCACTGCGCAACCGGGATCCGGAAGCGAAGATTTTCGTCGATGGACACGACGTCATGCCGGACGTGCGCGACGTTCTGGCGCGCATGGGCGATTTCACGGACGCGGTGCGTTCGGGCGCGTGGCGCGGGCACACGGGCAAGAAGATCAAATATGTGGTGAACATCGGCATCGGCGGCAGCGATCTGGGTCCCGTCATGGCGAACATCGCGCTCACGGCCTACTCGAAGCGCTCGCTGAAGTACTACTTCGTTTCCAACGTCGATTCGACCCATCTGGCGGAGACGCTCCGCCAAGTCAAGGCCGACCAGACGCTGTTCATCGTCGCCTCGAAGACGTTCACGACGCAGGAGACGATGTCCAACGCCGAGGCGGCCAAGGCGTGGCTCGTCCAGCGTCTGGGCGATGAGAAGGCGGTGGCCAAGCACTTCGTGGCGGTCTCGACGGCGGAGAAGGAAGTCGCGGCGTTCGGCATCGACGTGAAGAACATGTTCGGATTCTGGGACTGGGTCGGCGGGCGCTATTCGCTTCCCTCGGCCATCGGGCTTTCGCTGATGATCGCCATCGGACGCAAGAACTTCGACCGTCTTCTGGACGGATACTACAAGATGGACTGCCACTTCCGCACGGCGCCGTTCGAGAAGAACATGCCGGTCATTTTGGCGTTGCTGGGCATTCTGTATGCGAACGGCTACGGCGCCGAGAGCTACTGCGTGTTGCCGTACGACCAGTACCTGTCGCGCTTCCCGGCCTATCTGCAGCAGATGGACATGGAGTCCAACGGCAAGAGCGTGGACAAGAACGGCGAAAAGGTGACGTACACGACGGGACCGATCGAGTGGGGCGAGCCGGGCACGAACGGACAGCATTCGTTCTATCAGCTCATCCACCAGGGGACGCACCTGATTCCGTGCGATTTCATCGGATTCGCCAAGACGCACAATCCGATCGGCGATTTGCACGACAAGCTCATGGCCAACATGTTCGCGCAGACCGAGGCGCTGGCGTTCGGCAAGAGCGCCGAGGAGTGCCGCGCGGAGGGTGTCCCCGAGAACCTGGTGCCGTTCAAGACGTTCGAAGGCAACAAGCCGACGAACACCTTGCTGGCGCGCGAGTTGACGCCGGAGACGCTGGGCGCGCTTGTCGCACTCTATGAGCACAAGGTGTTCACGCAGGGTGTGATCTGGAACATCTACAGCTTCGACCAGTGGGGCGTGCAGCTCGGCAAGGTCCTGGCCAAGGGCGTGCTCGCCGATTTGACGGCGACGGAGCCCGGCGGCCAGCATGACGCTTCGACGAACCAACTCATCGCGCGCTATCGCAAGGCGTTGAAGAGATAAATCCTTCCGTGAGGGCGGATTCGGGAACAAGAGCGCCGTTGGGCGCTCTTGTTCTTGCAAAAAAACGCTTGTAATCGCGGCGCGTAAAGTGTATACTAGTGGTATGATTAGAATAAAGTTAGGAAAAGCCTTCGGTCTGTTTGTGTGCGGCGTGTTCGCAAGCACAATGCCGGGTCTTTGCGCCGCCGACGCGGAGAACGCGGGCGATGCGTCCGCGGAAACAAAAGAGGACGAGGCTCTTCGTTTTGAAATCCGCTATGTCGAAGCCCTCATCAACAACGGCTATCCGGATTTCGCCGAGCCCGTCATCGCCGCGACCAAGAAGAAGTGGCCGGAGAGCGAAGCGCAGTTTTTCGCTCTGGAGATTCGCGGCCTTCTCAGCTTGAACAAGTTCGAAGAGGCGGAGAAGATGATTGCCGCGCTTCCCGACCGGAACGGCCCAAAGTTCTGGGCGGCGCGTCTTGAAGTCGCCAACAACTATTTCGCGCGCGGACGCAAAGCGGACTGCGAGAAGATCTACAATGAGTTCTTCAAGAAGTACCCCAAGCCCACAAAAGCGTTGAAGGATTTCCACCGACAGGCGAGCTATCAGTACGGCCAGATTCTTGTGATGGCCAAGGATTTCGAGGGCGCCTGCCGCATCTACGAGGGTCTTCTCGACAATATCAACCCCAAGGCGTCCGACGAGGATGACAACACCTGGTGCAACATCGCGAGCGAGACGGCGGACATGTATCTGCGTCTGGCGGAGCAGACCAAGGACGTCAAGAAGCGCAAGCCGTATCTGGACGGCGCGCGCAAGTACATCGATAAACTTTTGTGGAAGCAGGACAAGCCCGTCTATTTCGGGCGCGCCATCGCGATGAAGGCGCACATGGAGCTGCTCAGCGGCCGTCTCGATCGCGCGCAGGGGACAATCGACGATTACATGGACCAATTGGCCGAACTGCACAAGTCCATCAAAGAGGCGGATCCGGAAGGCAAACTGGGGTTGCTCAAACTCTCGCCCATGCCCACCTGCCGCTATTTGCTGGCGGACATGATGTGGCAAGAAGCGCAGGCCGAATACAAAAAGTCGCCGCGCAACGACAACCTGATAAAGGATCTTCTGTTCGGCGCGAAGACCAAGAACGGCAAGCGCAACGGAGCGGGCGCCTACAACCATGCGCTCAACGTCTTCATCCAGTATCCCGAATCCACATGGGCGGCCCCCGCGGGCGATCTGGCGGAAAAGATCCGCCTGTTTGCGGAAAAGACCTACCATGCGAAGATCAAGACGAACGTGACACCCGAGCAAATCGCCAAGGTGCGGGCTATGCAGTTCAAGGTGGCGGATGACAAGCTCGCAGAGGGAGACTATGAGGGGGCGATAAAGGAGTATTATATCGTGCTGGCCGCCAATCCCGAGTGTGACGAATCGATCCGCGCAATCGAGAATCTCGCCACAGCCTATCTGGACCAGATCGTCCGGCTCAGGGAAGACGAAAAAGCCAAAAGGACGGATTTGCGTCTGGACGCGGACGCCGTCGAAGGTTATCTGGCCGAACGTTTTGCCGATTATCCGGACCGCGCAATGATGACGGAGGCGGGGAATGCGGTTTTGCGTCTTGCGGCGAAGGAGAAGTCGTACGGGGATGGTGCGCGGGCCGCGAATCTCTACAAGATGTTCGTGGTGAATTACCGCAAACACGTGCAGGCGCCCGTAACGGCCTCGACGATGGCATATGAAGCGCAGAAGGCCGGGAAGTTGCGCGAAGCAATCGACTACTACAACGTAATAGATTCCTATTACACCAATTCGACGCAGTACGCGTTTTCCCTTTCGCAGCTTTCCGTGTGCTACGAGGATCTGGGAGAACGCGACAAGGCGCTTTCAACGCTCTCGCGCTACGTGGCAGTTGAAAAGTCGCCTTTGCAGAGCATGCAGGCGCAGATGAAACTGGCCATGATGTACCAGAAGGATGGACTTGACATCTTCAAGACGGCGGAAACGAACACGACGCCGGAGGCCGTAGAGAAGCAGTTGAAGCATGGCTCGGCTCAAATCATCCGCGGCATCCAACAGTTCCAGTCCTTCGCCAAGAAGGCGGACAAGAAACTTGCCGATCCGTCCGTTACCGCCGAAGACAAAGAGAAATATCGCGAACTCAAGGAAGCGGCCCTTTATTTGGCCGGCGAGTGCTGGTCGCGCCTTACCAAGCCCGCCGACAAGCTGCCCGCGTTCCGCAAAAAAGCGGCGGACTGCCTTGAGCAATACGTGAAGACTTTCCCAAAAGGAAAGTATGCGAAGGCCGCTTACGTCAAGCTCGGAGGGCTCTATACGGCGCTTGGCGAGCTTGCCCAGTCAAAGGCGGCACTGGATCGTCTTTCGCGCGAATTCCCCGATTCGGATGAGGCGAAGAACGCCAAGCCGCGTCTTGCACGCAGCCTTATCGAGATGGGTTTGACGCAAGAAGGGACGGACGTCTATCGCGAGATGTTGAATACGGACGGCGCCTACACGGCGAACCAGTTTGTCGACGCAGGCGAGGCTCTTGTCAACGCGAAGAGCTGGGAGCTGGCCCATCAAGCTTTCGACAAGGCAATCGCCAAAGCCGGCACGAACCAGATTCAAGTCGTCGCGAAAGCCCGACTGGGGCAGGCGCAGGCCCTTTACCGTCAAAAAGCCTATGCGGAAGCCCGTGACGCGCTGGACGCTTTCCTGGAGGACGAGCGCATGTCGCGGTTGGCGATTGCGGCGGACGCCAATTTGCTCTTGGCGGAAGTCGCCTCCGAGCAGGGGCGCGTCGAGAAGGACGATGCTTTGCGTGCGAAATATTTCGGCGCGGCGATCGGGGCCGTCAAGAAACTGCGCGGCTATTGGCGCAAGAAGCCCCAATGGGAACAGGACGCCGTTGACTTGATGTCCGCCGACATCCGTGTAAAGCGCATGCGCGCGGAAGAAGAGATGGGGCTCGAGGATCGCGCCGCCGAAACGCGCGAACTGACGGCTGCGGGACTGAAGGCGTTTCTGCAGGCGCGCCGGCCCACGGAGGAACATCCATTCGAGAAGATGTCGGAAGGCGAAAAACGCAATCTCGAGCGCGCCTATGAAACGCTCCTGCCGCTTTTGTCGGCGATGGGCGATTCGCAGGCATCGGACGTCTTGTTGTTTGGAGGAGAGTATATGAAGTACTTCCCGGATGGCAAAGCGCGCACCGAAGTCCAAAACAGCCTCAACAAGGCGAAGGCCCTTGGAACGGTGGCAGCGGAAACCAACACGGCGGGAACAGCACAATCTGAAGGAGCACAACATGAATAAAATGACAATTGCAGCATCTGCAATTCTTGCGGTCTCGACACTCTGGGCAATCCCCGGCACAATCCGGACGAGCCAAGGCGCGAAGTCCGGCGACATTACCTGGAATGCGCGCGCAAAAAGCTATTCTTTGACATTCAAGAACACCACGGTCGAGTTCAAGTTGCAGGATGTCACGGATCTCGAGATCGAAAAACCCAAGGACTTCGATCGCGCCCTCGACCTTATCAAGGAAGGGAAAGGTTCCTCGTCCATTGCCATACTTGAGAAGATCGTCCGCACCTACAAGATGCTGTACTGGGACAAGCCTGCAGCGCGCTATCTTGTCGACGCCTATTTGGCGGAGAGCAAGGCCGCAGAGGCCGAGAAGGCGGCGCGACTCATCATCAACGAGGATCGCGAAGCGGCTTACAAGGGCGAATTGGCGCCTTCCTACTGGCAGGTTCTCTTGAAACTCGGCAAAAAGACGCAACTCGAGAACTGCTTGCGTCTCGCCGTGGAAAAGGGCGATCGTGCGTCCAGCGCGGATGCACTTGTGATGCGCGGGGATATGATTTTGGCCGCCGGTCCGGAAGGAGCGGATACGTATCGCAAAGCGCTGACGGACTCTTATCTGCGCGTCGTTTTAATGTACATGGACGAGCCTTGCCGGTCGGCGCGTCAGACGGCCATGCAACGCGCGGCAACCTGTTTTGACAAACTGGGCATGGCCGCACGCGCGGAGAATCTGCGCACCCAAGCGCGCAATCTTTAAGGCGTCCAATTTCCTCCAACTTCTAAACACAAATAAGTAAAGAAAATGACAAAGATAAATAAATCGTTGGCTGCCCTCGCAATTTTCGCAGGTACGTGTGCTGCGCCTGTCGCCGCACTCAATTCGTTTGGTCAGGAAATAGTCGGCGAGGACGGAAAAGTCGTCAATTCGGACGCGAAGGCCGCGAGTTCGTCCACCGGCGGCGGCTTCTATGACATTGTGTTTGGTTCGGGAATAGTCGGCATGCTTCTTTGGTTCGCTCTGTTTGCCGACGGCATGCTGGCCATCTACTTTGCAATCGATTGCGCGATTTTGATCAAGCCGGAAAAGCTGATGCCGGGCAAACTGATTGACAAAGTGCAAAAGGCCATGAGCGAAGGCGACATCGTGGCCGCGATGGAGGCCTGCCAGAGCACGCCATCGGCCATGTCTAACATCCTCTCGTCCGCGTTTCAACATGTCGAGGAGGGCTTTGACGTTATGCAGGAGGCGGTGAATGCCGCGTCCGACCTTGAACAGGAAAAACTCATGCAGCGTTTGAACTGGATTTCGGTCTGTTCTAACTTGGGCCCGTCGCTGGGCTTGCTGGGTACGGTGCAAGGCATGATTCTGACCTTCCAGGCGTTGGCTTCAGGCGGCGCGGGCGATGCGGCGGCGCTTGCCAACTCCATTGGACAGGCCCTATGGACGACGGCGGGTGGTCTTTGCGTTTCCATTCCGTCAATCACCGTGTTCTATGCGTTGCGCAACAATGCCAACCGACTGATTCTGCGCATGACGGCGGTGACGATGGAGTTCCTGAACGGTCTCCGCAATGTCGAAGTGGAACCGAGCGCCGAAGAAGTCCCGGCGGAAGAAACCGCCCAGGCCTAATCAAAAATCCCTGATATGGGCAGAAAGACACAAGAGAATCCTCAGCTCGACATGACGCCCATGATCGACGTCGTGTTCGAGCTCATCATCTTCTTCGTTGTGACGCTGACGGAAGCGCAACGCAAGGATGAGACGATCGAACTCGAGGATGGGCGGCATGGTATCGTATTGACGCCGGAAGAACTCCCGCCCGAACATATGCGCATTGACATCGCCCAGAACGGACGCATTTCGATGGGCGATGTAACCTTGACGCCCGATGATGTCTATCGCCGCGTCAAGGCGCGTTACGACAAATTGCACCGCGAATTTCCCGTTTTGATACGGGCGGACTTTGCCACGCAACACGAGGCCGTCCGAAAAGTCATGGACGCGTGCACCAAGGCCAAGATCTGGCGCATCTCGTTCATGGCCATCGGCGAGGATAAAACGCATGAGCGCAAGCGCCTCAGGAGAGTGAGGTAAACATGGCGAGGAAACCTCAAGAGAATCCGCAACTCGATATGACGCCGATGATTGACGTCGTATTCGAACTTATCATCTTCTTTGTCGTCACCATCAAGCAAGAGGACCTGTTCACCAAGCTTAATGTAAACAGGCCGGCGCCGGCCGCGAGCAGCTCGAGCAATTCATCCGACGATATCACGGTGAATATCGAAATAGGACGTCGCTATGACGGGAGCCCGCAAGGCGTCATTATCTACAATGGACGTGAAGTCGACCGCAAGGATCTTGATAAAAATCTGCGAGATATAGCGCGAACGTCGAAGAAGACGCCCATTATAGTCAAATGTGCGGGGAATAGTCCGCACAAGGCGCTTGTGGACGTGCTCGATATTTGCTACAAAAACGAGCTTTTCAGCGTGAGCGTCTTTTCTCTTTGAAATCTGCTTGGGGCATGATCGATGGCGGAGACACCTGAAGAAGTCAATGAAGCGATAGGCTTAAATCTCAGCGAAATAAACGAGCGCTTTGAGACGAAGGGCTTTTTCCGTCGTGTCGTCGACATGTTCATAGGGTTTTCAAAGCCCCGCACGTCGCGTGAATATAAATTGTCGCGTCTCGAGCTGCAGCGTCTGGCGGCACCCTTGATCGCGGTGGTTTCCGTTACGATGTTCATCGTCGTGTTGATAGTTGTGACGGAAGTCGCGGGGAAGTCCAAGAAAACAATCGAAGTTCGCATTGGCGAGGTCGACGATTCGGCCGAGGAGACCTTGGAGGAAATAGCGGAGGAACCGCCGGAAGACATTGAGCCGCCACCGCTTGAAGATGTTGAAATTGTCGTCGACGTGCCTACGCCCGCGCCCATGACAGCCGTTGCGCCTGTGGCATCCGCGCCCGCCCAGCAGGTCTCGGTTAAGCCGGCGACCCAGGATTCGGTGGCGTTTGTCGACTCGCCTGTAAAGATGAAAGCGATGGCCGCTTCACGCAATCCGGGATCCATCGGCGCGGCCACGAGAGGCGGAGCCGGCTACGGGGATGCGCAGACAGAGGCGGCCGTCATGAAAATTCTCTGGTGGCTGAAAGCCAATCAGCGCCCCGATGGAAGTTGGGGCACGGGAATGAATGCGCTCGCGAATACCGCGCTTGCGGTATTGACTTATCTTGCGCATGGCGAATACCCGGGCGCGCCGTCTCCCTATCGGAAGGATTTTGGACCTGTTGTGCAGAAGGCGATCGAGCATCTTGTCGGAGCAATCCGCCCGGGAACCGTTGTCAAGATGGCGGGGGCGGACGGCAACGAATATGCGTTTTTAATCGCGACCTATGCGCTCTGCGAAGCGTATGGCATGACAAAGAATCCCAATTGCAAGGAAGCCGCCAGCATATGCCTTGAACGTATTGTGAAGGGGCAGTCCCCCACGGGAGGCTGGGATTACAAGATCAATCCAACGTCCACGCGTGACGATGTGTCTTTTGCGGGATGGGCTCTTCAGGCCCTGAAAGCCGGAAAGATGGCGGGTTTGCGTCCGGACGGGCTCGATACATGCATCAAGAAGGCTATCCGTTGCTTGAAAACGCGCAACTTCAAGAATGGCGGCTTCAATTACACGGCTGGCGGAAATCCTACGGGTCTTACGGCGACAGGATGTCTCGCCATGCAGTTGCTGGGCTTCTCGGCCCAGCCTGAGGTGCGCAAGGCGCTCGACTTTATGAAAACCTGGCAGCCGACTTTCAAGGTCGGTGAACTTTCGAAGGAGCAGGCCAAATTGGGCGGAAATCCCCAGTACTACTGCTACTACGCCACGCAATGCAAGTATCAGGCGGGCATGCGTGCCAACGCGGTCAAGGCGGACGAAGTTGCCTGGCAAAAATGGAACGTCGCCATGAAAAAGCTCTATACGCGTTCCATGACAACATTGCCCGGGACGGTGAAGGACTGGACAGGCAAGGAACATAAACAAGGCTACTACAACTGTATCCAGGATCATTACAAAGGTGAAGTGATGAGTTCCTGCCTCGTCGCCCTGCAGTTGATGGTATATTATCGCTATCTCCCCACATCCCAGACAAAAGCAACAGCCGACGCGAGCGAGAATATGGATTCCGCGGATGCAGTGGATCGTTCGGACGATGTGGGCGTCGAGGTTGATATCTGATGTCTTTCCCTCTTTTCCTTGCATTGAAGTATCTGAAACCGAAGCGGTCGGTCGCTTCGGTCATTACATTGGTCTCCGTTCTGGGCGTCATGCTGGGCATTACGGCCGTTGTCGTCGTGCGCAGCGTCATGACGGGATTTGGCGATGTATGGGAGGAGAAGATTCTCGATTTCAAGCCGCATGTTTCGCTGGTGCCCGCGTATGGCAATATTGTCACGAATGAATATGCCCTGGCGGAGAAAATCCGGAAACTGCCGGGCGTGACAAGCGCCACGCCCGAAATAGATACGCGCGTCCTGTTGTCGCACCGCGGACGCGTTTTGGCGCCAATTATCCTAGGCATAGGCGGCGAGGATTTCAGAAAAGCCTACCGCGTAGGCGCGCCCGTTGCAGGGACGTTCGACCTCGAACCCGACACGCTGCTTATTGGCCGCCATGTCGCGCGCCAGTTGGGGGTCTGGGTAGGCGATGAAGTGACGATTTATTCGCCCAAGTCCCTCGCGGCGAAGGACGAGGTTTATTTGCCTCTGAAGTGGAAAGTCGGCGGTATCTTCTCATGCGGACAGTATGATTACGATTCCGGTTACATTGTCGCGAGTTTGGACGCCGTGCGCGATCTCATGGGCATGGAACGCGGCGTTTTCGCCGTGCATGTGAAGACGGCGGAGCCAACCAACAGGAAGGAATTTGAACGGATCTGCCATGAAATACACGCTTTGCGTCCGGATTTGCGCCAGATTACCTGGCAGGAAGCGGATCGCGAACTCTTTGCCGCGCTTGCCGTCGAGAAGAACATGACGGCGGTTTTGCTCCTGCTTATCTCGCTCGTGGCGCTGTTCTGCGTCATGAACACGCTTCTTGTCTTGACGGTCCAGAAAACGCCCGAGATTGGGTTGCTGAAAGCCCTTGGCTTTACGAAGCGCCAGATCATGTCTGTTTTCTTGACGCACGGCATGATTCAATGCACGGCTGGGATTGTGTTGGGGCTCTTGGCCAGTTGGGCCATCCTTGCGAACCTGCAGGGAATCGTGGAAGGGCTTGCGCATATGGGCGTAAGCGTGTTCCCCGAGTCCGTCTATGGGCTTGCGCGGATTCCGCACCGCATTGCGTTTTCGGACCTTGTCTGGTCCGTATTGATTGTTTATGTCTTTGGTCTCTTGGCTTCGCTGGTCCCCGCGGCACTTGCGGCGCTCAAAGACCCGGTTAAAGCATTGAACGAGTAGGGGGCCGTATGTCGCTCGTGTTGGGAACAATAGACTTGAAGAAGCGGTTCAAGTTGCCGGGACAAAAGCCTGTCGAGGTTTTGAAGGGCGTCAATTTCTCTGTCCGTTCGGGCGAAAAGGTCGCCATAATCGGCCGTTCGGGCGCGGGCAAGTCAACGCTCCTGCACATTTTGGGCGGACTCCTCAAGCCGACGTCCGGAACCGTAACGCGTCCATCGAACTTCGGTTTCGTCTTCCAGTCTTTCCATCTGATGCCGGAATTGACCGTCCTGGAGAATGTCCTGCTGCCGACCATGGCGGGGACGGGAAGAGGCGGTTCTTCATCCGCGAAGCGGGCGCGCGAATTGCTTTCGCGCGTGGGGCTGGATGCGCGACGCGATCATTTGCCAGGCGAGCTTTCGGGCGGCGAAAGACAGCGCGTGGCACTTGCCCGCGCGCTTGTGACGGACCCCGAACTTGTCCTCGCCGACGAGCCGACCGGCAACCTGGACGCCTTGACCGGGGCGGATATTCTGCGTATTTTGTCCGATTTGTCGCAAAACAAACAAACTGCGCTTGTTCTCGTGACGCATTCTCCGGCGGCGGCGGCCATTTGCGACCGTACGCTGACGCTGGAGGATGGTGTCCTGCACGAAGCGCACTAACCGAAACGCCGCGTTTACGCGTTTCAAGAAAGGTTGTATGGAAGAATCCATTCGCAAAGAATATTTTGAGCTTTTGCGTTTCCGTTCCATAGGCGCCGAGCCGGACGCCTTGCGGGCGTGCGCGGACTGCGCACTTTGGTGGAAGAAGTGGCTCTCGAACCTGGAGTTTACGGCGGAACTTGTCCTGCCGCCCATAAAAAACGGCGTAGCGGCCCCGCCGATTGTCTGGGCGGAGCGTAAGGGGACGGAGGGCGCGCCCACGCTTCTCTTTTACGGACATTACGACGTCCAGCCCGCCGATCCCCTGGACGCCTGGGAGACGCCACCCTTCGAGCCGACCGAGAAGGAGGGGCGTATCTATTGCCGCGGTGCGCAGGATGACAAGGGCCAGTCTTTCGCCTTTATGTGCGGCGTGCGCGACTTCCTGAATGCGCCGCGCCAGGCCAATCGCCCCGTTCCGACGCTGAAAGTCGTCCTGGAGGGGCAGGAAGAGTCGGGGAGCGCGGCGCTTTCCGCCTTGGCGCCCGACTTGCGCCGCCGGTTGGCCGCGGATATTCTCCTTGTCTGCGATACGAACGCGGCGGCGGGTTTGCGTCCGGCGATTGTCGCGGGATTGCGCGGCGTTTGCCATTTCACGGTCCGTCTGACGGGTCCGGCGCGCGATTTGCACTCGGGCGAATACGGCGGCATAGCCCCCAATCCGGCTCAAGGGATTGCCGCGCTTGTGGCGTCCCTGCACAATCCGGACGGCTCGATTGCCGTAAAGGGCTTTATGGACGGCATAATCCCCCCGACCGCCGAAGAATCCGCCGCGGCGGAAGCCGGCATGCCCGATGCGGCGACGTTTGCCGCCGAGATAGGCTGTCCGCCCGAGGGCGGTGCGGAAGGGCATTCCCTTGCCGCGCGCAATGCGTTCGAGCCGACGATCGAGGTGAACGGCATCCACTCGGGCTATGCCGGCGCGGGTTCGAAGACGATTATCCCTTCTGGAGCGTTCGCGAAGATTTCCATGCGCCTCGTGCCTGGGCAAACGCCGCGGCGGGCCTTTGACGCGGTGAAGACCCATCTCGAGGCACGCGTCCCGCGCGGACTGACACTCGCCTTCGAGGAGTGGAGTCCCGGGGCGGGCGGCTTCAGGTTGCCGCTGGCTTCGCCGGTTTTCCGTCTGGCGCAACAGATCCTGGAAGAGATGGATCCGCGCGGCCCCGTCTTCCAGTGGGAGGGCGCGTCCATTCCGGTGATTTCGCTTTTGCGCGAAGTTTCGGGTGCCGCGCCGCTGATTGTGGGGTGGGGGCAGCCCGGCGACCGCATTCACGCCCCCAACGAAAGCTATGGTTGGGATCAATTTGCGCAGGCGCGCGCCTGGGGAAGCCGTATCGTAGCCGAATGGGGCGTGTAGTCCGGCTTAGAGCGGACGCAGGTAAAAGGCGCTGTGCGTGATGGCGAACGCCCAGTCCGCCGGCATGCGCTTGAGTTCATGCCCGGCTCCCCAGGTGTCGGTGTAGAGGATCTCTTTCGTTTTTTCGTTGTAGCCGATAATCAGACGCATGTGCCCGCCCGAGGCCTGGGGAATCTCCGGTTCCGGATAGAGGCCCAGCGTCACGCTCCAAAAAACCGGGATACCCTGCGAGACCTGTCTTTTGACACCGGAAAGGAACTTCTTGTAGCGCGCGTCCTTTGTCCGGGCGCGTTTGAGGACGTGCGGCTTCATCGCCGCGTAGATCTCGCCCACGTAGACGCGGTTGCCGCGCGTGAATTCCGCACGCGAAAGGGCGGGCTGCCGGAGGGCTTTGGCGGACTTGTTGTACGCGTCTATGTCGTCGTCGACCGCTTCCAGGCTGTCCGAAAGGGAAACGATTTCGCCATAGCCTAGACGATAGCGCGAACCCATGTCTTGGACCGTCCGCGTCATTTCGCGGTCGCTTGTGCCGCCTTCGGACGTGGTGCCGGCGATTTGCGCGACTTCGTGTTCGTCCACATCGTGCCCGTAGTACCGCAACACGCGCTCGGCGACCGCCGCGGCGCAGTAGCCTTTCTGCCCCTGGTCGACCATCGGCACGTTCTTGATCCAGACGTCCCCCTCGTCGTTTTTGGCGAGGTTGGCCTTTGCCTTGGCGCGCGCGGCGTTCCCGGAGACGGACTTTGCCGCGCCTTTGGGGCGCGCTTTCCCGCCGGGGCGGACAAGGGAAAGGCGCACAAAATCTATTTGCGGATGTTCGCCGTCCGCATGCGAAACGCCCCAGACGACTTCGGCGGGCGGGTCGGACTTCGCCCAGGCCAGGCGATTCTGGAAGGACCCCGCCCGCAATTTGCGCTTCGCCGGCCGGCCGCGTTTCGCCGCGGGCCCGAGGGCGGACTCGATTTTGCCGAGAAGATCGTCCAGTTGGCGGGGACCCAACCCCAGTCCTTCGCGGTCGTCCCCGCGGTTGTAGAGGGACATCTCGAGCCGTGTCGCTCCCGCGGCATCGTAATAGACGCGGCACTCCCAGATGTCCAACCCGTGCCAGACGCATTTGCCGCGCCCCATTGAGACGGCGCTGCGCCGTTTGGCGTCCGCGAACTTGAAGCCGTCCGCCGCATGCGCCACCGTAAAGTCCACGGCGGACGCCCGCCACGCGTCCGGAGCCGAAAAGACTTCGCCTAGATCCAGCGCGGCGACAACCAGTAGAGTCGTGAGATTCATGTCCTCATTATAGCATATAATATAGATTCCGCCAATACGGAAAGAAAGCGGGGGCTCGTTCGAGTTCCCACAGTGTTTTATCCAAATCCCCGTAGTGTTTTGCTTTTCTCGCCGTGGTGTTTGGGTTTTCAGGGGCTCATCTATTTTGTTTCTACCTCCATTCCTGTCTCTTCTGCACCTCAACGCGTTCAGAATCCGGCGTCCCGAACGCCCCCCGTCCCCTGCGCTGGGGTCGGTCAGTCCGCACGGCGCACCCGGGCGGGGGGGCTGTTTCGGGGACGAGGGGCAACTTTCCTCCCCGGATTTTATTCGCTGACTTTCACATCGTAGGTCACTGATCTGCGCGGAGAAGGGGGCTGTCGATTTGTTTGGCCATGTAGAGCTGTAGAAAGGGGGG
>DBKW01000083.1 GCA_002298665.1 Verrucomicrobia bacterium UBA740 | reverse complement strand
CCCGCCGAGCGGACCCGTGCATTTCGTCTGCAGGATGACCGTTTCGCCGGGTTCGGAGGTCTCCGACCCGAGAAGCGCCACGGCGGCCAGTCCGCGCGCCAAAGCCGTAGCCGCGGTGGGGCCGCACAAATGTCCACGCGCCAAAGCGAGCGCGGCGTCCGACACGTCCACAATCGTCACGGAAACTTTCGCCGCCGAATCATACCAGACTTCACGTTCATTCTTCATGATGACCTCCTTAAAAAGCGTACTGCACGCCCGCCGAAAAGGCGTAGACCATTCCCGGGGACGAATCGAGCCCCAGCGTGGCCTGCGCGTCAAAACGGACGGACCACCAATCGTCCAAATGATAGAAAAGCCCTATCCCGCCTGTCGGGCCTACCGTGCCGTCTATCCAACCCGTGGCGCCGAATGTAAAGAAGGGATCCGCCTTCTCGTAGCCCCACCAGTGCCAAAGCCCCTGGAGGCCGAGCCCGGCCACGTTCTCCAGTGCCGCGGCGCAAGCCTCGACCGCGAGAAAATCGTCCACATAATACCCCAGGCGAAACGCCGCGCCGCCCAGACGGCGCATATCCACGCCGCCTTGCGGAAGAACCAGCGTCCCGCCGACGCTCCCGTAGGCGCGCTCCCAATCTTCTTCCTCCTGCGCCTGCGCCGCAAGCGGCGCCCAAGCCAGAAAAAGCGCCGCAACACCCAGCGCCAGCCCCTTCAGCCAGCCGAGTTCCCGCCGACGCATGCGGGCATAGTCCGCCGGACTCTGGTCGTCCGCACCCGAGAGGTGGTCCATCCCATGCGCGATATAGAGGAGGAGTTCCTTCGCCGGTGACCAGCCGCGGCGTTTGGGGGCGGCTTGGCGGGCGCGCTCGACGTTCACGTAAAGTTCGCCGTAGACCCCGGGCGGTTCGGGCGGCAAGGCATCGTAGCGCTGGGTTATGACGTCCGTCGCGCCTTCGACGCCCAATATGCCGCGGTGCACTTCGTCGCTTTCGGCGTCATTCTGCAGAATAACCGTGACTTCGCGGAAAATCTGCCGCGCCCGCGCCGCGGAACGTGCGGCGAAACAGGCGGCCGCCGCCTTCAACTTGGGGCGCGCCAGCCCGAAATCCCGCGGCAATTCGCCCTCGATTGCTATCTTCACGCCCATCGCCCCTCAATCCTTCCGTTCGATGTTGGCGCCCAGCGCGCGCAACTGGCGATCGACCGCCACATAGCCGCGGTCGATGCGCTCCGCATTCAGTATGGTGGAGGTCCCTTTCGCCGCCAGCGCGGCTATGACGAGCGAAATGCCGGCGCGGATGTCGGGCGAGGACACCGTTTCGCCATAGAGGGGAGAAGGTCCCGTCACGACCACCCGGTGGGGGTCGCACTGCACGATCTTCGCGCCCATCTGCTTGAGATGGTCCACAAAATAGAGTCGCGACTCGAACATCTTCTCGAAAAACAGACACGTGCCGCGCGCCTGCGTCGCCAGCACGATCAGGACGGAAAGCATGTCCGACGGAAACGCCGGCCAGGTTCCGTCCGAGACGGAAGGTATCGTATCGCCCAGGTCGTAGCGCATCCGGAGCCGTTTCTTCGGCACGTAGCGCAGGGTATGCGCCTTGGCGTCGATCGTCCACGTGACGCCGAAACGGCGGAAGGCGCCTTCCAGCACCGCGAACGGTTCCGGATCGACGTTAGTCAACTGCAGTTCGCCGCCCGTGACCGCCGCCGCGGCGATGTAGCTGCCCGCCTCGATGTAGTCGCACCCGACGCGCGCGGTGCACCCTTTCAGCGCGTCCACGCCTTCCACGATCAGACGGTTCGTCCCCTCGCCCTCGATCCGCGCACCCATGGCTTTCAACTGCCGCGCCAAGTCGACGACATGCGGTTCGCAGGCGGCATTGTATATTTCCGTCCGCCCTTTGGCCAAAACGCTCGCCATCAGAAGGTTCTCCGTCGCCGTGACGCTCGCCTCGTCGAGGAGAATGTGCGCCCCCTGCAAGGCGCCCTTGAACCGCAACGTCTTGCGCCCGGCCACCGTCTTCGCGCCCAGCGCCTTGAAACCGGCGAAATGCGTATCGAGCCGCCGGTGTCCTATCGCGTCCCCGCCGGGGGGCGGAAAAGACGCGCGCCCCGTGCGCGCCAGGAGAGGTCCGGCGAAAAGGAAACTTGTGCGCGTCTGGGCGGCGAGTTCGCGGGAAATCCGAACGGAACGGATCTTCGGCGTCACGAGCGTGACCGTCCCGGCGGCGGAATCGCGCACGATCTGCGCGCCGAACGTCTTCGCCGCGTCCAGCATGCTCGTCACGTCGGCGATATCCGGCACATTCTCGAGCGTCACCGGTTCGGACGTCAAAAGCGCCGCGGCAATCATGGGCAGCGCGGCGTTTTTGTTCCCGGAGACGGCGTGCACGCCCGAAATCACGCGTCCCCCCTGTATGACGAGAAAACTCATGTCAAGACAGGGCGTCCAGCTTCTTCGTCTCGCCGAAGACGATCAGTTTGTCGTCGCCGCGCAGGATATCCGTCGCCTGCGGAATGATGATTTTGCGCGGTTTGGCCGGATCCTTGTCCGCCCGGCGCACGCAAAGCACGGTGATGCCCGTCGTCTGGCGCAGATTCGCCTCGGCGAGCGACTTGCCGCGCACCTTTTCCGGCACGGAAATCTCCGCGATGGAATAGCCGTCCGAAACTTCCAGAAAGTCCACGACATTGTGGTTGGCGATGGCGCGCGCCAGACGGTGCGCACTGTCCCGGTCGGGGTAGATGACGCTGTCCGCGCCGATGCGGCGCAGGATCTTGCCGTGCAATTCGCTTGTCGCCTTCGCGATCACGTTCGGTATGCCCAATTCCTTGCAGTTGGCCGTCGCCATCATGGAAGCTTCGATATTGCTGCCTATTGCGACAACCACGAGATCGCATTCGCCGAACCCGGCTTCCTCCAGCGCGCGCGGCTGGGTCGCATCCCCCTGCAAGGCCGTCGCGAACTCGCTCGCCGTCTGCATGGCCGGCCGCTGCCGGTCGATCAGCAGAACCTCCAGCCCCGCGTTCGCCAGCGATTCCGCCAACGAAAGCCCGAAACGTCCTGCACCGATAATCCCGATTCGCTTCATGTCATTCCCGTATCCGGTCGAGTGCGGTGCCGATTTCGCCGGCGCGGTTGCTGCCGCCTTCGCGTTCGATGATGTAGTTGCCCTTGTAGCCCAGTCGCTCGAGTTCGGCGATGAAGGCGCGTCCGCCGACCTCGCCCTCGCCCCAGACGACTTCCGTTCCCCAGGTGCCGGGCTTCTTAGTCACGACCGCATCCTTTACATGGACCTGCTTGATCCACGGATATAGCGTCTTGACCGCGTCCATCGGACGCCCTTTAGCGTAAAGGATCATGTTCGCCGGGTCGAAGTTGATGCCGACGCCCGGGACCTTCTTCATGAACGCCGCGAGATCGTCCGCTGTCTCCTGCCCCGATTCCAGAAGCAGTTCCACGCCGTATTTCGCCGCCTCGTCGCGCATCCAGGTGACGCGTTCCACATACTTCTTATAGGCAGCCGGGTCTTTTTCGTCCAGAAAGCCGGCGTGCAGCGACATGTACTTGCCCCCGAGGTCCTTCGTCAGCCGCGCACCCGCCGTGACCAGCTTCTTGTTCGCCTCCCAGGTCGCGTCCGGCACGATTCCGCCCGTCCGGCGGATGGAGTCCAGCGTCGAATAGTCCTCCCCGATGGTGCCGATCATGGTGCTCATGAGGACCCACTTGCCCGAACGGATCTGTTCCTTGACGAACGCGAGCGTCTCGGCGGATTCCGCCGCGCCATGCCGTCCGTCCGGATGCAAAAACGGCCCCAACGCGAGATGGATGCCCTTCACGCCGTCCGCGGACATCTCCCGGGCCACCTGCCGCAGCGGCAGTTGCCAGCTCCAGCTGCATACGCCCACCCGGTTGGACGCGATGACGACCGTCTCCGCCGCGGTCGCTTTGCACGGAAGGCACGCGCACGGCGAAGTCCGGAAGCCCGCACAGCCGGCGAGCGCGACAAACAGGCCGATAACGGCAGATTTGAACCATTTTTGCATATATTTACTCCCTTATTCCACGTTTATTCCGCTATCGGACGCGGCAGTTTGATTTTCTGTCCAACCCAAAGTTTCTCCAGCCTTTTGACGGGTTTGCCGTTCAGCGCGGCGAGTTCCGCCACCGTCGACCCGCACGCCCGGGCAATCCGCGTCAGATTGTCCCCCTGTCGCACCTCATAGAGGACGGGGCCCGCCGCCGGAGATTCCGCCGCGGGCGCGGCAACCGGGGTCTCTGTTGCGCCGGAACCGCCACCCGGTTCCGGCGCAACGGCATCGCCGTTCCGGCGAGACGGCATCACCGTTCCGGCGGAACGGCCACCCGGTTCCGGCGCAACGTCCCCGGCGACCTGTGCGGGAGGCACCACCTCTTCCTCGGGAGGGGTGGTCCCGCCACCCGACGTGAGCGCGAGCAAGCCCAAGATGACGGCGTGGATCAGCAGACTGCCGCCGATCGCCACGCCCCAAATCGAAACTTTGTCCTGCGGATTCGCCATGATCAGCTTACTTGTTGAAGCCCTTTTCAGTCAAAAATTCCCAATAACGGTCCAGATACGTGTAGCTGCCCGTGCCGGGGGTCGCCTTGTCCATGAAGCAGTGGTTGCGCAAGGCGAGGGTATGGAGTTCGCCCTGGATGCCCATGCGGCGGAGCTGCTCCCACGTTTTGACGGAATTCATCGTCGCCCAGACATCCGCGTCGCCATGGATGAACAGAATCGGCGGCGTATCCAGATCGAAGGCGAATTCCGGCACCAGCCGGTCCTCGTCGCCGTTGCCGCCGTTGGTGTTGCACTCTTCCGCACCGTCCGTCAGCGCATAGGCCGGATAGATTGCAATCGCCCACTGCACCGCGAGCGGCTGCTTGTCGATGTCGTCGATCGGATTGTACGCGTGGGTCTTCGAGGTTGTCGCACCCATAAGCGTAAGGTGTCCGCCCGCCGAGCAGCCCGTGATGCCGATACGGTTCGGGTCGAGCCCCCGTTCCGCCGCGCCGGCCCGCACCAGGCGGATGGCGCGCTGCAGATCCTGCCACGCCGTCGTATGCTTCGCCAGGCCTTCCGGACGCGGCGTGCGGTACTTCAGGGTGACGACCGTCATGCCCTTCTCGTTCAAATACCGGCGCACCGGCGCCACTTCAAAGCTGTTCGGATCGTTCCCCATGTACGAGCCGCCCGAGTAGGCGATCTGAATCGCCTTCGTCTTCAGCGTCTTCGGGATGTGCCACTCGATATAGGGCTTGCACTGCTTGGCGGACGCGTTCGGCATCTTGCCTTCCGGCCAGACCGGGATCTTTCCGCTGTGGGTCGCCGCCTTGTCCGCCGCGGTATAGCGCGTCATGACGCGGACTTCCGCCGCGGGTTTGCCCAGGAATCCCATCTGGCGCATGAACTCCAGCGCGCGTTCCGTCCCCCACACGCCATGCCACTTATCCGGGTACAGGTGCACTTCTGCCGGGATCTTCATGCGGCGAAGCTGCCGGTAGACCTGCGTGGAAGCGAGCGGCGAATACACGTCTACTCCGCCATGCGACAGCCACATCGGGCAGGTCTTCTTGTCGAACTTGAACGCGGGATCCAGCTTCACGTCCGGCTGGTCGCCCATGCGGGAGTTCGGGATGCCGTAGCCGTCCGTCAAGCCGTAGGCGAGGGAATGCGTGCACGCCCAGTTGATATGGCAGGGAATCTCGTCCAATTCATCCACCTTGGCGTAGGCGGGCGTCTGGGAACTCGTCGCCAGAAGCGTCGCCAGGTGCGACCCGGCGGACTGCCCCATGACGCCAATCCGTTCGGGGTCGATGCCGCGCTTTTTCGCCTCGTTCCGGACCAGTCGGACGGCGCGCTGGCCGTCTTCCCACGCCGTCTGGTAGATCGGCAGCCCTTTCGGACGCGGCGAACGGTAGACGAGATTCACGCACTGGATGCCCGCTTCCGTCAGCATTTTCGTCCAATTCTGGATATGCCCCACGTCGCACAGGCACTCGTATGCGCCGCCGGAAAGGAGAATCATGCACGCCCCGGTGCGCTTTTCCGCCGCCGGCGGGTCGAACCACTCCAAATACGGTGCACGGTGTTCGTCTGCCTTGAAGCCGGGTTTGCCCGCTTCGTCCGTCATCGCGGCGATTTGATGGGGTTGGGCGTCCGGCATCTTGCCCGCCGGCCACAGATAGACCTTTTCGCCGGCAAAGAGCATCGCAAATGCGAAGATTGCCGTGCAACAGATGGTTATGCGCTTCATGACTGTTCGGTTCTCCTTCTCTTTATTGTCAAACTACCTTTAGAGCACGCGGTTGTCGATGAGCCGCGTCTTGCCGCAATACGCCGCGAGCAGGACGACCGTGCCCGGCGCCGTCTCCTTTACCGGATCCAGCGTCTCGCCGTCCGCGAACTCCACGTAATCCGGCTTCAGGCCCGCTTTTTCCAGCATCTCCCAGATGCGCGCCTGTTCCGCGGCGGCCTGCCGACCCACCGTAACGGACGCCAGCGCCCGGGAAAGGGCGAGCGCCCGTTCCTTCTCCTCCGCCGAAAGGTAAGTATTCCGGGACGAGCGCGCCAATCCCGAGGGTTCCCGCACGATCGGCGCGGTGACGATGTCGAGGTCGAAGTTCAAATCGCGCACCATCCGGCGGATGACCTGCACCTGCTGGTAGTCCTTCTGGCCGAACACCGCGAAGGTGGGATGCGCCAGGTTGAAGAGTTTGGCCACGACCGTGCACACGCCGCGGAAGTGTCCCGGACGCCGCGCGCCGCAATACCCCTTGGAAACGTCGTCTTCCGTGATGTAGACCGAGTGGCGATCGAGGTACATGTTCGCCGGCGTCGGGAAGAATATCGCCGTCGCCCCGGCCGCGCGGCATTGGACGAGATCCGCCTCTTCGTCCCGCGGATACGTCGCATAGTCCTCGTTCGGACCGAACTGCACCGGATTCACGAAGACGCTGACGACGATTTCGTCCGCCCCGCGCGCCTTCGCCGCGGCAATCAGGCTCATGTGCCCCTCGTGGAGGTACCCCATCGTCGGCACGAGGGCGATTGTGGCGCCCTCCAGCCGGCGGGTACGCGTCCATTCCTGCAATTCGGCGGGTTCACGGAAAATTCTCATGTGCGCAGTCCTTTCAATAGCGCGATCTCTTCCTTATAACCCTGGAGGTCGCAAGGGGTTTCCAGATAAAACGGCAAATCGCGCAGGGCCGGATGGTTGATGACGCGCGCGAGCGCCTCCAGGCCGATCTTGCCCTTCCCGATCCGCGCATGGCGGTCTTTGTGGCTCCCGCACCCGTTCATGGAATCGTTCAGGTGGATGCCTTTGAGGCGCGAAAGGCCGATTTCCGCGTCGAATTGCTTGATGACGCCGTCCAAATCGTCCACAATGTCATAGCCCGCGTCCCACACGTGGCAGGTGTCGAGGCAGACGCCTAGCGGCGCCGCGCGCCCGAGTTTCGCGGCCGTCGCGTCGATGATAGTCCGCAATTCGCCGAATGTGCGACCGATTTCCGTCCCCTTGCCCGCCATGGTCTCGAGGAGGACGCACGAGGGCGCGGCGACTTCCCGGCGCGCGAAAAGCCGCGCCAGATTGGTCGCGATGAGTTCGATGCCGGCTTCCACGCCCTGTCCGACGTGGGAGCCCGGGTGGAAGTTGTAGAGTGCCCCCGGCGTTTCGGCCAGCCGCGCCAGATCGTCCAGCATGATGTCTTCGGCGAAAGTCCGCAGATGCGCGCTCGCCGCGGCGGAATTGAGCGTGTAGGGCGCATGCGCCATGATGGGACCGATCCCGTAGGCCGCGGCATATTCGTTGAACGCGGCGACGTCCGCCTTGTCCAGCGGTTTCGCCGCGCCGCCGCGGGGATTGCGCGTGAAGAACTGGAAGACGTTCGCGCCAATCGAGACGGCCGTCTGGCCCATGGCCAGATATCCTCCCGAACTCGAGAGATGACAGCCTATCTTCATCGTTTCAGTCTTGTGCATACTACCTCACATTCAATACAGAATATTATACCATACATTTCCCTTTATCGCCACCCCCAATGGGAAATGTCGCGCGACCGGGCCGCCCGCGCCGCCGCGCACTGCGGATTAGCCCACGCGGACCGTGCGGCGGGCGACCTGCTCGGGGGCGTCTTCCGCCGCGCCGACGTGGAGGCGGAACGTGAAGGTCACCTCCGTCCCGGCGGTGAGATTCGCCAACGCCTCCGGGATGCCGAGGTCCATCGCCGGTCCGCTCCCCCACTCCGGCTCCAGACGAATCGTCCGCTGTTCGCCGTCCGCGTCCGTCCAGGACGCCGTCACCGAATCGCCGCGCGCGGCGGAATACTTCAGATTCCGCCCGTTCACCATGATGCGCTCGCCCGGCAGGATGACGTCGATCGTGCGGCTCTTGTTGCTCGCTATCGCCTGCACCGCCAGCCGCCCCTCCAGATTGTCCGCATTCTCGAACCCGTAGTCTTTCAGCTTGCCCTTGAAGTTCCGCAGCGGCGTGACGACCATGCGATAGCCGTTCCCGGGACCCAAACGCCGCGTTTCTTCGTCGACGTACCCCGTCAACTCGCCGTGGAAACGCAGCCAGTCGTCTATGACGACCGAATTGCCCGCCCGGTCCAGATACTTGACCGCTTCCAGAAAGCCCAGAATCGTGCCGATCGCGTCGTACTTCTGCCCGCGGATGTAGCCGCTTTTCAGCGCGAAATCCACCGCCCGTTCGAGCGAGTAGATCGGACGCTCCACCACCACCGGACGCAGAAGTTTCTTCGCGTCTTGGGGATGTTTCATCGGGATGACGCGGTATTTTATCGTGCTCTGAACTTGCATTTCTCTTTATCCTTATATAGAGTCCCCGCCTCAGAACCCGGACGGACCCAAGGAACGGACAACAAGAGGATTATAGCATTTCCACGGCGGGTGAGCAACAC
>DBKW01000014.1:11262-11677 GCA_002298665.1 Verrucomicrobia bacterium UBA740 | reverse complement strand
GCATCCTTTCCTTCCGTTTCCTCAACCGATCCCTCTCCTTTTTCGCTTTCGCTCTCCCCCCCTCGGAACGACCTGTCCCGGGTGTCTCACGACATGATACACTTTTCGTAGAAAATTTCCCCTTGCGAGGGAAGTCAAAATATTGTATAATGATTATATAGTCGGTAGAAAAAGGAGAAAAAACGATGGTGAGATTGACAGGAAAATTGCTGATGGGTGTGTGCGCGGCACTCGCTTTCACAGCTGTTTCCGCGGTGGAAAGCGGCGGTGCCACGACTTCCGCAGTCGTGAGCGACGATTTCGAGTCCACTGAGGCGGATGCGACGCCGGCAGGCTGGACGGGTGACGGCACGGTCGCCGCGGAATCGTACGAGTATAATCCCACGGTGGCGGTTGGATTGCCGCTGACGGGCGA
>DBKW01000014.1:8045-11157 GCA_002298665.1 Verrucomicrobia bacterium UBA740 | reverse complement strand
GTGGTCGTCGTGGATATGATGGTCAAGGTCGCCGCGGCGGAGGAAAAACCATCGGAAGCCCCCGGCGAAGGTGAGGATATCCAGATTGCCGTTGCGGCGGGGAAAAGCTCTAGCTTTGCCGATGGCAAGAAAAAGGTGAGCTTTTATGTTTGGCGTAAGTTTGGAGAGTCCTATTCTTGGGGCGATCTTGGTGTCATGCCGGAAGTCGGCTCCTGGATTCGTTTGACGTTGGTGATGGACTATGCGAGCAACAAGTGCCGCGTCAGTGTGGACGGAAAGGTTTGCGGAACCTACGCTTTCCCCGGAAAGCCCGCGACCGAAAAGACCATCGCGTCCGTCACGGTGGACGGTCAGACTGCGGTGGACGATGTCGTGGTCACGCCCAACAGCTCCATTGCCGAAATCAAGCCGTATCCCGATACCGCCGTGGACACCGTCGGCGAGGGAGATGCCGCGGTCCAGGTTTCGTTGAACTGGTGTGCGCGGAATGGCGTGAAGAGCGGGACTTTGGGTCAGTCGGTCTCCGACAGCTCCGGGCTGACTTATGCGCAGAAGTACGAGGCGGGGCTTGGCGTCGAGGCCGGGTACGCGGTCAATGACGGCACGAAGTTCGAAGTCTCCAAGATGACGGTGGAGAAAGAAAAGGCCTCCTTCACAGTTCCGGGCAAGGCGAACGCCTATACAGTCGTCGTAAAGGACGAGAATGGCAACACGGTCAGTCTAGCGCCGGAAATCACTTCGGAAGTTGCAGACGGCAAGACGTCGACGATTGCGAAAGTTGACCTTTCGAGTAAAAAACTCGGCAATGTCAATGGCAAGGTTCTGACCTTCCAGGTCAAGGCGTCGGGCGCGGCGCAACAGGTGCAGAACTAAGGAAAGGACGCGTAGAAAATGAAGAAACTCTCTCTTTTGATTGCGGCTTCGGCGTTGGCGCTGGGCGCGTGGGCGATTCCTTCCTTCGTGCAGTTCTCGTCCGTCGGTCCGGACACGTATGCGGACGGCACGACGGTTCTGGACGGTGAAGTCTATGCGCTAGTGGCGTCCAAGACGGAATTCATGGGTCTGAAGGCGGACGGTTCGCTGGTCGACCCCGACAATGATACTATCATAGGCATGGCTCCGCTCGCGAAGGACGGACGCTGCACGCCGGTCGTTTTCACGCTCCCCGAAGGGGTGGGCGGCAATCTCGCGGTGTACCTCCTCGATACGCGCGTCCAGGCGAATGCGGGCGGACAGCCCAAGGTCGCCGGACTGAAGGCGGACGGCACCCCCGCGGCGGTCAACAGCTATGTGGCGGTCCAGACGGCGCAGGCGGGGGCCGCGGCGCATGTCGCGGCGGTTTCGGGCACCGGTGCGGCTCCGACGGCGGTTCCGGCGGAGGTTCCCCAGCCGATCGTGACGGGCATCCGGCTTGTGGGCGCGAAAGTGCTCATTATGGTCGCGAATACGGTGCCGTACCTCCAGTATACCGTCACGGGCGGGGCCACCCTGTCGAACATGGACCAGAACAACCTCGCCACGGGCATCAACGGCGCGGAAGGCGACATTACCCTCGTGGTCGAGGATTCGGCTGAAAACCGTTTCTTCAAGGTCACACGCGCATCCAAATAAGGAGGAAATCGACGATGAACGTGAAAAATCTTCTGTTTGCCGCGTCCGCGGCGTTTGCCGTAGGTCTCCAGGCCGAGGTGACGGCGAACAACACACTCTGCCGGATAGAAGTCGAAAGCGCGGCGAAAAGTGTCATTGTGGCGGTTCCGCTGGCGCAAGTCGGGGATGGGGCGTCCATCAAGGTGACGGACTACATCCTCACCACCAACCTCCAAAAGGGCGACTCCATCCTCAAGTGGAACGGCAAATCCTGGGACGGCTGGGCGATAGACGATAAGGGTGCGTGGGAAGCGGTGGTCTCGGTTTCGGGCATCGGCAATGTTAGCGAGACGGCTCCTGCGGCGGATTCCGCCTTGGCGCGCGGCGCGGCCGTCTGGCTCAACCGTTCGCAGGCTACAATTGATGCTTCCAAGAGCTTCTTCCTCTATGGTCAGGTTGTTTCGGGCGAAACTACCCTCACCGCCCAAGCCGACGCGTTCACCCTCCTTGGCAACCCGGGAACGACGGCGCTCGACCTGTTCCAGGTGACGTGGACGGGCTGTGCGGACGGGGACAATATCACCTGGAACGATAACGTCGGCAAGCGCCGGTTCGTTGTCTACCACGACGGCAAGTGGTGCACGATGTCCACTACGGTCACGGAGGGCTTCCCGACCACAAAATTCGAAGAATTGACGGAAAATACGGCCGTCATTCCTGTCGGGGTCGGTTTCTGGTACAAGAGTACGGGCACGACGAGTCCCTCGGCGACCATCAAGTAAACAAGAAAAGGAGTTTGGAAATGAGAAATAAACTAATCGCTTCGGTCTGCGCGGTGGCTCTGGCGTCGGCTGTTTCTGCGCAGGTTCTGTACTGGCAGGTCAATCCGACTGTGAATATCGGCGGCGATGCTTCCGCGTCGGGCAGCACTTGGAATTACGCGGCTCTCTATGCAGTCAAAGACGGAACGTCCCAGCAATTGGACAGCTATATGTTCAATTCGGACGGGACCACCGTGCAGAGCACATATGTCGGGAAGGACTATATGGGCGGGGAATACCCGGCCTATGCAGACTTTGGCGGCACAGATTATGCCGGCTATTCCTTTTTCATCGAGCTTGTGAACAAAGTTGATGGAAGTGGCGCGACATCCATTGCCCGGTCCGGCAGTGTCTCCTATGACAAACTCGGCGCGGCTCTCGCGTCTTCAGCAGAATTTAATGCCCAATGGTCCTCAATCAATGCATTAGGATCAGGGCTCACCTTCACGGCTCTCCCGGAGCCGACGAGCGGGCTGATGCTCCTCGTAGGTGCGGCGATGTTAGGTCTGCGGCGGAACCGTCCGCAGGTTTAACGCAACAACGTTTCCTTTCGTGTTTGTTGTACGTTGGGGCGGCCCGCGCAAGCGGGCCGCCTTTTTTGTCATCGACAGGGGTGCGCCCGGGGTGGTGCAGGGGAGGGCAATGCGGTGTGTACGCCTTCTCTTCTTCTTCGCGCCGGAACGGCGATGGCGTTGCGCCGG
>DBKW01000014.1:0-7971 GCA_002298665.1 Verrucomicrobia bacterium UBA740 | reverse complement strand
GAACGGGGGTGCCGTTTCGCCGATGGAGAGGAGGAGTCTAAATTCCGACAGGCGGCAAAAGGCTCCCCTAATGTTCCGCCCAAGGCTTCGCACATCTCGCCCTCGAACAAGGCCGCGAAGGAGGCTATGGAAAAGGCTGTCCGCCTGTGTCCGGGAGCGGAACCTGCGAAGCCGTCAGGCGAAGCGTTAGCGTAGTCCTTTGTTGCTCATCGGCGTTTATTAATCGTGTAGGCATCCTTCCGTTTCTCCAGCCGATCCTTCTCCTTTTTCGCTTTCGCTCTCCACCCCTCGGAACGACCTGTCCCGGGTGTCTCGCGACATTGCGGGCGCTTTTTGTGCATCGGGCGGGGGATTGACTTCGGCGCGAAGGTGTGTTAAACTAATGTAATATGAGAAGAGAGAATAGGAATGGACTCGTTTCATTTGCGGGCGTGCTGGAGGTTCTCCACGCCTTGCCCGGACGCCTGCGCCTCCGGATACCTTCCCTGAAAGGGCGTGCGCGCGCGGCGGAGATGTTCGTCGTCCAGATGAAACGTTTGTCGGGGATAGAGTCCGTCACGGTGAACGCGACGCTGGGGACGGCGCTCGTGCGGTACGACGCGGCGCGTCTGACGCCGCCGCTCGTCCTGGCCGCCTGCACGCACGCTTTCGATTTCGACGCGGCGCTCGCCGCGCAGCAGTCGCTCGTCGGGCGCGAATTGAAGACGGTTTATTTCGCCTTGAATCAAGCCGTCCTGAAGCGGACGGGCGGGCTGTTGGATCTTTCGTCCCTGATGACGGTCGTTTTGCTGCTCGCGCTCGGGCGCGGCGTTTTGGGGCGTGCGGGGACGAAATTCGCGCCTTTGCCGCTTCTTTGGTGGCTGCAGCGTTCGCTTTCCCGCTGAGGATTCCGTTAGGAGGGACTCAATCGATGAATCCGCTTATCGAAGCCTATGTCAACCATGTCGGGCGCATCCGCGTCGTGCATTCCCTGCCGGGGAGGCTGCGCGTCAACGTGGGCGGCGTGAAGCAGTACCCGGAGGCCGCGGCGAAGTTCGCGGACCTCTTCCGGGAACGTCTCTTGAAGTTGCCGGGCGTGACGTCCGCCGAACTGTGCCTGGTGACGGGCAATCTTCTTCTGCGCTACGATCCCGAAAAGACGTGCGAGGCGGTGATTCGGGCGTGGCTCGAGACGTCGTGGCAGGCGTTTCTGCGGTTCCTGAAGGGGCTGGGCGACGTGTCCGGTCCGGACGAGCCCGGCGTGGCCGCGGCCGTCGCGCGTTTTGTCGATACTCTCTAAATGGAAACGAGGTTTATATCATGGCTTTTCACACCAATCAAGTGCCGCTTTTGAAGTGCCGGTTCGCGCACCGTCTGCCGGGGCGCGTACGGATCGTCTGCCGCGCGATCAAGTATCTTTCGGCGGAGCAGACCGACCTCGAGAACCACTTTTCCCAGTTGCGCGGTGTGACCTCGCAGCGCATGAACTGCGCCGCCTCGAGCGTGATCCTGACGTACGACCCGGCGCGCGTGACGGACGACGACCTGCTGGAGTCGGTCGAAAGCCTCATCCAGATCCATTCGCTCAGCGCGCTCCAGAAAGTGCGCGAGGAGCGCAACCATCTTTCCGTGAAAGAGCGCGACCTGCACGAGGAGACGGTGGCGACGATGCTGACGCGCGCAGGCGTTTCGGGCCTTTTGCTGGTGGGGTCCTGGCTCTTCAAGAAAGCCGCGCCGGCGACGGTCCTGGGGCGGTTCCTCACGCCGGCCGGATTCGGCGCGCTGGCGCTCGCCGCCCCGATCTTCCGCAGCGGAATCGGCGCCCTGCGCCGAACCTGCCTTCCGAACGCGGACACCTTGAGTGTGCTGGCGATCGTCTCGAGCGTGGCGACCGGGCGGGCGGGATCCGCCCTGACCGTCCTCATGCTGCATGACCTGGCCGAATCCCTGACGGCGTACACGATGAACCAGACGCGCAACGCGATCCGCGAGATGCTGTCCGTCGAGGGCGAGAAGGTCTGGCGCGCGGCCTCGGGCGAACTCGGCTCGCCGCTCGAGCGTGTCGAGGTTTCCGCGCTCAAGCCGGGGGACTACATCGTCGTCCACACGGGCGAGAAGATTTGCGCGGACGGCGAAATCGCCGAAGGGCGCGTCTTCGTGGATCAGTCGTCCATCACGGGCGAGTTCGGTCCGGTGCCGCGCGAGCCGGGCGGCAAGGTCTACGCCGGCACGCTCGCGGTGGACGGGACGGCGTCCATCCGCGTCGATTCCGTCGGCGAGGGCACGGCGGTTTCGCGGATCATCCGCATGGTGGAGGACGCCGAGGGCAAGAAGGCGGAGATCCAGACGTACGCGGACAGGTTCTCCGCGGCGCTCGTGCCGGTCAACATTTCGCTCGCGCTCGTCGTCTATCTGTGCACGCACGATGTGAACCGGGCGCTCAACATGCTCGTCATCGACTATTCGTGCGGAATCCGCCTCTCGACGGCCGCGGCGCTTTCCGCGGCGATTTCGACGGCCGCGCGCAACGGCGTGCTCATCAAGGGCGGCGGCTGCCTGCAGACGCTGACCGAGGCGGATACGCTCATCCTCGACAAGACCGGCACGTTGACGGAGGGCCGGCCGCGCGTCACGTCCATCGCGACAGTATCCGGAGAATATTCGCGCGAACAGGTCCTCGCCCTCGCCGCCGCGGCGGAGGAAACGAGCCGCCACCCGATGGCGAACGCAATCCTTTCGCGCCTTCAGCGGATGGGCGGGTCCATCCCCGCCCATCGCGAGGTCCACACGGTCGTGGGGCGGGGCGTCTGGACGAAAGTGGGGCGCAAGACCGTGCGCGTCGGCTCCAAGCGTTTCCTGAACGAGGCGGGCATCCATACCCATCCCATGCGCGAACAGGCTTCGAAGATGTTCGCCAACGGCGAAAGCGTCATTTACGTCGCGAACGGACCCGAAATCGTCGGTTTGATCGGCATCCACGATCCGCTTAGGGAGAACATGAAGAAGGCGCTCAACCGCCTGCGGCTGTCGGGCGTGGACGACATCCTGCTCCTGACGGGCGACCAGGAACAGCAGGCGGACGTCGTCGCGCGGCGCCTGGGGCTGGACGGGTTCGAGTCCGAACTCATGCCGGAGGACAAGGCGAAGGTGATTTTGCGCCTGCAGGCGGAGGGCAACGGCGTCGTGATGGTCGGGGACGGCATAAACGACGCGCCCGGGCTCGCCTATGCCGACGTGGGAATCGCGCTCGGCAAGACGCGCACGGACGTCGCGATGGAGGCGGCGGACATCACGATCGCCGGCGACAACGCGCTCCTTTTGCCGGCGACGTACGGGCTCGCGCACCGGACGATGGACGTCATCCGGCAGAACTTCTTCGTCTCCGTGGGCGTCAATACGGTCGGACTTCTCCTGGGCGGTCTGGGGCTGATACCCGTCATCGCCGGCGCCGTCATGCACAACGCGAGCACGATCCTCGTGGTCGCGAACTCGCTGCGCATCTTCTTCTACGATATGCACGACAGCAAGGCGAATTGATGTCGGTGACGGGGTTCGCTTGTACATTTTATGTAAAAGAATGTGCGACGCCTTACAAGAAAAGGGCTATGGATCGCATTTTCAGGGCTTTTACGACGCCGGAAGGGCGTTGGCACGGTATTTGCTAGTGTATTTTAACGTCGTGGGTTGCCGGTGTGGCGGCCCGAAAGAGTGAAAGGATCAATACAATGAGCGTATGTGCCCGTCTGGCGGCAATGGAGAAGGTGGCGGATTTGAAGGCGACAGCGCCTTCGGCTCCGGTAGAGATTAACGACGATATGCGTGACATCGGTTACGCGGAAGATGTCTTCACGAAGGAGACGATGCAGAAGTACCTCTCCAAGGAGACCTGCAAGAAGCTTTTGGCGACAATAGACGGCGGTCAGCCGCTCGACCCTTCCATCGCCGGCGAAGTCGCCCACGCGATGCGCCACTGGGCGATGGACCGCGGCGCGACGCACTACACCCACTGGTTCCTGCCGTTGACCGGGTCCACCGCAGAGAAGCACGACGCGTTTCTGGAGATCATCGACGGCAAGCCTGTGCAGGCATTCTCGGGCAAGAACCTGATCGTCGGCGAGCCGGACGCGTCGAGCTTCCCTTCGGGCGGCATTCGTTCCACTTTCGAAGCGCGCGGCTACACGGCGTGGGATCCGACCTCCCCGGCGTTCATCAAGCGCCACGGCAACGGCGCGACCTTGTGTATTCCGACCGCGTTCTGCGCGTACACGGGCGAGGCGCTTGACCAGAAGACGCCGCTCCTGCGTTCGATGCAGTATCTGAGCGCGGCCACGAAGCGCCTCATGAAGTGTTTCGGCAAGGCGGAAGAGAAGGTCACGATCACCCTCGGGCCGGAACAGGAGTACTTCCTGATCGACAAGTCGTACTACCTCGCGCGCCCCGATCTCGTGATGACGGGTCGGACGCTTTTCGGTGCGCCTTCCGCGAAGCATCAGCAGCTTGAGGACCACTACTTCGGCTCGATCCGCAACCGCATCCTGAACTTCATGAGCGAGGTCGAGAAGGAGCTTTGGAAGCTCGGCATCCCGGCCAAGACGCGCCACAACGAGGTCGCGCCGGCGCAGTTCGAGCTCGCCCCTATGTTCGAGGAACTCAATCTCAGTTGCGACCACAACATGCTGATCATGGAAGTCCTCCGCCAGGTCGCCGACCGCAACGGATTCGTCTGCCTCCTCCATGAGAAACCGTTCGCCGGCATCAACGGCTCGGGCAAGCACAACAACTGGTCCGTCGCCTACGGCAAGACGAACCTCTTGAATCCGGGCAACGATCCGCACCAGAACGCTATCTTCCTGACGACACTCTGCGCCGTCATCGAGGCGGTCGACAAGCATGCGGATCTCGTGCGCGCCTCCGTCGCGACGGCCGGCAACGACCATCGTCTCGGCGCGAACGAAGCGCCGCCCGCGGTGATTTCCATCTACCTCGGCGACCAGCTCGCGGACGTCGTCGCGCAGCTCGAGAATGGCGAGCCGAAGCACTCCAAGCACGCCGGCCAGATGCGCATCGGCGTGGATACGCTGCCGGTCCTGCCGAAGGACGCGACGGACCGCAACCGCACCTCGCCGTTCGCCTTCACGGGCAACAAGTTCGAGTTCCGCGCGCCGGGTTCCTCGGCGAGCTGCTCGGGTCCGAACGTGGTGCTGAACACGATTGTGGGCGAGGCGATGAACCGCATCGCCGGCGAACTCGAGAAGGCGGGCGTCTGCGGCAAGGTCGAGCCGGGCAAGCATTCGCCCGAGTTCCACTCTGCTCTGCAGAAGATCCTGCAGGACATCATCAAGGCGCATAAGCGCATCCTCTTCAACGGCGACGGCTACAAGTCGGACTGGCTGACCGAGGCCGCCAAGCGCGGACTCCCCAACGCCGCGACGACGCCCGAGGCGCTCAAGGCGTTCTCCCTCAAGGAGAATGTGGAGATGTTCGAGAAGGCCGGCGTATTCAGTGCGCGCGAACTCGCGTCCCGCGAGGAAATCGCCAGCGAGGAGTACGTCCAGAAGATCCTCATCGAGGGCAACTGCGCGCTGGATATCGTCCGCACGATCGTGGCCCCGGCTGCCAAGGCGGAGTATCTTGACTCTCTGAAGGCGTGCGAGAAGGCCGACAAGTGCGCGATTGCGGCGGGCACTTCCGCGCTGCGCGATTCGGTCATCCGTCTCGGCGTCGGGTTGGATGCCCTCAAGACGCAGGGCGCGGATCTCGAGGAGGCGATCTCCAAGAAGGATACGCACGCCATTCTGACCGCCATGGTTGCCTTGCGCACCACGGTGGACAATCTGGAGAAGATTGTCTCGGACGACAAGTGGCCCCTGCCGAAGTACCGGGAGATGCTCTTCCTGTACTGATTCGGAAAGGTCCTTTGGGATGTCCGATTCGATCAAACACGAATGCGCGGTCACGCTCCTCCGTTTGCGGAGGGGCGCCGCGTTTTACCGGGAAGCGTACGGCGCGGCGGACTTCGGCGGCACGAAGTTGTCCCTCCTTCTGGAGAAACAGCATAACCGGGGACAGGACGGCGCCGGCGCGGCGATGCTGTCGCTGAACCCTGCGCCCGGCTCCCCCGCCTACCAGATCATGAAGTCCGCCTCCGCGACGCCGCTCGCGGACTTGCTCGCTCTCATAGCCAAGCGCCGCGTGGGGGACGAGACGCTGTTTCTCGGCCATCTGCGCTACGCCACCTACGGGAAGGGCGACGAGAGTTTCTGCCATCCGTTCGTCCACAAGGCCACGCGCCTCAAACGCACGCTCTTTCTGGCCGGAAACTTCAATCTGACCAATACGCAGGAGCTTTTCGACGCCTACGTCGAGCTTGGGAAGTTCCCCGAGTCGCAGGCGGACGGCTACTTGATTTGCGAGTGGATCGCTTCCGAGATGCTCAAGGCGGAAATGGCGGGCGTCGCGGACCGCGGCGCCGTGCTCATCGCGGCGTTGAAGTCCCTTCTGCCGCGCTTGGACGGCGCCTTCACGCTTTGCGGCATGACGGCGGACGGCTGGAGTTTTGCCATCCGCGATGCGCACGGCATCCGCCCGGGCTACTATTACGTCGACGAGAACATCGCCGTCGCCGCGTCGGAGCGCCCCGCCATACAGGCGGCGTTCGATTGCATGACGGAGGACGTCAAGGAACTCGTCCCCGGCGAAGCGTTGATTGTCTCGCCGTCCGGCGAGGTCTCGTTCGAGCGGATACTCGAGCCGGCCGAGGCGCGCAGTTGCGTTTTCGAGCGCATCTACTTCTCGCGCGCCAATGACGCGGAAATCCACCAGGAGCGCAAGCGCCTGGGCGAAGAACTGGCTTTGCCGCTCCTGAAGGCGATCGACTACGACTTCGAGCACACCTTCTTCAGCTACATCCCCAATTCGGCGCAGGTCGCCTTCCACGGACTCCTCTCCGCACTGTGGAGCGAGGGTCTGGCCGAGGGGCGTCCGGTGCGCTTCGGTCAGATCGCGATAAAGGACGCGAAGTTCCGCACGTTCATCGCGGACGCTGCGGCGCGGCGCGAGTTCTACAAGCACGTCTACGATGTCACCTACGGACTGGTGCGTCCAGGCGTGGACACGCTCGTCGTTCTGGACGACTCCATCGTCCGCGGCAATACGATGCGCAACGCCATTCTGCCGATGCTGGACCGGCTGGGCCCGAAGCGCATCGTCGTCGCCTCGTCCGCGCCGCCCATTTGCTTCCCCGACTGCTACGGCATCGACATGTCCACGCTGGGTGAGCTCGTGGCCTTCCGCGCGCTCGTCAATCTGGCCGGCGTCGGTAACCTGACGCCCGAAACGGATCTGGTCGCGCTATATGGCCGCTTTACGCAGCAGGAGCTTTCGGCGGAAATCGCCCGCCTGCTGACGCCGGCGGGGATGAAGGCGAAAGTGGACGTCATCTTCCAGACGAACGAGGCGCTGCGCAGGGCCTGTCCGAAGACGACCGGCGACTGGTACTTCACGGGGAATTATCCGACCCCGGGCGGTTACCGCGTGCTCAAGCGTTCGCTTGCGAACTATCTCGCCAAGCGCGAGGGACGGTCCTACTGAGCGCCGCGGCGCTCGTGGGAGTTCCCCTAGCCGCGCGAAATGTGGATAATGTAGAATGGGGGTAGGGGAGGGGGGGGAGAATATCTCACACGGAGAGAATGCGCGGGAGAGGATTATTAACCGTGTAGAAAATGTAGAGGATGTAGAAGAGGGGCGGAACCTATCGGTTTTAACTGTGTCGGAGATGTAGAAAATGTAGGTGGGGGTTTTCCGTCCGTCCCTGTTGTCCCGTTTACGCGCTCTAGTCTCCTATTCCTCTATACGGTCGCCTGTCGCCCCCGGCAGGAGAAAGGGCGGGGGCGGCTCAGAAGGGGGATTTTCCCCTGCGGAACACCCTGTCCATACCCCCCGCATGTGACGCTATCTAACATGCGCATGTTAAGGGGTCTAACATGCGCATGT
>DBKW01000036.1 GCA_002298665.1 Verrucomicrobia bacterium UBA740 | reverse complement strand
GAAAGTCAGTGACCTTTGACACGAAAGTCACTGACCTTTAATGCGTAAGTCAGTGACCCTTGCGCCGCCGGAAAGTCCGCCAACAAAAACCGGGGAATCGGAATGCGGAGGAGTGGGGCGGCCGCGTGGAACTGTGGAATCGTAGATAGACGGGCGGCCCGCAGTTTCTGCGGGCCGCCTACTCTTCTTAGAGCGTGCACCGGACTCGTGCAAAGTCCGTCCGGCGCTTAGCGGTAGGTGAACTGCGCCGTCACAACGGCGTCCGCATCGCTGGTGAAACGCGCCCAGTAGCCGCCGAAAGCGCGCGGAAAGACGATTTTACGCTCGTTTTCGGCATTTAGCGCGTATTCGCCCGCCTTGACCCAGGTCCCCCAGCCGTCGATGTCGACTTCCAGGGTGACCGTGCACGCCTTGTCCGCCTTGAGGACGAGTTCCTTCCGGTCGAAGCCGTTCATGAGGTACGGATCGGACGGTTCGCCCGCCTTGACGGACGTCTCCCGCCACGGTCCGCCCTGTCCGACCGCCTTGCCCACGGACCACATCTCGTCGATTGCGCCGACCTTGAGTGCGCCCGGGAGGGACAAAACGAAGAGTCCGCGCCAGCTCGCGTAGTCGTAAACCGGCGCATTGTGCGTCGTCACCGGGCGCACCCCGGCGAATCCGTGCGCGTTTTCCGCCGGAAGCTCGTAGTAGATGCCCCCCGCGTTGAAATGGTCGCGCTCCGTGCAAATCTCGCGGCAGATCCGTCCCGGTTCCGGCCTGAAGGCGTCCGACCCGTACGGGAGCCGCCACCGCTTGCCGGCGTCGTCCACATACAGGATGGACCCTTTTTCATAGGAAAGGACGTCCTTCGCGAGCGGCGCCGCGGCGCGAACCGCCGCGCCGACTTTGGCATCCGCTTCCGCGAGCGTCAAATCGGCGTCCAGCGCCCAGGCTTTTTCCGCCGAGGCGACACCGAGCTTGCCCGGCACGGTCTTGTTGACGTGCAAAAGCGCCTTCTCGCCCGCCGGGAGCGAAACCGTGCGAAATGCCGCGAACGCGTCGCTTTTCGCCACGTTTCGTGCGTCTTCCGTGCGGTAAATGAGCGCCGCCGAGACGTTCTCGGCGTCTTCCTTCGCCACCAGCCGCAACCATTCACCGGCGAGATCCGAAAGATCCGTGCCCGCCGCGGAAACTTCCCGCGCCTTGCGCCACCGGCCCGAACCGTCCGCGTCAATCTCGATGTCGAAGGCGCCGCCCGTCAGCCACAGCCACTTCAGGTCGTAGCCGGCGCAGAGATAAGGCGGGGTGGTCTCGCCCTTCTTCACTTTCTCGCGGCTGAACACGAACGCCGCGCCCGAGGGCGGACCAAACCGGTCCAGGTCGGACGGTTTCACGAACCACAGGTTGGACTGGCTCCGTTCCGGTCCCTGGAGCGCGCCTTTCGCCGCGCGCTTGTTCAGGAATTCGCTCTTCGCCGAATCGTCGCACCCGAAAACGACGCGGTCGCCCCAACGGCAGAAGTCGCCAATGACCTTCAAATAGGTGGAATGCGGACGGATTCCGCGCGCCTGGCCGGGCGCAAAGGCCGCCGGGAAGCGCCAGAAGGTTCCATGCATCGTGGCCAGCAGGTCGTCCCCCGCGCCGATTTCGCGGATGCGGGGCCATTCGGTGTTCCAGCCGTGCGCCCCGTCGTAGGAGTGGGACGCTTTGGGGAGGCGGTAGTCCGTCCAGCGGACGCCGTCGTCCGAGACGGTCAGAATCACGCTTTTCGCGTCCCAGCCGAGCGCCCAAAGGGTGTTGGCGGCGGGGTGTTCGTTGCCGTAGATACCGTCGCGGGTCGTGATTTCGGTGTACTGGCACCGGCGGATCGTGCGCCAGTCCTGGCCCGGCTCGGACCAGTCGGCCAGCACGCCCGAGGGAATGAACGGATTCTTGCGCGCTTCTTCGCTGTATTCGCCGTTGTTCGCGACGTAGACGCGCCCGAAGCCGGAGGCGAGCCCCTTGCCGTGGTAGCCCGGGACCTTTGTGCGGGGCGCCGTCTCCCACCCTTCGGGCCACTTGCCCGCTTTCGCCATCACGGGCGCGAAAGCGCCGTCGTTCATGCCGTTCTCGCGGATGAGCGTGCGGGTGGAGAGCGTGCGCATGTCCAGCTCGTAAAGGCCCGTCTCCATCGTCGCGACGTAGACCTTGTTCGAATCCGTCAAATGCCGCGCCGCGGCCGTCAGGCGTCCGGGCATGGCAGCGATCGGCACCGTCCGCACGGTTCCTTGCGCGTTGATGACGTAGGGGCCGATGAGGAGCTGGTCCGTCTCGCGGTGGATGAGCCGGTCGGCGGGGGTGCCGCCCACGGACTCGGGTCGGACGACCTTCCTCAGATCGGGCTTGATTTCGTAGAGCTTGTCGGAAGAACCCGTCGGACAGTGCGGTCCGTAGGTAATCACCCAGAGCGAACCGGCCCACGGGACCACCGCGCCCGTGCCGCATTCGCCCTCGTAGTTGTAATAGGAGAGGTGCGGATAGATCCCGTTTGTCTCAACCGGCTTGGCGACAAGCGCCGCGCCCGACCACACCGCGCCCAAAACCCAAAACAGACTCTTCATGGCTTCTTTCTCGATTCCTTTCTCAAACATTATGTTTCTTCATATAACATTATAGCATAAAACCTAACGCACCTGCAACCGAATTTTCAGAACGCGGTGAAATCGAAAAGTGTATCATGTCGTG
>DBKW01000021.1 GCA_002298665.1 Verrucomicrobia bacterium UBA740 | reverse complement strand
TGGGCGACCATCTGGTCCATCGTATACTGCGCGGCCGTCTCCCGCGCGTGGCGGGACAACTCCGCCAACTTCGGCCCGTCGTCGACGACGGAAAGGATCTTCCCCGCCAAATCCGCGGCGTCCCCTTCCGCGAAGCAGAGTCCGTTCACGTCGTCCTTCATCGCCTCGAACTCGGGCATCTGGTGCGCGGCGTTCCCGTGGGTGACGACGGGGAGCCCGTAGTTGAACGCGTGCAGGATGCTGAGACCGATGGAACCCGGGTAGACGAAGAGTTCCGCGGAAAGGAACCACGGCGCCATCGCCATCTGATCCTGCATCGCGCCCAGCCAGCGGACGCGCGAAGCGAGATCCAGATCCTGCGCCAAGCGCCTATATTCCGCCTCCATCTCGCCCGCCCCGATGACGGCCAGGACAATATCCGTCCGCGCGGCGAGCCGTCCCGTGGCCAGCGCGCGCAGCAGAAGGTCCAGCCGCACTTTCGGACGCAGCGCCGAGCAGAACACGAGAACCTTCTTCCCGGCGAGCCCGTTTTCCTGCCGGAAAGCGGACAGCTTCTCTGGCGTCCACGCCGCAATCGCGTCCTTTATCGGCTGCGCGTCGATCGTGTTGCCGGTGAAAAAGACGTGGTCCGCCGCGAATCCGTGCGCCACCATCCACCGCGCACCCTCCGACGTATAGCAGAGAACGTCCTGCGCCAGAAGCCGCGTCAAAAAGAGGCGGACGGCGATGCGCCAGGGTTTGGAAGTCGCGGTTTTGTGATGCCCCCACCACAGGACGCCGAGTCCGCGCAGGCGCGCCCGCACCGCAAGCCCCATCAGGGTCAGATTGCGCGGCTCGCCGCAAATGACGACGACATCCCCCTTCTGCAGCCCCGCGAGGCTCAGTCCCCTCTGCAGACGGATGCCGCCAATCTCGCGGATGGGGTGCGCGTAGTCCGTCCGCACGCCGCGCAGGGGACAACTCGGCACGCCCTTGTCGAAGAACGGACCGGCCACGACCGTCAGCCGCGCACCGTAGAGCCGCCCCAGCCCTTCGAACAACCCCACGCGATAGGCCGGCACGCACGGCTGGAAAATCGTTATCTTGAAGTCGGACATCCTGCCTCCTTATTCCGGGATGAACGGGACGACGGACCGCCCCACGAGCGTCCGGCGCCGGTAGAACCGCACAAGGAGGGAGCCATCCAGCAACCGCCACAGCATCCACAGGTCGTACCAGGGATTCTTGATCGCATGCTCGAACGTATAGCCGTTTTTCCGGCATTCATAAGAGGCCTCTTGCGCCTTCCGGGCCAGCGTTTTCTCCGTCTGCTTGCCGAACGTCTTGGACTCGTCATGCTCGCGAAAAAGCCAGCAGAAATAATTGAAACGCACAGGCTTGTAGCCCGCCATCGTCAGACGCTGCCAGTATTCCGTATCCATGCCATAGTTGATCTTCTCGTCGATCGGCCCGATTTTGTCGTACAGGGACCGCCGCCAGAAGGCGCTGGAGCCAAACGCCACATACGAACAATGGTTGCGCGTCAAGAAGGGAATTGAGCGATGGGGCCCCCAGGTAAGAGATATGATTTTCTTCGTGGCGTCGTCGAAATGCATGTCGTTGGCCGTGATCCATTCCGCCTTCGGCTTGCGGGCGACGAGGTTCGCCCAGGCGAGGAGCATCCCCTTCGCGTACATCTCGTCCGCGTTCAGCCACGTCAACCATTCGCCGCGGGCGTGGGCGAAGCCCTTGTTGAACGCCGCGCTCTGCCCGCCGTCCGGCTCGCTGCACCACCACGAAAGATACTTCTCATAGCGGCGGATGACCGCCACGGATTCGTCCTTGGACGCCGCGTCGCAGATGATGAGTTCCACTGCGTCCTGCGGACGGCCCTTGATCGGCAACGCGGGGCGTCCCTCCACCAGCACCGGCGCCTCGCACTGCTTCACGACGGACTCCAGCGCGTCCGCCAGAAAGCGTCCGTAATTGTAGTTCGCGACGACGATCGAAAGTTGTATTTTCATTTACCCTCTTTCACATTTCATTCCTTTGTTCCAGACGGGCCGCAGGAGACTGCGGTCTCTGCCGCGGGGCCGCTCTGCCGAAACCGGGCGGACAATTTCTCCGCTATCTTCTTTACCGTCAGGCGCTTCAGGAAATACCGCCAATGGATGCGCGGACGGTCCAGCCACGCGATTTCGCCCCACGTCAAGTCGTGTCCGTCAAACGCGGTTATCTTGTTCGGAACGATCAGATAGGCCTGGCCATTCTCGAACGCCGCCACGCGCGGGGACATATCACGGCGGAAGAAGTGGATGTAGACGCATTCCACCTTCTTCACCGACTTGTCCGGCAGCGCGAACCACCCGTGCAGATGGCCGTCCCGCCAGGTGAAGACGCACGGCACCGGCGCCGGACGGGCGCCTTCCGTCAGCCCCAGCCGTTTGTAGAGCGCTTCCGCCGCATGAATGCGAAAGTGCCCGTAGCGGCAGTAGAAGTGCGCGAACGGAATGTCGTTCTGCTGCCGCGCCGACAGCGACGGCAGAATCTTCGACGGGAACTCGATTTCGTCAAAACAGCCAGACCCCTTCTCGGGGTTTTCCTGGGAAAGGATGGGGCGCGTGAGCGGGTGTGCGAGGATGCCCGTGGTCAGGCGCGCGTCGTTGCGCACGAGCGACAAGTGCCCCAGCGGGAGAATCTTGTCGTAGCCCGCTTCGCAGGCCCGCAGCACAGGCGTCAGATCGCCGTACAGAACGTCGAAATCGGTCCATCCCCAGTAGTCCGCGTCTTTCAAGTCGTCCTCGAAGATCTTGCCGAAAGCCACGCGAAACTTGCACAGCCCCCAAGGGGTCGTCAAATCCGGCGCATACCCGAGTTTGTCCTGCACGCGTTCCTTGATCTGCGCGAACGAACAGGGAATGACCCGCAAATTCTCCGGGCCGGTGTACGCGGCGAGGTCCGCGTCCGTGTACAGCAGCCACGTAAACGCCGGATTGCGTCCGACCGTATCGAGCCAAAGCTGGAAGTAGGGCGGCAACGTCCCGAAATAGACGCCAATGATCTTGATCTTCATGAAACCCCCAGTAAATTCGTCTGCCGGAGGGGAACCTCCTGCTTTCTATCGGACCACAGCATACCAAGAGAAAGAAACATAAGCGAGTCGGGGAAGATGAGGCTGCCCGCAAAACCAAAGGGAACAAAACACAAGCGGATAAAAAAGACTATAACATAACACTTGCACACCAGCATGAGCCCATCCGGCGCATTTATACCATATTGCTTCCCGAGAATCCCTCGCACAAACAGAAAGATTATATAGACAAAGAAACCGATGCCGCCGTAAAGTAGTGTTATAAACACACCCAAATGAATCGTCTGCCACTCATATCCTTTAGGTCCGAACATCTCACTTGCGTCGTAAGTGGCCCCAAAGCCCGAGCCCAGTACAAGTTTCCAGGTCGGAACATTCTCCAGCATCAACGAGAGTTCGAGTCCGCGTTCGCTTTGCACAAAAGTAACCGCCGAATACGCCTGCTCCCGTCTGGCTCTGTCTTCTATGCGGCGGCGCATCTCGTAACTGTAATCGCTTTGCCAGAACCACCCCGCAATCAAACACGCGGCTACGACTATGAGCAGCGCGACGAATTTGCCCTTCTTCAACGAATAGAAAAGCGCCAGCGCAAAACAGAGCAACATCAGCGCGATACCCGTTCGATACAAGTTGCGTCCGATCAAGAAATAGGCAAACGGCACCAAGGCACCTAAGGAGAAAATGCGTTCCAGTTTGCCGATGCCGGTCTTGGCGAAAACGCCGCGGAAAAAGAAAAACGGGGCTAGATAAAGAAAGTGTGTATAGCGCGCGGCCAATGTATCCGTATTGCGCATTTCATCGATACGCTGAATCTCGCCCGTCATGAAATCGACGGTCGCGAGATGGATGTCCTTGGTCAAGAACATGAAAATTATCACCAAATAGAAGACTATCAGATAAAACCTCAGCAAACTCGGCAGGACGCCGCGAATACCGCCAAAATAAATCAACAGGAGAGCGGAAAGGAAAAAAGAGGCTTGAGCAATCACCGAGCCGAATCTCTCATGATTGAACACCGTGCCCTCGCACAGACAATACAGAAGCCAAAACAAGCCTACAACAAATGTAATCTTGAACCTGGCATGGTATCTATATCTGAAACACGGTGCCTTGTTGACGGCGAGCGCAAAACACAGCAAAGACAAAAAAGAAAGCCCACGGGTGAATACGTAAACAAGTTTGAACAACAAACCTTGGCCGACAATCGGAACAACCGCGATAAACAAATGGCAAAGCAAGAAGACAACCAGATACTTGTACGCCCGTTGATCGCGGGAATCAAGAAATTCCAAATTAAACAATTTTTTGAACATAGCCGTCTCTATTCTATCCTCGAATCTCGTTCATCCCTAGAAACCATACGATGCCCTCTTGCCCCCCGACAGACACCCTTTGCCGTGTCCGTTCCATCAGGCCACGCGGACCTTTCCCCCGTCCTGATACACGGCGATGACGTCTTTCACGAGCCGGACCGGGTCCATCAGCTGCGCGGTC